>NZ_VOBM01000006.1:0-200614 GCF_008370005.1 Pseudomonas sp. ANT_J28
AGACGGCTTCTTCGAATAGGCCTGATACATAGATGCAACGGGGCGGCGGTTTTTCAAAAGCGGGTAGACAGTGGGGGCGAGTCCATACATAGCAGCTGCCGAGCCTGCGAGGCTGCGTTCGGCTGCGTAGCAGTCGTAATCCGATCAATGCCGTTTTCCTGAAAGAACACGGTGGCAAGTTTTGCGACTGCTTCGCAGCCGAACGCAGCCTCGCAGGCTCGGCAGCTGCTACAAGTTTTGTGGGAATCAGCTGACCGTCCCGCCCTTCGCGTCACTCATGATCTGCCGAATCGCCCCGACAAACGTTTCCACCGGCTGGCCGCCAGTGACTGCGTATTGTCCGTTGAACACCACGGTCGGCACTGAACTGACGCCTCGCGACAGCCACAAATGCTCTTCCTCGCGAACCTCTTTGGCGAACTCGTCCGACGCCAGAATCGCCTCGGCCCGCTGCCGGTCCAGTCCCACGCTTTGAGCGATCTGCGCCAATTGCCCGTAATCGGACGGATTACCACCCTCGGTGAAATACGCCTTGAACAGTGCGTCTTTCAGGTTGAACTGCAACCCCTCCTGCCCCGCCCAGTGCAGCAAGCGGTGGGCGTCGAAGGTGTTGTAGATGCGACTGTTGCCATCCGTGCGAAACGCAAACCCGACCTCGGCGCCGCGCGCGCGGATCATCTCGCGATTTTTCTGGGACTGCTCAGGGGTCGAGCCGTATTTTTCGGTGATGTGTTCGGTGATGTTCTGCCCTTCCGGGCCCATCTTCGGGTTCAGTTCGAACGGCTGGAAACGGATCTCGGCCTGCACCTCGTCGCCCAGCAAATCCAGGGCCCGGGTCAGGCCGTAGAGGCCGACGACGCACCAGGGGCAGGACACGTCGCTGACGAAATCGATTTTCAGGGGGGTACTCATCACTTACCTCGCAGACGTAGGCACGCCGGAAAGCTTGAACAATACACCTGATTACTATGGTCGGCAGGTTAAGCAGAGGGCCGGATTCACAGCAACGAGATACCGCTGGTCGGGACTGTCATATATGACAGGTGATATGTTTCCTAGCACTGCGCTTAATGAAGTTGTTCCATTAGCTTTCATAGATCCATCAAACCTCATCGCTCAAAAAAAAGGATGATGCCCGTGTCGCAGAATCTTATCCGCAATGGAAATTTCGAAACCGGCGACTTCACTCACTGGAAAGTCATTCCAGGTGGAGGAACCGTGAACGTAATCAAACACAACAATAATTATGTGGCGTCACTTCAATGCTATCCTGCTGCACATCCGCGAGTTAAGATCGAATCAAAATTCGCCAGCCGTGCTCAAGAGTTTACCGGCTATTTCAGTGCTTCCCTTCCATTTAACGAACTGCCCGACGACGACCAGAGATTACCACTCGTTAATTATCAGGTCACCGTTTACCAGGGGGAATCCCCTGTGCCAGTTCAAGCCTTCACGCAAATAGTGCTTGTGCGCAAGAACCCGACGCTTTTCGAATTCAGCTTTAGAATGAAAGAGAAATTCGATCGTGTCATTGTCAGCCTATATCCGACTTCTGACTCCGCACCAGTCGAGTGGGGACCCTTTTGTATCGACAACATCAAGTATTTCGAGAAAACGACCAGTTAAAAATTCGTCAATGACTCTCAAACAAAAAGTTAGCGAGTAAAGACCGTAGTGGATCTGATGAAACAATTTTCCTGCTGTGTCAGATCCGCACTTAGTTACTTACAGTAATTTGTTATCTCGAGTCGGATCAATCTGCGCCCAATGCGAGGTGTCTTCACGGTGGGCCTGCAAATACGGCAACACCGCCGCCAGCAGCGGTGCCTTGAACGCTTCCTGGAATCGGTGCGCCAGCCCCGGAATCAACTTCAGCTGACTGCCGCGGATATGCGCCGCCAGGTGCACACCGTGCATGACCGGCAGCAACGGATCAGCCGTACCGTGCACCACCAGCGTCGGCACCCGCAGTTGATTGAGCAGCGCCACCCGACTCGGTTCCGCGAGGATGGCCATGATCTGGCGCTTTACGCCTTCGGGGTTGAACGCCCGGTCATAAGATTGCGCCGCCTGTCGCAGCAACGCCTGCCGATCATCACTCACCGTCGGGCTGCTCAGCGCCGCGAGCAAATCAGCCTGTTGTTCCAACGCTGCTTCGCGATTCGGCGCACCACGGCGCGCAAGCAGCTGCACCAGCGCCGCACTCGGCGCCGGCAGCCCTTCGGCGCCGGAGCTGGTCATGATCAGGGTCAGGCTCTCGACCCGTTGCGGCACCATCGCTGCCATGTGCTGGGCGATCATCCCGCCCATGCTCGCGCCCAACACGTGGAATTGCTCGACGTGCAACGCATCCATCAACCCAAAGGCATCGTCAGCCAAATCGGTCAGGGTGTATGGCGCCGACACCGGCAAACCCAGTTTGTAGCGCAGCACTTCCAAGGTCAGGTTGGCGTCGGCGGGTGCTTGTCGCCAGGTCGAGAGCCCGACATCGCGATTGTCATAGCGAACCACCCGAAAACCCTGCTGACATAACGCGACCACCACCTCGTCCGGCCAGTGAATCAACTGCCCGCCAAGGCCCATCACCAGCAACAGTGCAGGGTCCGACGCACGGCCGATGCTCTGGTACGCCAGGCTCACCTGTGCCAGATCGACCCGTTCGGTCGGAACATTGATATCGCAACGAGACGCCGCCAAGGACGGCAGGCCGAACAACAGCGCAGCCAGGAAAAAGAAAACACGCATGAAAAACACCGAAACGCAGAACTCCAGTAGAGCGCGAGTCTGATGAAGTTTGTTCAAGCGCGCTGCCACAGTTGCGTGACAGTTTGATGAAGAGTGCTGAACGGTCATTTTCAAGACCGCGTTATCGTTCTTCGCGAGCAGGTTCGCTCCCACAGGATTGATGTCGTACACAACATCTGTGAGCGACATAAAATCCAATGTGGGCGAGCCTGCTCGCGAAGGCGTCAGAATGAGCGCCGCAGGACTTTAGGCCAACTGACTCCGCAACTGCCGCGCCGCCGCCACCATGTTGACCAGCGCCGCCTCAGTCTCCGGCCACGCCCGGGTTTTCAACCCGCAATCCGGATTCACCCACAACCGCTCAGCCGGAATCCGCTTCACCGCTTTGCTCATCAACTTGACCATCTCGGCCGTGTCCGGCACCCGTGGTGAGTGGATGTCATAGACGCCCGGGCCAATGTCGTTCGGGTAATCGAACGCTTCAAAAGCCTCCAGCAACTCCACGTCCGAACGCGAGGTTTCGATGGTGATCACATCGGCGTCCATCGCCGCGATGGACTGAATCACGTCGTTGAATTCGCTGTAGCACATGTGGGTGTGGATCTGGGTTTCGTCACGCACACCGGAGGCGCTCAAACGGAAAGCTTCCACCGCCCAGTCGAGGTATTCCTGCCATTGCGCCCGACGCAGCGGCAAGCCTTCACGGAAGGCGGCTTCGTCGATCTGCACGATCTTGATGCCGGCGGTTTCCAGGTCCACCACCTCGTCACGCAATGCCAGCGCAAGCTGCTGCGCCTGGATTTTGCGCGAGACGTCTTCACGCGGGAACGACCACATCAGCATGGTCACGGGACCGGTGAGCATGCCTTTCATGACCTTGTCGGTCAGGCTCTGGGCATAGGTGATCCAGTCGACGGTCATGGCGTTCGGACGGCTCAGGTCGCCGTAGATAATCGCCGGTTTCACGCAGCGCGAGCCGTAGCTCTGCACCCAGCCGAAACGGGTAAACAGGTAGCCGTCCAGTTGCTCGGCGAAGTACTCGACCATGTCGTTGCGTTCGGCTTCACCGTGTACCAGCACGTCCAGCCCCAGGCGTTCCTGAACTTGCACGGCATGGCGGATTTCGCTGTGCATGGCGTCGGTGTAATCGTTGGCCGACAGCTTGCCTTGCTTGAAGGCCTGGCGTGCCAGACGAATCGAACCGGTCTGCGGGAACGAGCCGATGGTGGTGGTCGGAAATGCCGGCAGTTTCAACCGCGCACGTTGTTGCTCGATGCGTTTGGCGAACGGCGAGTGACGTTGGCTGTCCGCCGCACCGATGGCGTTGATGCGCGCCTGAACTTCGGCTTTGTGAATACGCGGCGACTCGGCACGGCTGGCTTGAATGGCACGGCTTTCGGCCAGGGCGGCTTGCACTTTGGGCGATTGCGGATCGTTCAAGGCATCACGCAGCACGGCGATTTCGCCACACTTCTGCACGGCAAACGCCAGCCAGCTTTTCAGTTCCGGGTCGAGTTTGTCTTCGCGATCCAGGTCCACCGGGCTGTGCAGCAACGAGCAGGAACTGCTGACCCACAGGTTGTCGCCAAAGCGTTCCTGGGCCGGTTGCAGTTGAGCGAGCACTTGCTCCAGCTCGCAGCGCCAGACGTTGCGGCCGTTCACCAAACCTACCGAGAGAATCTTGTAGGTCGGCAGGCGATCCAGCACTTGGCCGAGTTGATCCGGTGCACGTACGGCATCGATGTGCAAGCCTTGCACCGGCAGGCTGACCGCCAGGCCGAGGTTGTCTTCCAGCCCGCTGAAGTAGGTCGCTACGAGTTTTTTCAGCGGCGAGTATTGAAGGATGTGATAGGCGCGTTCGAAGGCGTTTTTCCAGGCCTGTGGCAGGTCGAGGGTCAGGATCGGCTCGTCGATCTGCACCCACTCAACGCCTTGAGCGGCGAGGCGGCCGAGGATTTCGCCGTAGACCGGCAGCAGGCGTTCCAGCAGGTCGAGTTTGTCGAAGTCGTTGCCTTTGGCTTTGCCCAGCCACAGGTAAGTCAGTGGACCGATAATCACCGGTTTGACGTTGTGGCCCAGCGCCTTGGCTTCGTCGACTTCGTCGAACAGTTGCTCCCAGCTCAGCTTGAACTGCTGGTCAGCGGTGAATTCCGGGACCAGGTAGTGGTAGTTGGTGTCGAACCACTTGGTCAGCTCCTGGGCGTATTGCGCTTTGCTGTGTTCGCCGCCGCAGCAGGTAGCTGTGGCGCCACGCGCCATGGCGAACAGGGTGTCGAGGGTCGGCAGGCCGCGCGAGTCCTTGGCAGTGTCGAAACGCTCGGGGATCACACCGAAGGTCAGGGAATGGGTCAGGACCTGGTCGTACCAGGCGAAGTCGCCCACGGGCAGCAGGTCGATGCCGGCGTCTTTCTGCAATTGCCAATGGGTGGCGCGCAATTGGCGGCCGACGCTTTTCAGCGCGTCCTGATCGAGGTCGCCCTTCCAGTAGGATTCGAGGGCTTTTTTCAGTTCGCGGTCAGCGCCGATGCGCGGGAAACCAAGTGTGTGGGCCAAAGCCATGGTGAATTTTTCCCTATAAAAGATGGCCCTATTGTCGACACCCAAGCCAACATGAGACAAACTCAACCTTTTCGTGTTGATCACAAGTTTTCCTCATGGAGCCCCCGGTGCTTGAAATCCGTCACCTGAAGACCCTGCACGCCTTGCGCGAAGCCGATAGCCTGGTGGATGCAGCCGACCGCTTGCACCTGACGCAGTCGGCCCTGTCCCACCAGTTCAAGGAACTGGAGGAGCGCATGGGCATGCCGCTGTTCGTGCGCAAGACCAAACCGGTGCGCTTCACTAGCGCCGGTTTGCGTCTGCTGCAACTGGCCGATGCCACCCTGCCGTTGCTGCGCGGTGCCGAGCGCGATATCGCGCGGCTGGCCGGGGGCACGGCCGGGCGTTTGCACATGGCGATCGAGTGTCACAGTTGCTTTCAGTGGCTGATGCCGACCATCGACCAGTTCCGCGATGCCTGGCCGGAAGTCGAACTGGACCTGGCCTCAGGGTTCTCCTTCGCCCCGCTGCCGGCGCTGGCCCGTGGCGATCTGGATTTGGTCGTGACCTCCGATCCGCTGGAACTGGCCGGGATCACTTACGTGCCGTTGTTCACCTATGAAGCGATGCTCGCGGTCGCCAATCAGCACCGTTTGGCGAGCAAGGCCTACATCGTCCCGGAAGATTTGCTCACGGAAACGCTGATCACCTACCCGGTGGAGCGTGATCGACTGGACATCTTCACCCGTTTCCTGGAACCGGCCGATATCGAACCGGCTCAGGTCCGCACGTCGGAACTGACGGTGATGATGATGCAATTGGTGGCCAGCGGTCGCGGCGTGTGCGGCATGCCCCATTGGGCGCTGCATGAATACAGCTCACGGGGATATGTGAAGGCCAAGCGGCTGGGCGAGAAAGGTTTGTTTGCGACGCTGTACGCAGGGATTCGTGCCGACATGCTGGATGCGCCGTACATGCGCGACTTCCTGCTGACGGCCAAGGACACGTCGTTCTCGACACTCGACGGCGTCAGCGCCGTTCGCTGACACACCACAGGGATTGCGGTGGATTTAGAGCTCGCGCCACATATGGATTTTGTCGAAGTAGACCTCGCCCACCCGTACCGCCAAAGGTTCGAGACCGAACTGGATGAAGCCGCAACGCTGGTACAGGTTGAACGCGGCGTCATTGCCGGCGGTGACGGTCAGCTGGATCAGCTTCAGACCTTTATGGTCCTGCGCTTCAGCCAGGGCGGCCTGCACCAGGTGATAACCGACCCCGCGTTGCCGGACTTTGCCCGACACGTACATGCCAAACAATGTCGCCTTGTGCCGGGCCTTTTCCCGGGGTTCGAAGGCCAGGCCGACGATGCCCGCCAACTCACCGTTTTCGAACGCGCCGAACACCACGTCCAGCTTGCTGGTCAGGCGTGATTCCCACCAACTCAATGGCATCACGGCGCGTTCGCGCACGCTGGAGGTAAACGCCTGGGGATGCAGGTCATAGGCTTCGAGCATCAGCGCCCGATAGTCCAGGGCATGACTGGCATCAAGCCGTTCAATCCACATGTTCAAGCCATCCGTCGTTGTTCCAGCATCAGTCGCACTGCCAGCGCCGACAGCACGAACCCCATGAAATAGCGCTGCACCGCCAGCCAGGACGGGTTGTTGACGAACCAGGAGGCGATGCCCGCGGCGAACAGCGCGATCAGCAGATTGACGCTGAAACTGACGCTGATCTGAGTCAGACCCAGCGTGATGCTTTGAGTGAACACCGAGCCATGCTCAGGCGTGATGAACTGCGGAAACACTGACAAATAAAACACGGCGATCTTCGGGTTCAGGGCGCTGGTCAGAAAGCCCATGGTGATCAGTTTCCGCGACGAGTCCGGCGGCAACTGCTGCGCCTCGAAGGGGGAACGCGCACCCGGTTTGACCGCCTGCCAGGCCAACCACATCAGGTACAGCGCACCGGCCCACTTCAGCACTTCGTAGGCCATCGGCACCGCCAGAAACACCGCGGTCAAACCGGCAGCGGCCGCGAACAGGTGCACGAAAAACCCCGCGACCACACCGAGCAACGAGGTCACACCGGCCTTGCGCCCCTGGCAGATCGAACGGGAGATCAGGTAAATCATGTTCGGCCCCGGCGTCAGCACCATCAACAACGCGGCAGCGGCGAAAATCAGCAAGTCTTGAAGCGGGATCATGGGCAGTCCTTCGTCCGGGAACAATCAGGCAGTTTCGGTGAGTGAGGCTCGATAAAACGGCAGGATCAGGTCCCGTGTCAATGGCGCCAGCGTGACATTACCGTCGGTGGCCGGGTCGATCCAGCGCACCTCTTCGATCTCCGCCGCAGGCGAAACGTCTGAATCGATGCTCAGCTGAAAGAGTTCGGCCTGGACGGTAAAACCCGGCTCGTTGGCGGCCGGTGCCGAGAATTGCCCTAGATAAGTGGCGTGTGCCGGATCGATGACCAGGCCCAATTCTTCTTCCAGTTCACGGGCCAGCGCGTGGACCGGTTGCTCATGGGCTTCGATCTTGCCCCCCGGCTGCATGAACGCTTCGGTGCCGCGCTTGCGGACCAACAACGTGCGACCGTCCGGGCCGATCAACAGGGCAGCGGCGATGCGGATGAGACGGGGCGAAGCAGCGGATGGAAGGGTCATGGATCAGGATTGGCCTTGGGGAAAAGGCGCAAGGATCACATGCCCGCCACTGCTTCGTCACCCCGAAATGATCACACCCTGCGCCAGCGTCTATGAACTGACGCGTTCCAGCACCGCTGTCTCCTCTTCTTCCGGCACCTTCACAAAAATGTTGTATTTCGCGCCTTCCATGGCTTCGAAGGCGATCAACTTCTCCACCAGCGGCCCATTCAACACCTTGCCGGCATTGAGCAGCAGCATGCCGTTGTCGGCATTGAGGTTGCGCGCCAGGATCATGCCCGCCGCCACTTCCCGTGTGGTCAGCACCTTGATCGACGGATCGACCAGCGAGATGTCGCTCAAGTACGCGGCACAAACCTGTATGAAATCCTCCACCAGCTCGGGATCGTAGAGTCGCCCGGCATAGCTGCGGATGTAAACCAGCGCTTCATCGCTGTTCATCTGCCGTTCAAGGATCAGCCCGCGCTGCAACTCGATGAAATCCACCGCCAGCTTCAGCAGCCGCGAACCGAACGGAATCGCCTCGCCCTTGAGCCGGTCAGGGAAGCCGCTGCCATCCCAGCGCTCCTGATGATGAAGAATCAGACGGGCGGCGTCCTTCATCGGCTCGAGCGTCATCAACAGCGATTCACTCTGCTTGGGATAACCGCGATAGCGCTCCCGATCGCTGTGATGCAGCAGATCCGCGGGCGCGGTAATCATACTGTCGGTCCAGCTCAGCTTGCCGATGTTGTAGAGCGCCGCTGCCATGGTCAGATCGCGACTGGTGCCCTCGTCCAGGCCATGAAGTTTGCAGTAGACCCGCACCAGTTCGATGATCTGGCGGTTGGTCTGTTTGGCCGGCGGCAGGCGCAGGTTAGCCAGCAGCGAGAACACCTCGGTGCCGGTGACATAGCTGTGCTTGAGCTCTTCGTATGCCAGGTCGAGCATGTCGGCGGTCTGCTGGAGTTCGGCAGTACGGGCGGCGACGTGTTTTTCCAGGGTGGTGTTGAGCGACTTCAACTGGTCGTTCTGCAGCCGGGTCAACTGCTCCAGGCGCTGGCGTTCGCGCTCGGAATATTGATGGGCCAGGGCCTGGCGCAAGGTCAGGAGCATTTCCTCGTCATTCCAGGGTTTGCTGATGTAGCGGTGAATCTTCCCTTCGTTGATGGCTTTGATGATCGTCGGCATGTCCGCGTAGCCGGTGAGCAGAATCCGGGTGATCGTCGGGTAAAGCTGATGGATGCGGGCCAGCAGCGTGGCGCCGTCCATATTGGGCATGCGTGCGTCGGTCATCACCAGGTCAATGGAGTGTTGCTCCATGATCTCCAGCGCCTGGGCACCGCTGGTGGCCAGCAGCAACTCGTAGGGCTGGCCGCGTAACAGGCGACGCAGGCTGTTGAGGATTGACTCCTCGTCATCGACCAGCAGCACCTTGGGTTTATCGTTCAAAGTCGTGGGGAGTTGCTCTTCCATGGCGTCACCTCAAGTGAAACGGGCACATCGTTGTGGCAGGCCCCGAGGCAAACATCCCCTATTGCCGGAGCCTGACCTACAGGCTAGATGATTTTCAGCCCGTCACCGGAAATGATTCAGCTCATTGAGTTGCGCGAAATGCGGGACAGACGACTATGCTCATCTGACTCGGATCCATAATCTGTACGTCCGGCCAGGTGATCAGGGAAAGGAAGCCCCTCTATGAGTACACCGCACCAAACTGCTGCCGGTACTGGCGTATGTCGATAAATACGCTGCTGGCGCGGACCAACCGGCGGATTCTTATCGTCGACGACACCGCCTCGATTCATGCGGACTTCGCCAAGATCCTCAGTCCGCCATCGATCGATGACGACAGCCTGATCAGCGCCGAAAATGCCCTGTTCGGCACCCCAGCGGCACTATCGCTGCAGAGCTTCGTGCTCGACTCGGCGTTTCAGGGCCTCGAAGCCCTGGACAAGGTCGAAACGGCGCTGGCCAATGACATGCCCTACGCGATGGCCTTCATCGATATGCGCATGCCGCCGGGCTGGGACGGGCTGGAAACCATCGAACGGCTGTGGCAGGCCGATCCCAAGCTGCAAGTGGCGCTTTGCACCGCTTATTCCGACTATTCCTGGGAAGACATCGACGAACGCCTGGAACTGGGCGATCGCCTGCTGATTCTCAAAAAACCCTTCGATGCCATCGAAATCCGCCAGATGGCCAGCGCATTGACGGCCAAGTGGCAAATGACCGAAGACGCAGAGCTGAAGATGTCGCTGCTCGAACAGGCGGTCGAAGAACGCACCCGAGAGCTGTCCGACGCCAACATCATCGTGCAGAACAGCCCCACCATTCTGTATCGGTTGCGCGGCGAACCGTCGTTTCCGTTGATGTATATCTCGCACAACATCACCAAATACGGCCATGTCGCGGCGAAACTGGTCGCCTCGGCCAACTGGGCCCAGGAACTGATCCATCCCGATGATCAAACAAAGGTCGACACCGCCATGGCCCGGGTGCTGGACCGTCATGCGGCGGGCGCTTCCATCGAATTCCGGATGCGCACCGGCGAAGGAGCCTGGCGCTGGGTCGAAAACCGCTACATCCCGGTGCGCGACGATGAAGGCCGTTTGCTGGAAGTCGAAGGCATCATCATCGACATCACTGAACGCAAACTGGCCGAAGAGAAAATCGCCCTGCTGGCCCGCACCGACGGGCTGACCGGGCTGGCCAACCGTGCGACGCTGATCGAGCGGTTGCACCAGGCATTCGCCGCCGCTCGTCGGGGGGCGGCGCAGTTCGCCATGTTTTACCTGGACCTGGATCACTTCAAACGCATCAACGACACCCTCGGCCATCCGGTGGGCGACCTGTTGCTGCAAGAGGTTGCACGCCGGATCAAGGCCTGTGTGCGCGAAAACGATGTGGTTGCCCGCCTCGGCGGTGACGAGTTCGCGATCTTGCAGCTGGATGTCGGCGACCCGACCCAATCCGCTGCCCTGGCCGCCAAGATCCGCGAGACGTTGGTACTGCCCTATTCCCTGGCCGGCAATGATGTGCGGGTCTCGGTGAGTATCGGCATCAGTAGCTGTACCCCGGAAAGCGCCAGCGCCGACGGCCTGCTGACCCAGGCCGACATGGCGCTGTATCGCTCCAAGGAAAAGGGCCGCAACCAGTACCACTTCCATTCCGAGGAGATCAATCAGGAGGTGGTCGAACGCATGACCATCGCCAGCGACTTGAGAGCGGCCATCGAACACGAAGAACTTGAACTGCATTACTGGCCGGAAGTGGACCTGAGCAGCGGCAAAATCCTCGGCATGGAAGCTCAGGTCAGCTGGAACCACCCTGAGCGCGGGTTACTGGAAGCCCCGGCGTTCCTGCCCGCTGCGGAAAGGACCGGCACCATCGTCGCGCTCGGTCACTGGGTGCTGGATCGCGCCTGCCAGCAAATGCGTCAATGGCGCGACGAAGGAATGGCGCCGCCGGTGATTGCGATCAAGCTGTCCCTGGCCCAACTTAAAAGTGGTCCCGAACTGATCTATGACGTGCTGCGCACCACCGCGCGCTGGGAACTCTGCCCCTGGGACCTGCGCTTCGACGTCACGGAAGCGACGCTGGCCCAGACCAAATGGACCCACAACGATGTGCTGCCGCGCCTGCGTGAACTGGGGGTGAAGATCGCCATCGACGACTTCGGCACCGAGTACTCCTCGTTCGACTACCTCAAGACCTACCAGGTCAATCACCTGAAACTCGCTCAGGCCTTCATCGACACCGCCGCCCGCGATCCGGCCAGCGCGAACACCCTGCGCGCCATCATCAACTTCGCCCGTGAAGTCGGGATCGGCATCATTGCCGAGGGCGTCGAAACCCAGGAGCAGCGCAGCTCGCTGATGGCCACCGGTTCACCGATGAACGCCCAGGGTTACTTCTTCAGCAAAGCGGTCAGCAGCCAGCAGGCCGCCGAGCTGCTGAAAGCCGGCAGCATTGTGCCCCCGAACCATGACATCGGGCCGATCCTGGACAACCCGCCACGTTTCACGGAGGACAAAGGATGAAATCGCCTTTCGTGCGGACCAACCGGCGCATCCTGATCATCGACGACACGCCCTCGATTCATAAGGATTTTCGCAAGATCCTTGGCCCTGAAATCGAAGGTGAACAGACCCTGGCCGGCGCTGAAGAAGCCCTGTTCGGCACCGTGCAGCTTGATCGGCTGACGTTCCAGCTCGACTCGGCCTACCAGGGCCAGGAAGCCCTCGAACTGGTCTCGCGCGCACTGGCCGAAGGTCGCCCCTATGCCATGGCGTTCACCGACATGCGTATGCCGCCGGGCTGGAACGGCCTGGAAACTATCGAACAACTGTGGAAGGCCGACCCTCACCTGCAAATCGCGTTGTGCACGGCCTTTTCCGATTACACCTGGGAAGACATGGCCGAACGGCTGGAGTTCGGCGACCAGTTACTGGTGCTGAAAAAACCTTTCGACAGCCTGGAAATCCGCCAGATGGCCAGTGCCCTGACCTGGAAATGGCAGATGGCGCAGGACGCGGCGATGAAGGTCCTTAGCCTGGAGCAAACCATCGAGGCGCGGGTCCACGAATTGCTCAAGGTGTCGCACCTGTTGCAGTACGACGTACTGACCGAGCTGCCCAACAGCACGTTGCTCGGTGACCGGTTGAACCAGTCACTGGCCCTGTCCCGGCGCCATGACAAGCAATTGGCCGTGATGTTTCTGGGCCTCGATCGCTTCAAGCGCATCAACAATGCCCTGGGGCATCCGGCCGGTGACGAAATGCTTAAACAGGTCGGGCGCAATCTGGTGGCGACTGTTCGCGAGTCCGATTCAGTATTTCGCTACGGCTCTGACGAATTCGTGGTGATCCTCGCCGATGTCCGCCATCCCCAGCAGACCAAGGGCATCGCCGAGAAACTCTTGAACGCCATCCGTGCGTCCCAGCACATTGGCGGCCACGATCTGAGCGTGACCGCCAGCCTGGGTATCAGCATTTATCCCAACGATGGTTTCGATGCCATCTCGCTGATCAAGAAAGCCGAAACCGCGATGCGCAACGTCAAGGAGAGCGGCCCGAACGATTACCGTTTTTTTATCGACGAGATGAACCAGCGCGCCCGGGATCAGCAAAGCATCGAGAGCGGCATTCGCCTGGCGCTGGAGCGCAACGAATTTGTCCTGCATTACCAACCCAAACTGGACCTGGGCAGTGGCCAGGTGGTCGGTGCCGAGGCGCTGATTCGCTGGCAAAAACCGGGACACCCTCTGATTTACCCGTCGGATTTCATCGGTGTGGCCGAAGACAGCGGTTTGATCGTGCCGTTGAGCAAATGGGTGCTGGCCGAGGCGTGCCGACAAGCCTGCGCCTGGCAGGCCGCGGGGCTGCCGAAGATCTATATGTCGGTGAACATGTCGGCCATCGATTTCCGTCAGCGGGACTTTGTCGACGGCATCGAACAGACACTCAAACAAACAGGTCTGGAACCGGCCTTGCTGGAGCTGGAAATCACCGAAGGTGTGTTGATGCAGAACGTCGATACCACCGTGAAGGCCCTGACCCGGCTCAAGGCCATGGGTGTGCGGCTGGCCATCGATGACTTCGGTACCGGTTATTCCAGCCTGAGTTACTTGCGGCGTTTTCCCATCGACGTGCTGAAAATCGACCAGTCGTTCATTCGCGGCTTAAGCAGCGACAGCAACGACGCCGCCCTCGTCAGCGCCATCATCAGCCTGGGCCGGAGCCTCAAGCTGACCATCATTGCCGAAGGGGTGGAAACCCTCGAACAACTGGATTTCCTCAAGGCCCATCAATGTGAGGAAGGCCAGGGTTACTACTTCAGCAAAGCCGTGGAGCCGGACGCCTTTGTTCGGTATGTGGAGTCGGTGAAGCCCTCTTCATCCACAGCCACGTGAACGATGCGCAACGATACACAGGCCTCGAGCCAAGGAATCATCAGATGCCGCCTTCCTTTCACCGTCTGCTATTGGCGCCGTTGTTCGGGCTCTGCCTGAGCGCCAGTGCCGCGCCACTGGATGAAGCGCTCAAACCACTGCCGGCGGTGCCCCAACAGAATCCACTGCGGGTCGAACTCGGTCGTCAGTTGTTCAATGAACCGCGCTTGTCGGTCGACAGCTCACTGTCCTGCGCCAGTTGCCATCGACTGGAAAACGGCGGTGCCGACAACAAGGCGTTTTCCATCGGTTTCGCCGGCCTTCCGTTGACGATCAACACCCCCAGCGTGTTCAACGCCAGCCTGAACTTCCGGCAATTCTGGAACGGCCGCGCCGACACTCTGGAAACCCAGATCCACGGCGTGGTGCAAAGCACCAGTGAAATGGGCAGCAACTGGGAGCATGTGGTGCAGATGCTGACCGCCGATCCGGCTTATCAGACCTCGTTCGCCAACGCCTACCCGGACGGCGTGACCATGAACAATGTGCAGAATGCCCTGGCCACCTATGAACGCACGCTGATCAGCGCCAACTCGCGTTTCGACCAATACCTGCAAGGCGATACCGACATTCTCACCCTCGACGAGAAATACGGTTACCAACGCTTCAAGGACTACGGCTGCATCGCCTGCCATCAGGGCGTCAACATCGGCGGCAACATGTTCCAGAAGTTCGGGGTCATGGGCGACTACTTCAAAAATCGGGGCAACCCCACCGAAGCCGACCTGGGCCGCTATCTGGTCACCAAGGACGAAGAGGACCGCAACGTGTTCAAGGTCCCGAGCCTGCGCAACGTCGCCGTGACCGCGCCGTACTTTCACGATGGTTCGGCCAAAACCCTCGAAGAGGCGGTGGATGTGATGTTCAAGTTCCAGCTCGGTCGTATTCCCTCTGCCGACGACAAGACGCTGATCATCAAATTCCTCAAGACCCTGACCGGTGAATGGGGAGGCAAGCCCTTATGAGAACGACTAACCGCCGCAACCTGGCGTTGCTCGGCGTCGTGGCCCTGATGCTGGCTTCGGTGCTGCTGTTTCTGTACCTCAAATCCAGCTCGAACCAAACGACGACCTACACCGAATCCCGGGACTTGATCGGCCGGATCAAGCAGCTGAACGCACAATGGGAAACCGAGATCCTCAAGGCCAGGGTCGCCATCAGTCACAACTACGATCCGTTGGTCACACCGCTGACCGAGATAACGAACCTGTGGGAGCGGTTCGACACGATGGAGTCGAGCCATGGCCGCAACGACTCGCCCGTCTGGCGCGCCAGCCATGATGCGTACCTGACCGCCATGCAGGAAAAGACCCGCTTGGTGGAGCAGTTCAAGTCTCATAACGCCGTGCTTCGCAACTCGCTGGCGTTCCTGCCCACCGCCGAGGACGACATTCAGGAACAGCTGTCCCGGTTGGTGGATGAGGACCAACTGCAACTGCAGAACATCGCCACCGACACCTATGACTTGCTGCTCAGCAGCCTGGAGTTCGCTCAGGTCACCTCCGATGACAAGGCCGCCGACATCCTGTTGGGGCTGAACAAAATGGGGGTGAACAAACAGCGTCTACCTGAACAGTTCTACAGTCCGATCGATATTCTGAGCAACCACATTTCACTGATCCTGCGTGAGCAGCCGGTGGTCAATCGGTTACTGGAAAACATCGAAGCCGTGCCCGTGGCCAAACGCCTGGACGACATTACCAACCTGCTGAACACCGACCAGCAGCGGACCGTTGCGGTCGACCAGCGCTATCACTTCTACATGCTGTTGTTTTCGGTGCTGCTGGTGTTGCTGCTGGTGTACCTGGCGATTCACCTGATGCGCAGTTTCACGGTGATCAATCGCGTCAACAAAGCCCTGCAAACCGCCAATGAGGACCTGGAGCTGCGGGTTGAAGAGCGCACCCGCGAACTCAAGGATACCCAGAGCGAACTGCTCGACACCGCGCGTCAGGCCGGCATGGCCGAGATCGCCACCAATGTGCTGCACAACGTCGGTAACGTGCTCAACAGCGTGAACATTTCGGCCGATCTGGTGACCCGCAAACTGCGCGCCAGCAAAGCGCAGGGCCTGGGCAAGGCCATGCAGCTGATCAACGATCATCCAGGCGACCTCGGCACTTTTCTGACCGAGGACGCGAAAGGCAAAATGCTGCCCGGCTACCTGAATCAACTGGTGGACGCGATAGCCCTGGAACAACAAGGCATGACCGAAGAACTGGCCCAACTGACCAAAAGCGTGGACCACATCAAGGACATCGTCGCCACCCAGCAGTCCTACGCGGGCGCCAACAGCCTGATGGAACCGCTGCACATCAGCGAATTGCTGGAAGACGCCCTGCGCATGAACTCCGGCGCCTTGACCCGACACCATGTCACGGTGGTCAAGGAGTACAGCGACGTGCCGCAGGTCATGGGCGACAAGCACCGGTTGCTGCTGATTCTGATCAACTTGATCAGCAACGCCAAATACGCTATGTCCGACCTCAGCAACCGCCAGCGGCAAATGACCCTAGGGGTCAAAATCGTCGAAGACAAGATCCTGCAAGTCAGCGTCAAGGACGACGGCGAAGGCATCGCCGAGGAAAACATGACGCGCATCTTTGCCCACGGGTTTACTACCCGCAAGGAAGGCCATGGCTTCGGCCTGCACAGCTGCGCGCTGGCCGCCATCGAAATGAACGGCCACCTCACCGCCCATAGCGACGGACCGGGCAAGGGCGCGCTGTTCACGTTGCAGATCCCGTTGAAAACCGTAAGGGAGGAAGCATGAGCGAGCTTTCGAACCGACGCATTCTGCTGATTGATGACACGCCGTCCATTCATGTGGACTTCCGCAAGATCCTCACGCCCATGCCGGAACAGACCGTCGAACTGGACGAGATGGAGGCCGCGCTGTTTGGCAGCGAAGTGAAATCAACCAGTGCGCTGTTCGAGCTGGACTCGGCCTATGGCGGCCAGGAAGGCCTGGGCAAACTGAACGAAGCCTTGCAGGAAAACCGCCCCTACGCCCTGGCCTTTGTCGACATGCGCATGCCCGAGGGCTGGGACGGTGCGCAGACCATCGAACATTTGTGGCAGGCCGACCCGCGCCTGCAAGTGGTGGTGTGCACCGCCTATTCCGACTATTCCTGGGATGAACTGCTCGATCGATTGCAGGCGCATGACCGGTTGCTGATCCTGAAAAAGCCGTTCGACAATATTGAAGTCCAGCAGATGGCCAACACCCTGTTGACCAAATGGGACATGACCGAACGGGCCAGCGTGCAGATGGACCATTTAGGGCAAATGGTCGAGCGCCGAACCCGGCAATTCACAGAGGCCAGCGTTGAATTGCAGCGGGAAATCGACGAGCGCAAACAGCTTGAAACCCAATTGGTGCAATCGGAAAAACTCGCTTCATTGGGGCAACTCGCGGCCGGCGTCGCCCATGAAATCAATAACCCCATTGGCTTCATTTCCTCCAACCTCGGCACCCTGGATGGCTACTTCAAACAGCTGCAGGAAATGCTCGACGCCTATCGGGATGCGGAAGAGGCGATCGGCTCCAGCGAGCTCGTCGAACGTTTGCACCAACTGCGCGAACGGGTCGAGCTGGAGTTCCTGCGCGAGGACATTCCGCTGCTGATCAAGGAATCCAAGGACGGCATCAACCGGGTCGGGCAGATCGTCAAGGACCTGAAGGACTTCTCCCGGGTGGACTCCAATCAGGAATGGCAGTGGGCCAATCTGCAACAGGGCATCGAATCGACCTTGAACATTGTCGCCAATGAACTCAAGTACAAGGCCGATGTGCTCAAGGAATATCAGGACCTGCCCGACATCGAATGCCTGCCTTCGCAAATCAATCAGGTGATCATGAACCTGATCGTCAACGCCTCTCAGGCCATCGGCCCGGAGCGCGGCACCATCACCTTGCGCACCGGGCTTGAAGCGGAAACGGTGTGGATCGAGGTCGCAGACACCGGCGCCGGTATTGCGCCGGACTGCCTGCAAAAAATCTTCGACCCGTTCTTCACCACCAAACCGGTGGGCCAAGGGACAGGGCTGGGGTTGTCCCTGTCCTATGGCATCGTGAAAAAACATCGGGGGGATATTACGGTGCGCAGTGAAGTTGGCGTGGGAAGCACATTTCGGGTCCAGTTGCCGATTCACCAATCCAAACCGTTCCCGCCTACGTAGCCTCCTGGAAATCCATCTCGGGTGGCTGGCGACGGAAGCCGCCGGTCAGCACCGCCAGGTACACCACGCCAATCGCCAGCCAGCTCAAGCCGAGATAGATCGCCAGGTGATCGAGGCTGACCATCAGCCACAAATCTGCCGCCAGACCGATAAACGGGAACAGCAGGAACAACACGAATTCACGCAGCCCTTTGTGCTCACCGCCAATCCAGTAGTGAAAGATCACCGACAGGTTCACCAGGCTGAACGCCAGGAACGCGCCGAAGTTGATGAACGAGGTCGAGGTGGTGACGTCCAGTTTCAGCGCCAGCAACGCGACCACGGCGCACAGCAGGATGCTGTTGACCGGCGTGCCAAAGCGTTCATGCAAGGTGCCGAAGAACGATTTTGGCAGCACGCCGTCACGGCCCATGGCGAACAACAGCCGCGAACCGCTGGCCTGAGCCGACAGGCCCGAGGCGAACTGGCCGACGATCAGGCCGATCAGGAAGATCGACACGAACAGGTCACCACCGATGTTGCGGGCAATTTCATAGGCCGCCGAGTCGACGCTGTCGAACTGGAATGACGGATGCGCGATCTGCACGAAGTACGACACACTGACGAAGATCAACCCGCCGATCAGGGTGATCAGCATGATCGCTCGCGGGATGGTGCGGCGCGGGTCGCGGGTTTCTTCGGTCAGGGTGCTGACCGCGTCAAACCCGAGGAACGAGTAGCAGGCGATGGCTGCACCGCTCATGATCAGCGGCATCTGCATGTCACCGTTGAAGAACGGTTTGACCGACCACAACGGCGTGCTCGCATCGCCACCGACGTAATGGACGCACAGCGCAACGAAGGCAATCAGTACCAGGAACTGCACCAGCATCAGTAACGCGTTGATGCCGTTGGCCAGTTTCAGACCGACGATGTTGATCGCACTGGTGATGCCGATGAACGCCAGCACCCAGATCCACTGCGGCACGGCCGGGAAGGCGGAGTTGAGGTAGGCCGCGCCGATCAGCCAGATCGCCATCGGCAGGAACAGGTAATCAAGCAACACCGCCCAACCGGCGATGAAGCCGAGCTTCGGGCTGATCGCCTTGCGTACATAGCTATACGCCGAGCCTGCGACGGGGAACGCCGAGGCCATTCGGCCGTAACTCATGGCGGTGAAAAACATCGCCACCAGCGCCGCCAGATAAGCAGCCGGGACCATGCCGGCGGTGGATTGAGCGAGGATGCCAAAGGTGCCGAGTACAATGATCGGCGTCATGTAGGCAATGCCGAACAGCACCACCGAACCCAATGACAGGGTGCGTTGCAAACGAGCCATGAGCGACTACTCCGAATTTATTAGATTTATGGCAGAGCCGAGTTCGGCGCTAAATTTCAGGTGTTTCGTTGTTGTTCTGGTTATTGGCCGACAGAGATGTGTCGCCTGTCAGGGCCTCTTCGCGAGCAAGCCCGCTCCCACATTGGTTGTGTGAACTCCCGAGATCAAATGTGGGAGCGGGCTTGCTCGCGAAGGGGCCAGTACAAGCCACAGAGAATTTGGATCAACCTTTTGGAATCATCAGCTCCCGCAATCCACAAGCATGCTCAACAATCTCCCCCGGCAACCGCAGCCGCTGATCATCCAGATACCGATAATCCTGCCGCGCCGCCGTCAGCTGATTCAGGTCCAGCTCCACTGCAAACTGCCCCTCCTCCCGTCCGGCCTCGAACAGCAGCGTGCCCAGCGGATCCACCAGCGCACTGCCGCCCGCAAACACCAACCCGCCATCGCCCTCTTCCACCCGGTTGACCATCAGCGCAAACGCCTGGTTTTCCTGGGCGCGGGCCATGATCGCGGTGCGGTGAGTCGGGCCGTAAGGGTCCATGTTGCCGTTGGTGACGATCAGCAGTTCGGCCCCCAATTGCGCCAGGGCCCGGGCGGTTTCCGGGAATTCGATGTCGTAGCAAATCAGCAGGCCGACCCGCACACCGTTCCACTCACACGTGGCGTAACGGTCGCCGGCCTCGAACACCCCGCGATCCGATGCCCAGAGGTGCGTCTTGCGATATTTCAGCGCGATACCTTCGGGGGTGATCAGCAACGTGGTGTTGTAGAAGCGGCCGTTGTCGTTCTCGGCCATGCCGATCACCACGGCGATATTGTGTTCACGGGCCGCAGCCAACACCGCGCTGACGGTCGGACCGTCCAGCGGTTCGGCGGTTTCGGCCAACGCCTCAAGCGACGGAAAGCCCATCAGGTGGGTTTCGGGAAACACGATCAGCTGCGTATCGGCAGCACAGGCAGCCATCGCCTTCAGAGCGCGTTCGAGGTTGTAAGCCGTGTCGTTGTCACGGCCCGCCAACTGGGCGAGTTCGACTTTCATGGGTATTCCTTGTTCTTGATCAGGCTGGCAGAAAGATTGCCCGGTCGGTGTCTGTGCGCCAGTATGCGCAGCAAGCCACCGGCCGGGAAATCACGCCGCTGGGGTAACCCGATAGGGGTAGAGGCATGACACTCTCGTTAGACGACATCGCGTGGCACCGCTCGGTCGGGCAACTGATCGACGCCCTGGACAAGCCCAACTTCTGGACGCAGCTGGTGCGCCTGCTCGACCAGTACGTGACCTTCGACAGCTGGGTGGCGCTGCTTTTCAGCGCCGATCAGCACCCGCAAGTGTTCGCCGAATGCCCGGGCGCGGACGGCAGTCCTGATCAGTTGTTCCAGGACTATCTGCGCGGCTTGTACCTGCTCGATCCGTTCTACATCGCCTGTCGCGAGCAGTCGCGCACCGGGCTCTATCGCCTGTCGGAAGTGGCGCCGGAGCATTTCGAGCTGACCGAGTATTACCAGCGCTACTTTCGTCTGAATGTGGTGGCCGATGAAATCCAGTTCAATTGCCAACTCGAAGGCGACCGCACGCTGTGCCTGTCACTGGGCAGCAAGCAGCGTTTCAGCGGCCAGCAGATCGCCTTGCTGTCGCTGATCCAGCCTTGGGTACTCGGCCTGTTGCGCCAGCGCCTGCCTTACGAAATCAACGAAGTCGTGGCCCTCGCACCCGCACCGCCGCAAGTCGACTGGCGCGTGCAGCTGGAAGCGTCGGTGCAGCAACTCAAAGGCGCGCAATTGACCGCCCGGGAGCTGGATGTCGGGCGCTTGATGCTCAGCGGTTGCTCCAGTAAAGAAATCGCCCGCAAGCTGGAAATCTCTGTCGAAACCGTGAAAGTCCATAAGAAACACATGTACAGCAAACTGGGGATCAAATCCCAGTCCGAGCTGTTTTCGATTTTTCTCCAGGCACAAAATGCCTGACACATCACAACCCTGAGCGAAGCTTGCTCGCGAATTGGCTATTACACGCGGGCCAAGAACGAAAGCGCCGACAAACCCTTCGGCACGTTGATCGATGTGTATCAGTCGGGTTTCGAATTCATCGGCCACTCCATGCGCCCGGCGAATCAAGATGAGCCAGGGCGCCAAACCCGGTCACGGCGGGATCCTGCCCAAGCACAAAGTCACCAAAGAAATCGCCGAAACCCGCGGCATCCGTTGTCGGCCATGCATTTGGTACGGCGCATGTCGGCGACCGAAATCAAACTGTTTTGCAGTTGCATGTGTTCTTGAAACCGGGTGAGTTGCTGACCGGTGAAGTGAATGGCGAGTTCTACTCACGGATGTGGCAGATGGCTCGGGCGGACAGTTCTGAGCCGAACGAGGTCGTAGCGGCCTGAACCCGACGGCCCCTGTCATCGCGCTTCACCAGTGAAGCGCCTTAATCGGCGCGGGCTCTTTCATGACAATAAAACCGTAATCGCCCAGCAGATAAATCCGGTAGTACTGGCTTTCCAGCACCGGTGGATAACCCTGATAACCCACCCTCGTCGCGTTACGTCGCTCCTGCTCCGCCACCACGTTGGTGATCCCCACTTTCGGCAGGTTCTCGGCCAGCATGAAAAAGTCGATGTTCAGCAGATAGTGCAACACCGGCATCTGCTTGAACGAGCCCGCCGCCCCCCGCAGCCAGTGATCGGAATAGGTCACTGACATGTAAATGCGCTTGGCCTCGCGCAGCTGTCGATTCGACGTGATGTCGTGTTCAAGACTTAACAACGCGCTGGACGCGAAGGCTTTCTGCACCGTCAGCACGCGCCCATAGGCATACGAAATCGAAAGCATCGCCAGCAGGGGAACCACCAACAACAGCGACAACCGCTCGTGGATTCGTGCCAGCGCCAGATGACTCAAATAGAACAACAGCACCAACAGGACCGCGAAGCCCATCAGGGTCCTGGCGCCTTCATTGAAGTCCCGGAACAACAGCGCGACGCCTGACACCAGCAGCGTCACGACCGGCAATGTCAGTAAACACACCAGGCCGATCAGGATTTTCTTCAGCCCTGAGTCCTGACGTTCCAACACGTTCAGCCCCAGCCGGAAACTGCCGGCAATGGCACACAGCAGCAGTGCGGCGAACACCCAGGCAAATCCGCCGTGAAACAGCAGCACGACTTTTTCCAGCACTCGGGCGATGTTGATTTGAAGTTGCAGCAGGGGCTGCGCCGTCCAGTTCAACAACAAGGTGCGATTTCCACTCATGAACGGATAAGCACTGACGCTGTAAATCAACCAGCCCAGGATGGCCTGCGATATTTTCCAGCCGATCAACTCGCACCACTGCGGCCAGGCCAGCTTGTCGTTCGCGCGCCTGAGCAGCTCCAGGCAACACAGGCCCAGAAACACATTGAGGCTGACCTGATAAAGCCCTAGCGCCAGCGCAATCAGGAACGAAGGCACCAGCCAATGAACGATGCGCGAGGGATGACGGAAAGTGATCGCATAGATGACCGCCACCACGCTCAACGCCATGGCGGGGCCGTCGTATTGATAGGACAGGTTTTGCAGAAAGAACGGGTTGTACCAGAGTGGCAATGGCACCAGGCAGCATGCAATTGTCGGTTGTGGGTAGTAATGAAACGTCAGGCTGGTCAACGCCGCGGCCATGGCCAGTGTGGCGATCAACAGCGGCAGCGGAAAGATGTTCGGTGCGGCATTGCTGAAGGTCAGCAGGTTGTAGAACAGCTCGGTGAATAACCGTCCCTGCTCCGCCCAGGCCGAACCGGCCGCGGCCGACAACGATCGCCAGTTGTCATCGATATACGAATAGTCCGCGAGAATCAGCGGCACCACATACACAAAGGTCGCCAACAGAAAAAACAACCAGACCTGCCGACGCGCGAGTTCCTTGCTGAAAAAGTCGCTGAACCTGCCCATGCTAAATCCCGAGCCGTTCTTTGCCGCCGACGACGTCTTTGACGATATAGCGCGGCCGATGTTTGGCTTCGATGTAGATGCGGCCGACGTACTCACCGAGGATGCCGATGCCGATCAACTGCACGCCACCGAGAAACAGAATCGCGGTCATCAACGACGGGTAACCGGGGACGCTGTTGCCGAAGAAAATCTTGTCCAGCACCATGTACACCGCGTAGAGCACCGCGAAGATCGAAATACCGCCACCGACGTAAGTCCATAAGCGCAACGGCACCGTACTGAACGAAGTCACGCCTTCCAGCGCCAGGTTCCAAAGCTTCCAGCCATTGAACTTGCTGGTGCCTGCCACTCGCTCGGCTCGCTCGTATTCCACCACCACAGTGGTGAACCCAGCCCATGACAGCACGCCCTTCATGAACAACTGGTGCTCGGGAAGCGCGCGAATCACGTTGACCACCTTGCGATCCATCAGCCGGAAATCCCCGACGTTTTCTTCGATGCGGGTGTAAGCGATACGGTTCAGCACACGGTAGAACAGCGAAGCGCTGTGGCGTTTCAGGTAACTGTCGGCGGTGCGATCCCGGCGTTTGGCGAGCACCACATCCGCGCCTTTTTGCCATTCGCCAATCAACCGCGGGATGACGCTGATCGGGTCCTGCAGATCCACGTCCATGGGAATCACTGCATCGCCGGTGGCATATTCCAGGCCGGCGAACAACGCCGGTTCCTTGCCAAAGTTGCGTGAGAAGTTGATCAGCAATACCTGATCATCGGCCTGCGCCAGGGCCTTGGCCTCCTCAGCCGTGCGGTCGGAACTGCCATCGTTGATGAACACGATTTCGACCTCGGCCTGGTCAAGCCTCAACTCGCGACGCACGGCCTGATAAAACAGGTTGATCGCCTGTTCTTCATTGAATACCGGAACGATCAACGAGACTTTCATGCGTTACGCTCGCGAAAGACCACGTACTTTGAAAACAGAAAGCCCAGCACCAGGCTCAGTGCCGAAAAGATAGCCACCGTCAGCAGGCCGTGAAGTCTCCACACGTCGCCTGCATGGCCGACGCCCAGGCTCAGCGCCCCCATGGCTCCCAAGAATAGAAGATAACCGCCGACTGACGCCTTGGCATCGAAGGTGTACAGCGCGTTCATATAGAAGGAAAACGAAGCGGCAACGCAGAAGGCAGCCAGGTTACTGACAGCCTGACTGAAGCCGGCACCCACGCTCAGCAGGAAAAAAATTTGCCAGTGGATCAGTGTGTTGGCGACCCCGACCACCGTGTAGCTGGAAAATCCTTTCCACAAGAGCCTCATGCTGACCCTCCTGTTTCACCTCATAAAACTTTGAACCTATCTACTGTCAGAAATCACAGGTCTGACGACCTTTCAGACCAGCGGTCAGGGCTTGCCTCAACGCCAGGAGACATCCCGTAATACCCCGGTTTTGCATTTACCAGCGAATCACGCCACCCTGCGCGCCGCCAATGTGATGTGCGGCGCGCAACCTGGCGCCGTCGGCTACTCCTTACCTCAACACCCGTTCACGAGCCCGCCGTCATGACGTTTGAGCGCGATCACCGAATCGACTTTTTTCGCGGCCTGGCGCTGATCTTCATTTTTTGGGATCACGTGCCTCACAACCCCCTTGGCCAAATCACCTTGCGCAACGTCGGTTTCAGCGATGCCGCAGAAATATTCGTATTTCTCGCCGGCTACGCGGCCGTGCTGGCCTACGGCAAAGTCCTTGCGAGCGATGGTTACCTGATCGCCTGCGTGAAGATTCTGCGGCGCGCCTGGGTGCTCTACGTGGTGCATATTTTCCTGCTGGCCATGCTGATGGGCATCGTGTTCTTCGCCAACAGTCATGTGGAAACCCGCGATCTGGTGGAGGAAATGGGCCTGCATCACTTCATCACCAACCCCCAGCAAGCGTTGACGGATGAGTTACTGCTGCGCTTCAAGCCGAACCTGATGGACCCGCTGCCGCTGTACATCGTGCTGCTGGCGGGATTGCCACTGGTCCTGCCGTTGCTGGTGCGCAAGCCGTTGGCGGTCGTAGCGGTGTCATTGGCGGTGTACCTGCTGGCACCGCGGTTTGGCTGGAACCTTGCGGCAATCAAAGACGGTGTGTGGTACTTCAACCCCGTCACCTGGCAATTGCTGTTTGTCCTCGGCGGCTTTATGGCGATTCACGGGCAGCGGCCACGGTTGCCCGACACTCGCACGCTGTTGCGCCAGCCCTTGTTTGTCAGCGCGGCGGTGTACGTGGTGGTGACCGGCGTGATTACTGTCTCCTGGCGCTGGCCGCAAATACACGATGCCGTGATGCCAGCCAGCCTGAGTAACCTGCTGTACCCGATCAGCAAGACCGATCTGTCGCCGGTCCGTCTGCTGCACTTCCTGGCGCTGGCCTATGTCACCGCCAGGCTCTTGCCCGGCAGTAGCTGGACGCAAAACTGGCTGGCGCAGCAATGCTGCCGCATGGGGCGCTACTCACTGGAAGTTTTCTGCCTCGGCGTGCTGTTGGCGCCCTTGGCGGACATGCTCAACGCCCTGACCGACGATGCGTTTGCCATGCAGGTTTTCACAGCGTTGGTGGGTGCCGGGGTAATGGCGTTACTGGGGGCGTGGCTGGATTTCAATAAACGCCTGAATCGATCAGTGCAGACCGCCACAGCCTGAAATGAAAAAGCCCCGGGCCAAACGGACCGGGGCTTTTTCATTTCAGGTGTTACGCCTTACGAAGCCGAACTCACCGCACCCTGCGACACATTGGTCGGTTGCAGCTTGAACACGTAGAACAACACCGTCAGCAGGACCAGGAACGCCGGGCCCACATAGAGCGCCACGCGAGTGTCCGGGAAGTACGCCATCAGGCCGACCACCAGCACCAAAAACGCCAGTGCCAGATACGAGCTGACCGGGTACAACCACATCTTGTATTTCAGGCCGGCACGTTCGCTGGCGCTCAGGCCTTTGCGGAACTTGAGCTGGGCCAGCAGGATCATCACCCAGGTCCAGATCGCGCCGAAGGTGGCAATCGCCGTGACCCAGACGAAGACTTTCTCAGGCACCAGGTAGTTGAGCAGCACACCCAGCAACAAGGCACCGATCGACAGCAGCAAGGCGCGACGCGGCACGCCGTTATTCGAGGTCTTGGCAAAGCCGGCCGGGGCCTGGCCGTTCTGCGCCAGGCTGTACAACATGCGCCCGGTGCTGAAGATGCCGCCGTTGCAGGACGACAGTGCCGCGGTGATCACCACGAAGTTGATGATGCCAGCGGCGGTCTTGATGCCCAGGCGCTCGAAGGTCATCACGAACGGGCTGCCCTGGGTGCCGATTTCGTTCCACGGGTAGATCGACAGGATCACGAACAGCGCGCCGACGTAGAACAGCAGAATCCGCCAGAACACCGAGCCGATCGCATTGGGAATGGTCTTCTGCGGGTTCTTCGCTTCACCGGCGGTCAGGCCGATCATCTCGACGCCGAGGTAGGCGAACATCACCATTTGCAGGGACATCAACACGCCTTGCACGCCGTTGGGCATGAAGCCGCCGTGTGCCCAGAGATTGGAAATCCCCAGCGCCACGCCGTCGTTGCCGAAGCCGAATGCGATCACGCCGATGCCGCCGACGACCATCGCAACGATGGTCACGATCTTGATCAGGGCGAACCAGAACTCGAACTCACCGAAGGCTTTCACCGCGATCAGGTTGATCGAGCCCATGCTGATCAACGCGGCGAGTGCCCAGATCCAGCGCGGCACATCGGGGAACCAGACGCCCATGTACACCGCCACCGCGGTGATTTCCGCAACGCAGGTCACCAGCCACAGGAACCAGTAATTCCAACCGGTCAGGAAGCCCGCCAATGGGCCGAGGTAGTCTTGAGCATACCGACTGAAGGAGCCGGCGACCGGGTTGTGCACCGCCATCTCGCCGAGGGCGCGCATGATCACCAGGATCGCCAGACCGCCGATGATGTAAGAAAGCATGATTGCCGGACCGGCCATTTCGATGGCCTTGGCCGAACCGAGGAACAGACCGACGCCGATACAGGCACCGAGCGCCATCAAGCGAATATGCCGTTCGCCGAGTTCGCGTTTGAGCGGGCCGCCTTGAGCGGTCTCGCCATTGGGCAGGTGATTGCCTGGCATAGGGGTACAACCTCGTCTTGTTATTGGATATGACCACCGAGTGTCGAAGCGCTGACCGGTAAGCCAATGCTTTTCTGAACCCGGGCTTGCTTCGTGGGCAAACCCGTCTTGTAGGACAAAACCTGCAAGATCAGCGGGGCGTGCAGTATAAAAAGCTTCCTACAGGTTTTTTCACTCTATAAACCACAACATTCAGCGAGAACTCTCGGGAAAAGCCGGGTTTACGGAGGGGCATTACCTGCCTAAAGCAGGATTATTCGCCAATGAAACGGCGCGGAGCATTGCACGGTAATGGTGCATCGTCATGTCCACAACTTAGGCGGCATTTACGCTCCGATGGCTCTAATCCAAGTATCTCTGGCATACACACTGCCGCCCCTTGTAGCAGCTGCCGAAGGCTGCGTTCGGCAGCTACTACAGGGTCCGACTTGGATCCGGAAAAAACCGGGAGAACCCTGTTCACAATTTTTTCACCAAGGCCAACCACCGTCTAAGCTTCATTCAAGTCCTCTCAATCTGCATGAATGGATCAGTCGACTATGGGCGCTTTATGGCAAACCGATTCGAGAAAAAATGTGGTTCCGACTGAACGTGTGGATGAAGCGCCTTTACCTGAAAATCCCCCTCGCAGTCGCACGAAGCACGGTTGGGGGGCGTTCTGGTTGTTGTTGCTGATAATTCTGATTGTCCTGGGGCTGGCCGCGGCCAAGGAAATGCGCACATCGAAGTTTCAATCCCGGGAACTCAGCCAATTCGCCGCCACCCTGAGCTACGAGCTGAAACCCGGTCCCAGCGATGCCATTCACTATCCCGGCGCCGGTCCTTTCGACTTGCGTCTGGGCTACAGCTCTCTGGATGAATTCCTGCCGCGTCTGATCAAGCGTGACTACGTTGTGGCGGCACAGACCCGGTTTTCCCAAAAATTGATGGACTACACCGACAAGGGCTTTTTCGTGCCCTACGCGGAGAAAATCCAGGCTGGATTGTCGATCACCGATTGCCGTGGTGCACCGCTTTACCAGTACAAATACCCACAACAACTGTATTCAAGCTTTGCGGCGATCCCCCCCGTGGTGGTCAACAGTTTGCTGTTCGTTGAAAACCGCTTTCTGCTCGATCCCCGTCAGCCCCGGGCCAACCCTGCCGTGGATTGGCCTCGGTTCGGCATGGCGGCGTGGTCCCAGGTCGCCAAGTTGTTGCACCTGCCGGGCCAGTCGGCGGGCGGCAGTACCCTGGCAACGCAACTTGAGAAGTACCGGCATTCGCCCGATGGCCTGACTGTGTCGGGCGCGGAAAAAATCCGTCAGATGATTTCTGCCAGTGTGCGCGCCTATCAGGCCGGACCGGAGACCCTCGAAGCCCGGCAGAACGTGATTCGCGATTACCTCAACAGCGTGCCCCTGTCGGCAGTACCGGGCCACGGTGAAGTGCATGGCATGGCCGAAGGTTTGCGCGTCTGGTACGGCGCCGATTTCAACCAGGCCAACGAGCGGCTGGCCAGCAAGGAGACAGATCCGAAAAGCATGTCGGAAAAAGGTCTGGCCCTGCGTGAGATGCTGTCTTTGATGATTGCCCAGCGCCGTCCTTCCCACTACCTGACCAAGGGCCACGATGAACTTTCCGAACTCACCGACAGCCACATTCGTCTGCTGGCACTCAATAGCGTGATCGATGCGCCACTCGCGGCAGCGGCATTGGCCAGCAAAGTGACCTATCGCGACTGGCAGACACAGCCAACCATTCAGCCGATCGAAACCAACAAGGGCATCAGCGTGGCGCGCAGTCGTCTGGGCGGGTTGCTCAACCGTCCGCTGTACGACCTCGATCGCCTTGATCTTTCCGCCACCAGCACCCTGCAAGGCGAGTTGCAAACCCGGGCTACCGAGTACCTGAAGCATCTGGCCGACCCTGTGTTTGCGGCGCAGATCGGCTTGATGGGCGAACGCCTGCTGACCCCCACCAGTACCGCCCAAGTACGCTACAGCTTCACGCTGTTCGAACTGACCCCGGACGGCTCGCGGGTGCGGGTGCAGACCGACAGCACCGACCAGCCGTTCGATATCAATGAAGGCAGCAAGCTGGAACTGGGCTCCACCGCCAAGATGCGTGTGCTGACCACCTATTTGCAGATCATCGCCGAGCTGCACGATAAGTACGCAACGATGACCGTCCCGGAACTGAAGAAGGTCGACGTCCCTGATCAGGACCGCCTGAGTCGCTGGGCCGTCGATTACCTGATCCAGAACAAAGACCGCAACTTGCCGAGCATGCTGGGCGCTGCGCTGGATCGCAAGTACTCCGCCAGCCCAGGGGAAGCTTTTTTCACCGGTGGCGGACTGCATGTCTTCCATAACTTCCGCAAGGAAGACAACGGCCGCATGCCGACCCTGCGTGATGCGATACGTGAGTCGATCAACCTGCCGTTCATTCGGCTGATGCGTGACCTGGTGCGTTACACCACGTACTCAGGCCCCAACAGCAGCGCCGAATTGCTCAAGGACGACCGCGACCCTCGGCGTCAGGAATACCTGGCCTCTTTTGCCGACCGCGAAGGCACGTCGTTCCTGCTGAAGTTCTGGAAGAAGTACAAGAACAAGGACACCCAGGCGCGGCTCGAAACCTTCCTCGACAGCATGCGCCCAACACCGATTCGCATGGCCGCGGTGCATCGTTATCTGTTGCCACAGGCCAGTCAGGAAAGCTTCAACATGTTCGTGCGCTCGCACCTCAACGGCGCCAAGCTCACCGAGAAACTGACCGACGAACGTCTTCAGCGGCTCTATGAAAATTACGGCCCTGGCGCCTACGACTTGCCGGACCAGGGCTTCATCGCCAAGGTTCACCCGCTGGATCTTTGGCTGATGAGCTACCTGCTAAACAACCCTGACGCCAAGTTCAGCCAGATTGTCAAAGCCAGCCAGTTCGAACGCCAGGAAGTCTACAGCTGGCTGTTCAAAAGCCGTCACAAGGGTGCCCGCGACAGCCGCATTCGCACCATGCTGGAGATCGAGGCGTTCCTCGACATTCACCAGCGCTGGCAGAAAGTCGGCTATCCGTTCGATCACCTGGTGCCGTCGCTGGCCACCGCCATCGGCAGTTCCGGCGACCGTCCGGCAGCTTTGGCGGAGCTGATCGGTACCATCCTCAACGACGGCGTGCGCATGCCGACACTGCGCATCGACAGCCTGCACTTCGCGGCAAATACGCCGTATGAAACCAAGCTGATCAATAACCCGGATGTCGGCAAGCGAGTCATGCCCTCCGAGGTCGCCACGGCCATGCGCGAAGCCTTGTCGCAAGTGGTCGATGCCGGTACGGCCAAACGTGTTTCTGGCAGTTTCATTACGCCGGATGGCAAACCGTTGGCCATGGGCGGCAAAACCGGTACGGGCGATAACCGCATCGAAGCCTTCGGTTCGGGTGGGCGAATTCTGAGTTCGAAATCCATTAACCGCACCGCGACCTTCGTGTTCTACATCGGCGATCGTCACTTCGGCACGATGACTGCGTTCGTGCCCGGGCAATCGGCCGAAACATTCAAGTTCACCTCGGCCTTGCCAGTGCAAGTGCTCAAGGGGATGGCGCCGATTCTGACGCCGTACCTGCAACCGGGTAGCAGTGTCGCGTGTCAGCCCGTTCCGACATCGCGACTGTGAGACTGTTTCAGCTCACTCCCCCGGCGCCCTGGCGCTGAACAACAACAGTACGTTGCCGCTGTAATCCCCCGCGCGGTATCCTCCGGACGGCATCACCGGAGCGATTTCCAGCAACACCCGCTTGCCTGCCGCCGCGTCAGCCGCCGACACTACCAGCCGTGGAGAAAGGTCCGGGCTCAACTCCACCCCGTTGAAACTGACCCGCAATACAATGTCGTCAGCCGGCCTGCCGTTCGACAGGTAGGGGGCGGCCTCCAGGCGCGCTTCAATGGCGCTGGTGTCATGCCGCACATCGAAGTGCTTGCGTACGCTGCTCAGGGTCGATGTCGAGGCGTTCCAGATCAACCGCTGGGGCCGGTGAATCCAGTCCGGTTCGGCCGGGATCAGGTAGAACGAGCGCGTCGGGATGCTCACGGACACCTCGAAGGTGTGCTCTTCCCTGGCCGCCCATGTCAAAGAGCCCATCAGTGCGGTCATTGCCGTCAGCGCGACGGCGGCGCATTGCTTGATCATGTTCAATACCCGTTGTGTCGATGGAAAGCCGGCCTATCGGCTGGCAATCTTCAGGACTTTTTTACTGTTGCCTTCGATCAGGTTGAAACGGTATTCACGCCCCTTTTCCTTGTCGAAGCCAAATGCCTTGCCGGCCATGACGTGGTGTTTGGTGGTCGCGCCACAGTCACTCTCGTTACTCAATGAGCAGCTTTTGAATTCATCGACGATCACCACGGTGTTGCCATTATTTTTCAACTCGTAGCGGCTGGCAGTGTCATTGACGGCGGTCTCGAAGCGAGCATCTTTGGGGCGCACGAAAAAGACTGTGCCGAACCCGGTCATCACGTTGACCCCGGCCGACAGGTTCTGTTTGTAGTCTTCGCGCTCTTCGCTTGAGACGGCGAATTCATCTTCCTTCTCCGGCACCACTGGCAAGAAACGCACACGGAAGTAGCGCTCGCGGTCTCGTTCGCCCATGTACAACAGACGCGTGCCCTGCATGCCCTGGGCCGGCACGATCAGCCGCGCCGGGCTGGCCATCAAGCCGTTGCGCGAGGCACCGTCCACCGCAGCCTCGACCGGAATTTCCTTGGGCGCGCCATCGTCGTCGTAGACGATTTCCAGCACGTTGACCTTGACAAAAGCAGTGGCATCGCCGCTGTTGAATACCCGTTTGAGGTAGGTACTTTTATCCGCATCCAGATAGTCATACACGGTGCCGACATTGATCTGCGGACCGGCGTTGGCCGTCCCGCAAAACACACTGAGCACCCACAGCAAAAACACACGGTTCATCGTCTTTAATCCCATAAGAAAAAAGTGGCCAGGCTCGAACGATCAAACTTCCGAGTCCCAGATAATGGTGATGTTGCCGCTGAGCGTGTCGCTAACGCCGGGCCGCAGCAGAAAATCGATGGAGTCCTGGGGCATCTCGAAACGTAGCGAGCCGGCCTTGCGATTCACATAAATCCCTGGCTGAAAGACTGATGACCAGGTGTTGTAACTCAGCTTGTGAAGCCTGACCGGTCCGCCGCCCGGCCCGATGATTCCGTCGGGCAAGGTGAGGTAGGTTTCCACTTCGGTGGTATTGCCTTTGGGGCTGAACAGCTTGCAGCGGGGGCCGCCGGTCGAGTTGCATAGCATCAATACTTTGAAGCGCGACGACGCCGATAGATAAAACAGCTGGTCGCGATAGATCTTGCTCGGTCTGCGACCACCTTCAATCCAGCGTTGCCACCCGCCCTCGGGTTCCAGCGAAACTTTGTTGCCGCCCGGTGGCAGGTCAACCTTCAGGGTGTGCTGTACGTCGAGGACGAAATCCAGGGTCAGGTTGGCGTCGTCCGGTTGCATCACTGGCCCCAGATCGAAATCGGCGCCGGGGCCCAGGGTGTAGGGAATCGAGCCCGTGTACAGCCCGCTCGACATGCCCAAAGGATTGGGGGTGCGCAGTTCATAGGCGATATCGAGGGTGTCAAAGTATATGGAGGGAATGAAGTAAGCGGCCACCTTGACGCAAGATGCTTCCACGGGCGTTTTCCAGAAAAACCGATAATTCGTGGGGTTGTAAATCCCCACACCGCTGTATTGACAGGGTGCCGGTGCGTAGACCCAACTGCTGCTGGTCCATAGCTTTTGATGACCTTCGAGTATGTCGGTCACCCCCACCAGATTGGCCGCTGAATCGCTCAAAATGAACCTGGAGCCAACACCGGTGATGCGCACTTCAACAGTCTCCGTTTCACGGGTCTCGGCATTGGTCACCGTCAGCTGTCGCCAGTTGGCCGGCACCTTCAAGGGGATACCTTCGCCGGCCCCGATGAAACGGCTGGCGTTGAACCGGATCGGCAGCTGAATACTGAACATATTGTTGCTAGTGCATTCACCCGGATAGCTCGCGCAGTAACCACTGTTCGGTGTTTTGTTAAGAAATATATTTTTTTGTGGCTGAGAAGGATCCGGCTGAAACAACGCTCTGATTTCCTGATTCGCCGCCTCAGCCGAAGGCACCGCCAATGCCATTAACAATCCCAGATAACAGGTAGATTTCTTCATATATTCACCCCGCCTTTTGCTCGTTAGAGGCGACGTCCGCCAGGGTGTCCGGCGTGCAGCGCAGATCACCGATCATCAACACATCGTTTTCACTGCGGTGACGGCTCGCATCGAGGCGGAACTGACACAGCAGCTGATTGCCCTGGCGCACTTCAAGCGTCGGCGAGCCGGCGTTCATTTCCATCGAGAAGAACCCGTCAACTTCCGTCACCCCGCGGCTGGCGTGGTTGATCACGTGATGGCCCTTGAGCGGCCGACCCTGTTCATCGACCAGTCGCCCGAGCACCGTCATGGTTCTCATCACCCGAACCTTGCGGTACTCCACCCCGCCCTTGTTCAGGTGATAGCGCGTGCGCGGCGGTTCGATGGTCGCTGCCGGCACGTGATTGCCTTCAAAATCGAAGCTCACCGAACTGTTCTGATACGCGGTAATCGGGATGAAATTGCGTCCCGGCTTCAACGCCGCGCCGCCGCCGCTGTAATCGTCGGCGCGCAGGGTGATGTCGTCGATGTCTGATTCCACGTCGACAATCATTCCCGCGCCACGCATTTCGTAATGGCTGGTCATGAGCATTTGCTCGCCACCGACGACAAGGGTGCTGTCCAGGTTAAGACCGCCGGTGAAGTTGCCGTTGAAGGACGACCGCTGGACGAAACCGTCGCCATTGACTGCATCGGTACGAAAGTTGGCAAGGCTCGACACACCCACGCCGTAGGTGTCAGTGAGTGCAGTCACCGAGACGTTTTGCAGCACGTGATCTTTGAAATCCTGGCGCCAGCCGAGGGAAGCATTGTTGTCGCGGCTGCCGTCACGGGCCGTGCGCGAACCGATGCTGCCGGTGATCTGCTGGCCCGGCGCGCCCAAGGCCAGGTTAAGGCTCAGGTCGATCCCGCGGTTGCGTGCGTCGCCACTGCTGAAACTGCCGGGGCGATCAAATAACGACAGACGCCAACTCGCATCGCTGCCGAACAACGTAGCGCGCTGGGTCCAACCCAGATCCATACCGATGCCATCGATGTTGCCCTCGCTGTGGGACACCCGTCCGCTGATCGAGCTTTTACTGCTGACCCGATGGTTGATCGCCAGGGATGAATTGCTGGTTTCGCCAACGAACACATTCCGTTGGCGCACCCGTGTACCGTCTGGCAGGGTTTCGTACAGGTTGGTGGTGTCCAGCCAGCTGCGGTTGTGGCTGATCACCAGGCTACCGGAGCCATAGTTGTAAAGACTTTGCAGGTCGAGACCGGTGCCATGATCCTGGGTCTGATACACGTTGGCATACAGGCTGATGTGATTGGCCAGGGTCCAGTCGATGGAACTGCCGTATTGCAGTTTTTCGCGAATCTGCCGCGCCGATAGCCCGAGAATGACTCGTGGGTGCATCAGGTAATTGACCGAGGCCCCTGCCGTGGGACTGCCGCTGGACTGCTGGTCCCAGTTACTGAGCAGTTTGCTTTCTTCACTGGCAAACAGGTTGTAGCGCCAGCGTTCGTCGAGGTTGCGCCAGTTGCTGGGTTTGTACACCAGCTCCTGGGTAGTGGAGGTGATCTGGCCATCTTCGATCAGGCGCACTTCCACTTCGTAGATCCCGCCTGGCAGCGGCCGGGTATCGAGGGTTTGCAATCCCGCGGGCACTGACTGTGTGTTGATCAACAGACCATCGCGATAGATCTCCACCGACCCTTGGCGATTGGCCGTGACGTAGATCGGATAGACGCTGGGCATCGGGCTGTTGATCGCCAGGCTGTCAGAGCTGCCGAACATGACGCCGACAGCGGTATCGGGGCTCGTGCCAAACGTACGAGGTTGGCGGGTCAACCCTTCGGAACTTGGGGTGAAATAGCCCAGGCGCAGGAAACTGCCCTGCAGTTCGCGCTGGGTGTAGAGCTCGTGAACCGCGTGATAAAGCTTATCGTCGGGACCGCCGAGGCGGGCCAATTGCATGTTGAATGTCTGGCTCCAGTTGCCCAGGCTCGCGCTGGCTTCAAGGCCATAGCGCCCACCCAGATCCTGATCCTGGCCGCCATTGAGGTTGAGCTGGTTACGCACCATCAGGCCGCTACTGCCGCCGTCCGGCTGCTCGTGATAACGCTTGGCCTCCAGATCGCGCTCGGCGTTTTCGGTGAGGATCGAAACCAACGAGTTTTCCAGGTTGTAGTGCACGGCCAGCACCTGATCCGGGCATGATCCCGTGCAATTGCCCAGTGACACACCCGGCTTGAGATAACTTGCCCATTTTTCCCGTTCAGCGGGGCTGAAACGGTTTTCGCTGGTATCGGTAAATTCGAGCAGGGTGACGCGATCATCGCGAGACAACACCACCATGGCCTCTCCCAGAGGCTGTTGATCGAGCTCTACCCGGACAGCCAGAGGCACATCAAAGAAATGCTCCTCGAAATCCGCGGGAAGACCTTTGGCCTGCGCCAGGAGACTTCGCGGTGTCGTACCGGCGGAAGAAACGGGAGCCGCCGCTGCACTGGCGCAAAACAACAGCGCAAGCGCAGCCACGATGGGGGTCATCGGGAACATGAACTCTTACTCTGATTACAATCAAGTTGAAGTCCGACGGGACAAACAATGCTGTTTGCCCTGTCGGTTTGCGCGACTTTTAAAGTTAGCGCGAGCCGCCCACGGGAGGGACAGCGTCGAAGGTCATTGCCACGACACCGGTGTAGTCGCCCGGCTGGAAGGCCGTACCTACCGCACTGATTTTCAGCGGTGCGCGGAAGTTCACGTCAGACTCGGCTTCACCTACAACCATTTGCGGGGTCAAGTTGAGTTCCTTGTTATTGAGTTCCACTTTCAAAGTAATGGAATTGGCACCAGAAATCAGTCTTGGCGCGCTGTCCAGGCTGGCGTGAACCGAACCGTTGTTGTTGCGCACATCGAAGAACCCATTAACCTCGCCCATTTTGCCGGTGCTCGGCTGAAAGCTCATGTCCTGGTCCTTGTTAACCAGGTCAGGGTCAATCGGCACCACGTAGAAACCGTTAGTCGGCACGTGGGCGATGATGCTGATGGAGTGAGCAGCTTCACCGGCGGCAAATGCCCCGGAGGAACCCAGCGCCAAAATAGCCAATGGGGCAGCGATTGCGATTTTCTTGAACATTGTTAATTACCTGTTTTCTTTATGGAATCGGTTCATTGAAAGCTAAAAACTGCTTACCCGTAACAGGTCGCTTTGTTTGAACTTCCAACGCCGAAACATCTTCGCCTTCTTGTTCCGGAAAGTAAGCAGGCAACTTCCCATGAGCGCGTAGTTAAACAACCTCATGACCAGAAGGAAAAAGAAACAAAAAACTCAAATACCAAACGGTGACTGTAAGTTACAGCCTACATACAGTTTTACTAAAAAAACCATACAGCGGTTTCGCCTAGACAACAATGGACTTGCAGGATTTTTAGAACATAAGCTCAACTATTATTAGAGCAATAGCTTTAACTATTAAACAATTCCTGTATCGGCGACAAAATCAGCTTATGTGCGGTGATATTTCCTGGTGAATTGCATCATTGACCGCGCCAACCGCCCGTCGGCACCGATCAGCCCCTTGCAAAAAACGTCTTGCCCTGCGGTTAAGATATATCTTAAGTTGTATCTAAATACGGCGAGAGCAGCGAAAAATGAGAGACCATCATTCCCAACACCGCGACCATAACGACGGCCGCGACGGCTTCGAAAAACGCCCAGGCCCCGGCCGCGAACGGGGTGGCCGAGGCCCGAGGGTGTTTGCCCCGGGCGATCTGAAACTGCTGCTGCTGGCGCTGATCGCCGAGCAGCCTTGCCACGGCTATGACCTGATCCGCCAGATCGAAAGCATGTTCGACGGCGCCTACAGCCCCAGCCCCGGCGTGATCTACCCGACCCTGACCTTCCTTGAAGAAAGCGAGATGATCCTGGGCGACGCCGAGGGTGGCAAAAAACGCTACACCATCACCGACGCCGGACGTCTGTCGTTAAGCGAACAGTCGATCGCACTGGATGGTGTGCGGATGCGCATCGAAGTCAGCAAGCGCTCATTGCGCGGCCATGACCGCCCCGCCGAGATTCACGAAGCAGTGCACAACTTGCGTCATGCCTTGCAGATGCATCACGGCCGCTGGAGCCCGGAAGAAATCCTGCGGGTGCGCGACCTGCTTAACAACACCGCCAAAGCCATCGTCGATGGCCCTGTCGTTCAACCCGCTCAGGAGCAAGCCGAATGACTGAAGTGATCGTGCAAACCATCCACCGTGTCAGCCACGAGATCAAACGCCGTCGCCTGGAAGTGTTGCGGGTGGTCGACCTGACGCCGCGCATGCGCCGCATCACGCTGGGAGGACCGGAATTAGCGGGCTTCGTCAGCCTCGGCACGGACGACCACATCAAACTGTTGTTCCCTCAAAACGCGGCGGAACAAGCCGCCCTGGAAACCCTGGTGCTCGGTGCCGGTAAAGACAACGGGCCGATGCCGGCGATGCGCGACTACACACCGCGTCGTTACGACCTCGACACGCTGGAACTGGACATCGACTTCGTGCTGCACGGCGACGGCCCTGCTTCGACCTGGGCCGAGCAAGCCAAACCCGGCCAATTCCTGCACATCGGCGGGCCACGGGGCTCGATGGTTGTGCCGGACATTTTCGACAGCTACTTGCTGATCGGTGACGAAACCGCCCTGCCCGCGATCGCTCGACGGCTGGAAGGCCTGGCGGCCAATCGCCGGGCATTGGTGATTGTGGAAGTAGAGAACGGCGCCGAACAGCTGCTTCTGGAAAGCACCGCGCAGGTCAACGTGATCTGGGTCTTGCGCGAGGGCGGCAAGGACAACCTGCTGAAGACGGTGAAGCAGCTGCAAGTGCCCAGCGGCAATCTGTACGCCTGGGTGGCGACCGAGAGCAAAGTGTCGCGGCAGATACGCCGGGTGTTGCTGGATGAGCACGGGCTTAACGAGCAGTTCGTCAAAGCCGTCGGCTACTGGCGGCTGGATGACAGCGAGGAGGATTGATCCGTGCTGGCGGCGCTATCCGCGCCGCCCAAGCTGTCGGTCGACCCCCATCAATAGCAAGGCAATCACCACAAACCCTACCAGTAACCCTCCGGCATTCACGAACACCTGTGGATAACCCAGTTTGCCGACATCAATGAAAGGATAGGGATAAACCGCCAGCAGATGCCCGCGCCACAACGAATACGCGAAGTACACCACTGGATAGATCACCCACGCAGCGATATGCCGCAGTCGCAACGTGCCTTTCGGCACACAGCACCACCAATAAGCCAGAAACATCAGTGGCATGACGTCATGCATCAGCTCATCGGCCAACCATTGCCAGCCTTGCGGATGCCATAAATGGCGCAACAACACGTTGTACCCCAGGCCGACCACGGCGATGCTCACGGCAATGCCGCTACTTACCCACGGCTGCAAAAACCAGCGGCGCGCCGCCGACTCGCGGGACGTCAGCTCACACGTCAGCACGGTCGCCACCAGCGTATTGCTCAGCACGGTGAAATAGCTGAAGAAGCTGATCAGCCCGCCGAGCAGACTGGCCGCCAGCGTCCAGCGTGAGTAGAAAATCAGGTACAGCTGAATGCTCAGTCCCGCCCAGCCAAGCACTGCAGCCACGGCCACAAAACGACGCCTCGCGGCAGAACCTGGCGTCGGTGAGTTGACCATGCTCAGACCGGGCGCTTGGTGCGCATCAACTTCACGTACAAGCGCTCGACCTTCTCCCGTGCCCACGGGGTTTTGCGCAGGAATGTCAGGCTCGACTTGATACTCGGGTCACTCTTGAAGCAGCGGATATCGATGCGCTCGGCCAGCCCCGACCATTCGTAGTGCTCAACCAGCGCGTTGAGGATTTGCTCCAGCGTCACGCCGTGCAGCGGGTTGTTGTTCTGTTCGGTCATGCCGGGCCTTCGAGCGGTGAAAGAATGGGAAGCCGCGCACCTTAGCCGAGGGCTTCGTTGGGGGGAAGCGATCTGTGTGCGGTCAGATAAATGTAGGTGAAACACAAAAGATCGCAGCCTCGTTTCACTCGATGCTCCTACATTGGAATGCGTTCACCTGTAGGAGCTGTCGAGTGAAACGAGGCTGCGATCTTTTCCACTGACTGTTACCAAATCCGAAACGCTCCATGTCGTTAAAAGCGCTTTCTCTATTTGTAACAGGACATTATCCTTGCACCCGTCAAGCTGAAACGCTTCCGCTGCCCGCGACATACTGCCGCTTCAGTTCACTTCCCAGAAAAAGACCCAGAATTACTTCCCCTATGCCTTATCTTAAAACTCCGCGAGACAGCGCTGTCTGCATCGCTATTGCTCGTCGAAAAGCCCTGAACCTGATCGGCGGATTCACCGCGCTGGGCCTCGCCACTTGCACCCAGGCCGCTCCGGCCTTCGACAGCGGGTCGCCGTGGATGCTCGGCGACTGGAACGGCACGCGCACCGACCTTTCGGAAAAAGGCTACGACTTCAAAGTCGATTACACCGGCGAAATGGGCAGCAATCTGCACGGCGGCTACGACCATGACCGCACGGCTCGCTATAGCGACCAGTTCGGCCTCGGCACCCACATGGACTTGCAGAAGATTCTGGGCTGGGACGACGCCGAATTTCAGCTGACCCTCACCGAGCGCAACGGCAACAACATCAGCAACGACCGCATCAACGACCCACGGGTGGGCGGGTTCACCTCGGCTCAGGAAGTCTGGGGCCGCGGGCAGACATGGCGCCTGACGCAGATGTGGTATCAGCAGAAATTCTTCGATCAGAAGCTCGACATCAAAGTCGGCCGTTTCGGCGAAGGCGAAGACTTCAACAGCTTCCCCTGCGACTTCCAGAACCTGGCGTTCTGCGGCTCGCAAGTCGGCAACTGGGTCGGTGGCATCTGGTACAACTGGCCGGTCAGCCAGTGGGCGATGCGGGTCAAATATCACCTGACGCCGGAGCTGTACGCGCAGGTCGGCGCCTACGAGCAAAACCCGTCGAACCTTGAACGCGACAATGGCTTCAAGCTCAGCGGCAGCGGCACCCAGGGCGCGATCCTGCCGGTGGAACTGGTCTGGTCGCCTAAGCTCAATGGCCTGCCGGGCGAATACCGCGCGGGGTATTACTACAGCAACGCGAAGGCCACTGATGTCTACAAGGACAGCAACGGCCAGCCCGCCGCCCTGAGTGGCGAGGCTTACCGCAGCGCTTCGAGCAAACACGGTGTGTGGCTCGGTGTGCAGCAGCAATTGACCAGCCGCGCCAGCGATAACTCCCGCGGCCTGAGCGTGTTCGCCAACGGCACGATGCACGACAAGAAGACCAACGCCATCGACAACTATGTCCAGGCGGGCGTCGTCTACAAAGGCTTGTTCGATGCCCGTGCCCGCGACGACATCGGCTTCGCCCTGGCCCGCGTCCACGTCAACCCGGCCTATCGCAAGAACGCCGAGGCGACCAATCAGGCCCGCGCCGTGTTCGACTACAACGACCCGTCCTTCCTGCCACCGCAGGACACCGAATACAGCGCCGAACTCTATTACGGCGTGCACGTCACGAACTGGCTGACCGTGCGCCCGAACCTGCAATACATCCGCCACCCCGGTGGCGTGGACCAGGTCGATGACGCGCTGATTGGCGGTATCAAAGTGCAATCGTCCTTCTAACCCAGTTTCTTAATGAACCCTGCCCGCACCGGATCGTCATCTACAGTGAACTTGCGCGGGACTACTTAAAACGTCACGGAGAACCACACTATGAGCACTGATGGTGCTTTGAGTCGAAGCCGTCTGCTGCCGAGCCTGCTCGGTATCCTGCTTTTGCTACTGGGCCTGGCCATGCTGGCAGGCGGGATCAAGCTGAGCATGCTCGGCGGCTCGCTGTATTACCTGCTGGCCGGTATCGGCCTGGCGCTGACCGGCGTGCTGCTGATTGTCGCTCGCCGCGCTGCACTGGGCCTTTACGCACTGGTGCTGTTCGCCAGCACCGTTTGGGCCTTGTGGGAAGTCGGCCTCGATTGGTGGCAACTGGTGCCGCGTCTGGCCATGCTCTTTGCGCTGGGCATCGTCATGTTGCTGCCGTGGTTCCGCCGTCCGCTGTTGCTCACTGGCCCTGCGCCGATGGGCACCGGCGCACTGAGCGTGGCCGTGGTGCTGGCGGGCGTTGCTGCGCTGGCCAGCCAATTCACCAACCCGGGTGAAATCAAAGGCCAACTGGACCGCGACAGCGTGCCAGGCATGACCAACACCGCCCCGGCCATGCCCGACGGTGACTGGAATTCCTACGGCCGCAGCGCTCACGGCGATCGTTACTCGCCACTGGCGCAGATCACCCCGCAGAACGCGAACAAACTCGTTCCGGCCTGGACCTTCCGCACCGGCGACCTGCCAGGGCCGAACGACCCGGGCGAAACCACCGCCGAAAACACCCCGCTGAAAGTCAACGGCATGCTCTATGTCTGCACGCCGCACAGCCAGGTGATCGCGCTGGACCCGGACACCGGCAAGGAAATCTGGCGTTTCGATCCGAAGCTCTCCACGCAAAACGCGGCGAACTTCAAGGGTTGGGCGCACATGACCTGCCGTGGCGTGACGTATCACGATGACGCCCCTTACGCGTCCGCGCAAAGCCCGACGGGCACCGCCAACCCTGCGCCGGTCAGCAGCGTCTGCCCACGCCGGATCTTCCTGCCGACGGCCGACACCCGTCTGATCGCCCTCGACGCCGACACCGGCAAAATGTGCGAAGACTTTGGCGACAAGGGCCAGGTTGATCTGCGCGCCAACATCGGCGGCTTCACTGCGGGCGGTTACTACTCCACCTCACCGCCAGCGGTCACTAAAGACCTGGTGGTGATTGGGGGCCACGTCACCGACAACGTCTCCACCGACGAGCCTAGCGGCGTGATCCGCGCGTTCGACGTGCACACCGGCAAACTGGTGTGGAACTGGGACAGTGGCAACCCGGACGACACCACGCCGATTGCCGAAGGCAAGGTCTACACCCGCAACTCGCCGAACATGTGGTCCATGTTCTCGGTCGACGAAAAACTCGGCATGCTTTACCTGCCGATGGGCAACCAGACCCCGGACCAGTTCGGTGGCGCGCGTACGCCAGAATCGGAACTGCACGCCGCCGGCCTGACCGCGCTCGACATCGCCACCGGCAAGGTGCGCTGGCACTTCCAGTTCACCCACCACGACCTGTGGGACATGGACGTCGGCGGCCAGCCAACCCTGATGGACCTGAAAACCGCAGACGGCGTGAAGCCAGCGGTACTCGCGTCCACCAAGCAAGGCAGCATCTACGTGCTGGACCGCAGCACCGGCAAGGCCATCGTGCCGATCAACGAAGTGCCGGTGCCACAAGGCGCTGTCGAAGGTGATCACACTTCACCAACCCAACCGAAATCCGACCTGAACCTGATGCCGCCGCCGCTCAAAGAACGCGACATGTGGGGCGTCACCCCGTTCGACCAACTGATCTGCCGGATCGACTTCAAATCCATGCGCTACGACGGCCCGTTCACGCCGCCATCGCTGCAAGGTTCGATCGTGTACCCAGGCAACTTCGGCGTGTTCGACTGGGGCGGCATCTCGGTTGACCCGGTGCGTCAGATTGCTTTCATGAACCCGGACTACATGGCGTTCAAATCGAAACTGATCCCGGCCGCCGAAATCGCCGCCCAAGGCCCGCGTAAAAGCGAAACCGAAGGCGTGCAGCCGAACAAAGGCGCGCCATACGGCGTCATCCTCGAACCCCTGCTCTCGCCACTGGGCCTGCCGTGCCAGGCACCGGCCTGGGGTTACGTGACAGCGGTCGACCTGACCACCAGCAAAATCATCTGGAAACACAAAAACGGCACCGTGCGCGACAGCTCGCCGGTTCCGATTCCGTTGAGCATGGGCGTGCCTAGCCTGGGCGGTACCTTCGTCACTGCTGGCGGCGTTGGTTTCCTGAGCGGCACCCTCGACCAGTACCTGCGCGCCTACGACGTGAAAAACGGCAAGCAGTTGTGGGAAGGCCGCCTGCCAGCAGGCGCGCAAACCACGCCGATGACCTACACCGGAAAAGACGGCAAGCAATACGTGCTGGTCGTTGCGGGCGGTCATGGGTCGCTGGGCACCAAGCAAGGTGACTACGTGATTGCGTACAAACTGTCCGAGTAAGTTTTAGCGGCGGTTAAAGGAAAGGCGACTCCTGTGAGGGGGTCGCCTTTTTTTCTACGCAGCGGGCATAAACGCAATCGGACGGTGTTATTTCTCAATCACGTCAGGGCGCATGGGTGCCAGTCTGGCGATCAAGCAGTTTTGTACGGGGACGCTGATGCCCTGTTCATCCATCGCGGCGATAAGGTCTTCGACCAGTGCATTGAAGTCGCTGCGGCTGACGTTCTGACCCTTGTGACTCTCGGCCATGCTGTCGCCGGTGTACACACAAGGGCCGCCCGCTTCGACGCAGAACTGTTCGATCAGTTTGTCCCGCAGGCGCTGGATATCAATCTTGCGAAAACGCTCGACGATGCGTTCATCCCTGGCGATTTTCAGCAACATGCCTTCAACAATCCGAGTGATCCCCGGACGCTCGCCGAGGTCGCGGTAGAGGCTGTCGTCCTTGGGCGGTTGCTGTACGCAGGCACTCAACAGCAGCGCCAGAATCAGAGGGAAAATCCGCATCAGAAACTCCCCTGGATCGACAGATACGTGCCGTTCTGGTTATCCAGCGTGGCGATTTCGCCGAGCCGGGCGTAGGCCAACACCACCGAGACATGCTTGTTGGGGAAATAGCCGATAAACAGGTCCGCCCAATCGCTTTCCCCGGAGAACGACAGGTTGTCTGGTTTCTCTCGATACTCAACGCCCACCGCCCAACGCGGATTGAACAGCACCGCGACCGAACCTTCTTTCAACAGGCTGCGCGAGTCGCGACGATCACCGCCAAACCCCAGCAACCCCAACTCGTTCGCACGGCTGTAACGCAAGCTGCCATTGACCAACAGGTTGTAGCCAAACGCTGCGCCCATGAACAAACGACTGGCGGCCAGATAACCTTCGGTATCGCTGTCACGCTTGGCGCCAACCAGGCTGGGGATCAAAAAATCACGCTGATGTTTGTATTCCAGTCCCAACGAAACCTGCGGCAAGTCGTCGTAGATCACGTCGCCAAACAGCCGAATCTTCACCCCAAGCACGTCCTGTCCGAGGCTGTCTTGCGGCAGGTTCAGCTTGTGCACCAACGAACCGAGATCAAAGCGTTGCCGGGCAAAGGACAATTCAACGCGGTTGTCATAGGCCAACGCGAGACCCGCCACATCCAGCCGATAGTCCGGCAGGTTGACGGTGGTGGCGAACGCCGTGGCGCCCCACTCATTCTTTTCGCCATAACCGGCGAGCACCGCCCACGGCGTGATGCCACCGCCCGCCGTACCTTCGAGGCTGCTGGCGCCGCCGGTGGCGATCAGACGACCGTTATCGGCCACGGCGGTTTGCAGGGTCAGGCCGACGAGACAGCCGAGCAACAGGGAAAAACGTGAAGTCATGAATCAATGAACCATGGAAGTTTGAGCGCTCAGGGGCAACGCCACCCAAGCTTCGAACGCCGCCGCGCTCAGCGGGCGACTGATGAGATAACCCTGCGCCGTGTCGCACTGCCAGCGTTCGAGCAAACGCAGGCTGTGGGCATATTCAACGCCCTCGGCCACCACTTTGAGTCCCAGGTTATGGCTCATTTCGATGGTCGAACGAACGATCACCGCGTCCTCGCTGGTTTCATCCAGATCGCGAACGAAGGACTGATCGATCTTCAACTCTTGCACCGGCAAACGCTTGAGGTGTGCCAGCGATGAGTAACCGGTGCCGAAGTCATCCACCGACAAACTGATGCCGCAATCACGCAACCGATGCAGCACTTTCAGGGCTCGCTCCGGTTCACGCATGACCGCGCTTTCGGTGATTTCGAAAATCAATTGTTCAGCCGGCAAGCGATAATCGCGCAACAGCGCCGAGACCCGCTCGGCCAGGTCATCACTGAGCAAGTCCTCGGCAGAAATGTTCAGCGACAGCTGCAAACGCAGGCCCCGGCGATTCCATTCCGAGAGCTGGCGCATGCCTTCGCCGATCACCCAATTAGTCAACGTTTGAATGCTGCCGGTGCGCTCGGCCAAGGGAATGAATTCTGCCGGCGAGACCATGCCAAATTGCGGATGCTGCCAGCGCAGCAAGGCTTCTGCCTGGCGTACATGGCCTTTGCTGATGTCGAGTTTGGGCTGGTAATGCAGCAGGAATTCGCCATTGCTTGCGGCGTGGCGCAAGTCACGGATCAGGGTGATCTGGCGACGATGTACGAGGTCACGGCCCTGTTCGTAGATTTGCAGGCGACCGGGCAATTGCGCCGCGTCTTTCATCGCAATCGCGGCGCGCTCCAGCAAGGTGTGCGCGCTCAAGCCATCCACGAGATAGGCCGCGATGCCCATACGACACTCAAGCATCAGGTCATGGCCGTTGATGCGTTGGGGCTTGAGCAACAATTGTTGAAGCTGATCGGCCACCGCCACAGCTGCGTCACTGTCCATACCGTCGAGTAACAACAGGAATTCATCGGCAATCAAATGCGCCACGGTATCGCCGGGGCGCAGCGCGACTTGCAGGCGTTCGCCGGTCTGGCGCAGTAGTTGATCGACCGACTCAGGGCCAGCGGTTTCGTTGATTGCCCGCAGGTTATCGATGCCCATGTACACCAGCGCCATCGGTCGTTGTGCGGAGATCGCACTGCCCAAGCGTTCCATCGCCAGCGTGCGATTGGGCAGGCCGGTGAGTGGGTCGTGCAAAGCGTTGTGGGCCAGTTGCAGTTCACGCTCGGCGATGCCGCTTTGCATGGAATTGAACGCCGTGGCGAGCAGGCCCAGTTCATCGCTGCGCTTGAGGCTGACCGGCGTCTGGTAATCGCCCTGACCAATCCGCTCGGCGGCCTCGGCCAGCGCGCGCACCGGTTGCGACACACCACGGGCCAGTAACAAGGCGCCGGCCAGCGAGCCGAGCAACGCCACCAAGGCAATGCCGAGGATCTTTTCATCCAGCGGCGCGAAGGCTTGCATCGCTACATCCAGCGGACTTTGCAACAGCGCGATCACCTGGTTATCGCTGCCTTGCGGAGCACTCGCCAGCATCAACGACTGGCCGAGGAAATTCTGATCGTGAAGCTCACTCAACTGCACCTGGCTGCCCTGCCGACTGCCGAGCATTAATCGCATGAGGCTGTCGTTCATGGCACTGGGCTGGGTGCTAACCAACTCGCCGACGTGCTGGCGATCGACGGTGAGGAACGACACTTCAAGGTTGGTCAGCGACTGCAATTCAGCCGCCCAACTTGCGTCCATGCTGAACCCCATGACCACCCGAGCGATCGGCAGCGGCGCCAGCACCATGGCTTCCACCAACAAATGCGGTTTGCCCTGCAACGGCACGATCACCATGGTCTGTTGCGTGCGTCGGGCTTCTCGCAAGGCTTGGTCGTAGCGGAACGGCGTACCTTCGACGACGTCATCGAGGGTGCTGGCCAGGACCTTGCCGTCCATGCCCAGCAAAATCATGTCGCTGGCATTGATGCGTTTGCCATGGTTGAGCAGCACCGAGGCCATGGTCGCCGCGTCGCCGCTGGCCACCGCTTCGCGAAAACCGAAATCCGCTGCGAGCAACTGCGCGCCGTCGGCCAGCCGTCGGCCCCGCACTTCCAGTAACCGTTCGAATACCCGTGTGCCGACTTCCAATTGCGCACTGGCCTGGCCGCGCACCGCCGAGTTGGTCGCCGCCTTCACGCTGAAGTACAGCGCGCCGACCACCACCAGCAACAGCAGAATCAGGACACAGGCGACCCGCGCCTGAAAGCTACTGCGTAGTTTCATGGGCGGCTCGCTTAAAGGCATCGCCAAAGGCACTCGGTGCGGGCGCGGTCGGGGTTTGCTCGGCCTGGGCCTCGATGGTCAGGGTGAAGGCCTGCGTGAGGCCGGCCCCAGCGATTTTTACTTCGCCGCCGTCGACCGGTTGCATCCCCGAGGCTTGCGGGTGCCAGAGGGTGGCGTGATAAACCCCGGCCGGCGCGTCGAGGGTCAATTGGCCTTGGGCGTCGGTCACTCCGAAACGCGGGTCATCGGTGACATAGACGTAGCCGAGCATCCAGTCGTGAATGTTGCAGCCGAGCACCACCACGCCAGGTTTGTCGAACAGCACCGGGTCGGACGGCGTGCCTTCGTACAGCCGCAGTTCAAAGCGCTTGGCCGGCGAAAACGAATAGACCTGATGGCGGATGTTGTCGCTGTTGGGAAATTTGATCGGCGTGCCGGTGTGCACCGCCAGCACGTGGGGCGCGAATTGCTGACTGCGCTGGTCCATGTCGGCCTTGAGCGCGCCCACCGGCAGACCGCCCGGACCTTGCAGGGTGACGACCGCATCGGCCAGGGATTTGCCATTTTGATCGTGCATCTGGATTTGCAGCGGCGCGGCATTGGCCAAACCAATGAGGCAGAGCGCTGCGGCTATGAATAAAGCAGAAATCAAACGGGCCATGAGGCTTCCAAAAAGTCAGGGAGTCGAAATGGCCTGCCTTGGCGATAGGATCGTACTGAAGCCCGACACGAAGGGGATGATGCCTGAATTAAGGCCAAGTGCCATCACTGAATAGCACATGACAGATGACCGCTCGTCCGGCCAAAACTTATGCAACAAGTTAGCTTCTGTATAGGTTATCGACCACGAATGAAAAAACTGAAGACGGGACGAACGTCCTATCGGGCAATGACCTGTCAAAATCCTGAACACACCCTGAAATATCCATCGCCATTGAAACCACCCCCCACCTGCCCCATCTAACACCCATACCCAATTGCGCAGGTGCCCCATGAGCGACCAGCAAGAATTCCCCGAAGACCCGAGCGAATACGCCGACCCAGAGAACGCCGAACACCACTCCACCGGCAAAGGCCTCGCCCTGCCAGGCCAGAACCTGCCGGACAAGGTCTACATCATCCCGATCCACAACCGCCCGTTCTTCCCGGCCCAAGTGCTGCCGGTCATCGTCAATGAAGAACCGTGGGCTGAAACGCTGGATCTTGTGAGCAAATCCGATCACCACTCCCTGGCCCTGTTCTACATGGACACGCCCCAGGAAGATCCGCGCCATTTCGACACCTCGGCCCTGCCGCTCTACGGCACCCTGGTCAAGGTGCACCACGCCAGTCGCGAAAACGGCAAACTGCAATTCGTCGCCCAAGGCCTGACTCGCGTGCGCATCCGCACCTGGCTCAAACACCATCGCCCGCCGTACCTGGTTGAAGTCGAATACCCGCACCAACCCACCGAGCCGACCGACGAGGTCAAGGCTTACGGCATGGCGCTGATCAATGCGATCAAGGAACTGCTGCCGCTCAACCCGCTGTACAGCGAAGAGCTGAAGAACTACCTCAACCGTTTCAGCCCCAACGACCCATCGCCGCTGACCGACTTCGCCGCCGCACTGACTTCGGCCACCGGCAGCGACCTGCAAGAAGTGCTCGACTGCGTGCCAATGCTCAAGCGCATGGAAAAAGTCCTGCCGATGCTGCGCAAGGAAGTCGAAGTCGCGCGCCTGCAGAAAGAAATCTCCGCCGAAGTTAACCGCAAGATCGGCGAGCATCAGCGCGAGTTCTTCCTCAAGGAACAACTCAAGGTCATCCAGCAAGAGCTGGGCCTGACCAAGGACGACCGCAGCGCCGACATCGAGCAGTTCGAACAGCGCCTGGAAGGCAAGGTTCTGCCCGCTCAGGCGCAAAAACGCGTCGAAGAGGAAATGAACAAGCTGTCGATCCTCGAAACCGGTTCGCCGGAGTATGCGGTCACCCGCAACTACCTCGACTGGGCAACCTCGGTGCCGTGGGGCGTGTACGGCGAGGACAAACTTGACCTCAAGCACGCACGCAAGGTGCTGGACAAACACCATGCCGGCCTCGACGACATCAAGGACCGCATCCTCGAGTTCCTCGCCGTCGGGGCCTACAAAGGCGAGATCAGCGGCTCAATCGTGCTGCTGGTCGGCCCGCCGGGCGTAGGTAAAACCAGTGTCGGCAAATCCATCGCCGAATCCCTCGGTCGGCCGTTCTACCGCTTCAGCCTCGGAGGGATGCGCGACGAAGCCGAGATCAAGGGCCACCGCCGCACCTACATCGGCGCGCAACCGGGCAAACTCGTCCATGCGTTGAAAGATGTCGAAGTGATGAACCCGGTGATCATGCTCGACGAGATCGACAAGATGGGCCAAAGCTACCAGGGCGACCCGGCCTCGGCGCTCCTGGAAACCCTCGACCCGGAACAGAACGTCGAATTCCTCGACCACTACCTGGACTTGCGTCTGGACCTGTCGAAAGTGCTGTTCATCTGCACCGCCAACACCCTGGATTCAATTCCCGGACCGTTGCTGGACCGGATGGAAATTATTCGCCTGTCGGGTTACATCACCGAAGAAAAAATCGCCATCGCCAAACGTCACCTGTGGCCCAAGCAACTGGAAAAGGCCGGCGTGTCCAAAGGCAGCCTGAGCATCAGCGACAGCGCCCTCAAAGCTTTGATCGACGGATACGCCCGTGAAGCCGGCGTGCGGCAGTTGGAAAAACAACTGGGCAAACTGGTGCGCAAAGCCGTTGTGAAACTGATCGACGAGCCGAAAGCGGTGATCAAGCTCGGCCCGAAAGACCTCGAGTCCTCACTCGGCCATCCGGTGTTCCGTAACGAGCAAGTGCTGTCCGGTACCGGGGTCATCACCGGGCTGGCCTGGACCAGCATGGGCGGCGCGACCTTGCCGATCGAAGCCACGCGCATTCACACCTTGAACCGTGGTTTCAAACTCACCGGGCAATTGGGTGACGTGATGAAAGAGTCGGCAGAAATCGCCTACAGCTACGTCAGCTCCAACCTGAAGTCGTTTGGCGGTGATCCGAAGTTCTTCGACGAAGCTTTCGTTCACTTGCACGTCCCGGAAGGCGCCACCCCAAAAGACGGCCCGAGTGCCGGCGTGACCATGGCCAGCGCCCTGCTCTCGCTCGCCCGAAACCAGGCGCCTAAAAAAGGCATCGCCATGACCGGCGAACTGACGCTGACCGGGCATGTACTGCCGATTGGCGGCGTGCGCGAAAAGGTAATTGCGGCGCGGCGGCAGAAGATCTTTGAATTGATTCTGCCGGAGCCTAATCGAGGTAGCTTTGAAGAATTGCCGGATTATCTGAAGGAAGGGATTACCGTGCATTTCGCCAAGCGCTTTGCGGATGTGGCGAAGATTCTGTTCTGACAGAACTATAGCGTCAGTACCGACGCCATCGCGGGCTTGCCCGCGATGGCGTCGGCACTAACAACGACGGCTTCGCGTTGCCGTCACACTTTGTCTCATCTTCAGTTATGCTCGCCGTTCGTCGTGAATGCCGGAGCCACTGACCTTATGTCCCCCACCCGCCTGTTTGTCCCCCTCGCCCTCTCCTTGCTGGCCGCGTGCGCCACGCAACCGAAACAGAACGTGACCGTGGAAAAACAAAGCGAATGCCCGGTAAAACTGCACAGCGGGCAAAACCTGATCCTGACCCTGCCAAGCAACCCGACCACGGGTTACCGCTGGGCAATCCAGGATTCGGCCGGTGGCGTATTGCGCGCGCTCAGCCCAGAGGTCTACAGCAACCCGGCAGACGCGGGGATCGTCGGCAGCGCCGGCATCTCGACCTGGCGCTTCCAGTCCTTCGCCGCGGGCACGGGCCGTTTGCGCCTGACCTACTCACAGCCATGGGCACCGGAAGTACCGGCAGTGGAATCTTTCGACTGCGCAATCTCGGTTAACTGATCGTGAGCTGGCTGATTCTGGCGCTGATGGGCGCGGTGACGTTCCTTTATGGCCTCAGCGTGCATGCCGCGTTGTTGTGTCTGCTGGTCAAACCGCTACCGGTATTGGCCCTGCTCGGCTGGTTACATGACGCACCGCCCAGCGAATATCGGCGCTGGATCAGCCTTGGACTGATTTTCTCCCTGCTCGGCGATGTGCTGCTGGCGTGGCCGGGGGATTTGTTTGTGTTCGGGCTTGGGGCGTTTTTGGTTGCCCACTTGGCGTATCTGAAGGCCTATTTGAGCGATTGCCGGCGGTTGGCGTTGTTGCCATTGCTGATTGCGCTGGGTGTTGGCGCGGTGCTGCTGGGGATTTTGATTTCCCACGGACTGGGTCCGTTGCTGATCCCGGTGATTGTTTACGGATTGGCCATCAGCGCAATGCTCTGGCGGGCGCTGGCCCGGCTTGGGACCGAAGTGCCGAGACGCTCGGCGCTGCTGGCGGCTGGCGGTGCGGTGGCGTTTGTGTTCTCGGACAGCGTCATTGGCATCAGTCGATTCGTGGTGCCGTTTGAAGCAGCGCCTTATGTGATCATCCTTAGTTACTGGCTCGGGCAATGGGGGATTGCGGCCTCGGCGTTTGGCAAGAAAGGTACGGTCGTTGGAACGGAATAAATTGTTTTTCGTAATAGCATAAAATTTTTCATCTATCGCCAAACGTTATAAACAACTGTCAAATCTGACAGTAGCCCGGCGTTTCTTGCGAACTTATTATTTGAGTGCCGTAACCCACCACACATTTAATGCAAGGAAGAATCTTATGAGTTTTTTTAAAGGCAAAAACACAATCGCTTCTGCAGATTCAATTATTACCGTCAGTGCGGAAACTCAAGCCACAGTTTCAAACAGGGTGAAGTTTGATAGTCAAATTGTCGAGTTCGAAGCCGATCCCAATAGCAATCTAATTGCGCTGATCACTCGGACGAATACACAAGACTACTCGCATAGAAGTAAAAAAGGTCTGGTGCTGATATTTGATAAAAACATCAAATCCGGCACCTATTCAGTCACAGATCAAAATTTCCCCTTCGAAAATGTCTATTACTTCGAAACCGGAACCATCCCTGGCTATACCACCTCTTTTTCATATAAGCCCAAGAGCGGTTCTTTCTCGGTAGAAGCGGTCGAGAGCAGTTCTGAGAAACTGCATTATCAAATCAAATTTGATTTCAAAGGGGTAGACGATAGGAATGAAGAGCTTAAAGTCGCTGGCCAATCTACCTATATCGTGCTGATGAAACCGTTGTAATCACATTTAAGTAATGATTGGACACGTCTCAGTTTTGGGACGTGTCCAATCATTTTTCAATTAGCGTTTCCTCTCTACATGCTACTCCCTGACCTTCACTGGTCAGAATCCCCGCCAGACATCTCTCACGCTTTATCAGACAACCCGCGCATCCCCCCGTCAATTTGGCTAAAATGCCGGCCTTTTCCACCTATGCCGCTGGAACCACCGTGAGCAAAGAACCCGATCGCCTTTTCGCCCAGCCTTTGGCCCAGGTGCCTGACTTCGCCTTTAACGAGGACGTGGTGCGGGTGTTCCCGGACATGATCAAGCGCTCGGTGCCGGGTTATCCGACCATTGTTGAAAACCTTGGCGTACTCGCCGCGCAGTTCGCACAGCCAAACAGCGTCCTTTACGACCTGGGTTCGTCCCTCGGTGCCGTGACCCAGGCCTTGCGCCGGCACGTGCGGACCGACGGCTGCCGCGTCATCGCTGTGGATAACTCGGCGGCGATGGTCGAGCGTTGCCGCGAATACCTCAACGGTCAGGACTCGATGTTCCAGGAGCTGCTGCCGGTCGAAGTGATCGAAGGCGACATCCTGGCCCTCGAATTCCAGCCAGCCTCGGTGGTGGCGCTGAACTTCACCCTGCAATTCATCGCCCCGGAACAGCGCACGGCGTTGCTCTCGCGTATCCGCCAATCGCTGTTGCCCGGTGGCGCGCTGATTCTGTCGGAGAAGCTGCGCTTCAACGACCTCGAAGAACATGCGCTGCTCACTGACCTGCATGTCGCGTTCAAACGCGCCAACGGCTACAGCGAACTGGAAATCGCCCAGAAGCGCAGCGCCATCGAAAACGTCATGAAGCCCGACAGCCTCGAAGAACACCGCGAGCGCCTGCTGGCCGCCGGGTTCTCGAAAGTCGTGCCGTGGTTCCAGTGTCTTAACTTTGCCTCGTTGATTGCCTTGCCATGATTGATCTGTCCCCCCTCGCCCGCCGTTTGGCCGGCACGCCGCTGGCCGATTGGGCCAACACTCTGCAAGCGCAACTCGACAAGAAAATGGAAAAGGGTCACGGCGATCTGGAGCGTTGGCAGAGTGCGCTGGACGCCTTGCCAAAGATTCAGCCCAGCGAAGTCGACCTGCTCAACGGCCTGACGCTGGACACCGATTGCGATGATGAAACCCGCGCGCAAATGCGTACCGCGCTGATGGGCCTATCGCCGTGGCGCAAAGGGCCGTTCGATTTGTTTGGTGTGCACGTCGACACGGAATGGCGTTCGGACTGGAAGTGGTCGCGGGTTGCACCGCATCTGGATCTGAAGGGTAAACGCATCCTCGATGTGGGTTGCGGCAACGGCTACTACATGTGGCGCATGCTCGGTGCCGGGGCCGACAGCGTGATTGGTGTTGACCCGAACTGGCTGTTCTTCTGCCAGTTCCAGGCGGTGCAGCGATACCTGTCCGAGCCCAATGCCTGGCACTTGCCGTTCCCTTTCGAAGACTTGCCGCCGAATCTGGAAGGCTTTGACACGGTGTTTTCCATGGGCGTGTTTTATCACCGTCGTTCACCGATCGAGCATTTGCTGGCGCTGAAGGATTGCCTGGTCAAGGGCGGTGAATTGGTGCTGGAGACGCTGGTGATCGAGGGCGATCAGCAGCAGGTGCTGGTACCGGAAGACCGTTATGCGCAGATGCGCAACGTGTGGTTCCTGCCGTCGGTACCGGCGCTGGAGCTGTGGCTGCGCCGGGCCGGGTTCACGGATGTTCGCTGTGTTGACGTGAGCGTGACGACGGTCGAGGAACAACGCGGGACGGAGTGGATGAAGTATCAGTCGCTGAGCGATTTCCTTGATCCGGAAGATCACAGCAAGACGGTTGAAGGGCTGCCGGCGCCGATGCGCGCCGTGATCGTGGCCCGCAAGTAAAGGCAAGATCAAAAGATCGCAGCCTTCGGCAGCTCCAGGTGGATCGCATTTCAATGTAGGAGCTGCCGCAGGCTGCGATCTTGGCGATCTCAGTCTCTACTGGCTCTTCGAGCCTTGAAGAACTCGCTTAATACGGCCCCACACTCTTCCGCCAAAACCCCGCCTTCGTACAGCACCCGGTGATTCAAAAAGCCTTGGGCAAAAAACTGCCCCTGACTCTGCACAATCCCGGCCTTCGGCTCCAGCGCCCCATACACCACCCGCGCAATCCGCGAATGCACGATCAGCCCGGCGCACATGCTGCACGGCTCAAGCGTCACGTAGAGCGTGCTGCCGGGCAGACGATAATTGCTGGCTGCCAACGCGGCAGCGCGGATCGCGACCATCTCAGCGTGAGCACTCGGGTCGTTGCCGCTGATCGGGCAGTTGAAACCCCGACCGATGATTTCACCGTCCTGCACCAGCACCGCGCCCACCGGCACTTCACCGAGCGCCGCGCCTTGAGCGGCGAGCGCCAACGCTTCGCGCATGAAGTCACGATCGCGGCTGCGGTCGATGATTGCTGTCGGGCGTATCTGACGCATCAGGCCACCTCGATAGCGGCCATCAGGCCGGTTTCCATGTGATCGATCACATGACAGTGAAACATCCACACCCCTGGGTTATCCGCCACCAGCGCCACTTGCGCGCGTTCGTTCTTGCCCAGCAAGTAGGTGTCAGTGAAGTACGGTATGACCTTGTGCCGGTTTGAGGCGATGACCTTGAAGCTCATGCCGTGCAGATGAATCGGGTGTTGATACTGAGTCATGTTTTTCAATTCGAAAATGTAGCTCTTGCCCTTCTCGAGCTTGGCAATCGGGCGGTCGGCGCAGGTTTTGTCGGTGATGTCCCAGGCCTTGCCGTTGATCTGCCACAGGCTCGGCGGCTTGCCATTGTCGACGTTCACCGACACTGAGCCTACCCATTCGAAATTGAAGTTGAGTTTCTCCGCGTTGGCCAGGTCCGGCTCGGCCACCGGGTTGGCGGGCAACGCGGGTGGCCATTCGGTCGGTGCATCGGCATTCGCCACCGAACGGAACGTGCCCAGTCGTACCGGACCATTGCGCAGGGACAGTTCCTCACCGGCCGGCGGGGCTTTGATCGCCAGGCAGATACGCATGCCCGGGCCAAGCCAGTATTCCTTGCCCAATGGGCGCGGTTCGATGGGGTTGCCGTCCAGCGCATAGATCTGCGCTTCGACGCCAGGGATGTTGAGTCGGTAGGTCAGGGTGTTATCGAGGTTGAGCAGGCGCACCCGGGTGATCTGCCCGGCGGGCAATTCGATCACCGCTTGCGAGACACCGTTGATGGTCGACAGACGCCCCGCCGTGCCACCACGGGCCGCTTCGCGAGGAATGCTGAACGCGACAAAAGCGCCCTCTTCATCGACGTGCCAGCTCTTGAGGCTCAAGGTTTTCTCGTACTTGAAACCGGTAGGCTCGCGCTCTTCGATAATCAGCGGGCCGACCAGCCCGCGACCGAGTTCTTCGCTGCTGTTCACATGCGGGTGATACCAGTAGCTGCCAGCGTCGGGCACGCGGAATTTGTAGTCGAAGTATTCGCCCGGCAGCACTGGAAGCTGCGAGACGTAGGGCACGCCGTCCATTTCCAGCGGCAGGCGAATGCCGTGCCAGTGAATGGTGGTGGCGACCGGCAGGTGGTTGATGAAACGTACCCGCAGCCACTCGCCCTGACGCACGCGCAACTCGGTGCCCGGCGCCGACGGGCCGAACGCCCAGGCTTCGGTCTTGTGCCCGGCCACCAGTTCAACGTCCAGCGGTGCGGCGATCAGCTCGTAGTCGTGGCCCGCGTCGGCGTCGGCCATCTTGCCCAACCAGTACCGCGACGCGCCCCCCGCTCCGACACCAACGACAACAAGACCGGCCAGGCCACCGAGGATTTGGCGACGGGTAAAGGACATGAACGCGACTACCTCACTTGAAAGCGGCAGGCCTGAGCCCGCAAAAGGCGAATACGATACACCTGCAACTGCGAAACAGTAAGAGCAACGCGACCATGGGCCGCAGGGCGGGGACTACCTGACAAGGCTCGATGTCCTACTCAACGCCTGCGCAAACAGCCACGGCTATCGTCCCGACGGCCTACAGATCGAGCTGATCTTTCTTGAGATAGTGAGCGACCTTCCACCCGCTTTCGAAGAGAGAATCATGGACGATCCCAACGACACATTCGTGCCCGACGCCACCGACGTGTTGGCGCTCCACGCCCTGATCCCCGGCCTGGTCGCCGACTGCCCCGACATCTACGCCATGGCGTATCAGGTTGCCAAAGACATTCTGCTCCAGCACAACATCACCGACATCGAACCCGACAAGGTCTACTGGCACCGATTCCGCGCCGCGCAAAGCAGTTCGAAGACCTTTACCGGCTGGCAACACGTGTTTGAAAAACCCAGGGAGTCGATGACCTTCCCGCAACTGGTGATACAGCGTTTCAGTGTGCACGACCAGGATAACGCTGACCTTCTGGACGCCGACAGCGGCTTCTATCGCGCCGATGGCAATGCCGGAAACTACGACGAAACCAACGAAATTCGCCTGCACACCAAGGATGCGCTGAAAGCCTTCTGGGACATCAACTTCAGCGACCGCTACAAGACTGCCATCGCCACGTTCTGGGAACAGCACAGTGCCGATTTTCGAGCCATGGCCAAATGCACTTTCATCGCCAAAGCCATTGAAAGCTATGAGAGCGGCTATTTGTCCGGTGATCAACTCACCTTGGTCATGCAAGCCGCCGCCAGCAACGCTAGCCGGCCACTGACTCGAACAATGCTGACGGACGAGGCGCAACCGGGAAGCGGTCTGACCATCCGCAAATTCTGCATCGATCAATTCGACTCGACCGACATCCTCAGCTTTACCGACGAGCACGACCTGAACATCCTCTACCTTCCGGGAGAACCCAGGGGGTTTTACTGCTTCAACAAGGTCGAGGAGTTGCACCAATGGCTGGTCGATGAGGTCAAGGACGCCGAAGGCCGTGAACGCATGTTCATGCACTTCAAACAGCAAGAGCGCGACATTTTTCAGGAACGGCCGACCTCGCTGGGGCACAAGCTCGCCAACTTCACCGGCATTGGCCTGATCATTCACGCGTTCGAGGAAACGCCGATTGATAACGTCGGCCTCACCCATGCCTATGACGTTTTGCCCGGCAAACATGACGTCGCGGATTATCATTTGCTGCACTACCGTGGCGAAAAAATAGTCGGTGATGCGTTCAGCCATCTCAGTCAGTCCACCCACGAGCGCATGCTCAGCGACGCCAATTTCCTCCTGCGCTCCAACGGCGAGATCAGGAAAAAACTATGGATTGGCTATCTCAACGCCTTCAACCACACCTTCGGGCCAATGGCCGCGCTCGCATGGCCGGCGGCGCTGGTGGTTATCGGTGCCGGCATCGCCAATGTCGGATTGCAGATCGACCAGGCCATCAACGCCCCCACTCCGATGGAGCGCAAGGCCGCCGTCACCGCTGCAATATTTGGCAGTGTGGATGTCCTGTTCAATTTGCCGTTCCTGTGGGGTGCCGCTGAACTGGCAGACGCTGCCGAGCTTGGAGAGTACGCCGAGACGCAAGAGGCGCTTGCAACCCAGACAGAAACTGAACTGACGCCACCACCCGGGCTGCCTGTGCCGATCGCCGAAGCGGGTCCGACCGACGCCCAGATCCTCGCCCCGTTTGACACCAATGAGGTGCTTGACGGTTACTTCCCGGTCAGTGACGACGGTAAGTACAAGGGTATGTATCAACCCAATGGCGGCGGCAATTACATTGCCATGGACGATCGTTTTTTCCAGGTGAGCTACAACAACCAACTGAAGTGCTGGGCAATCATCGACCCAACCAATCCCTATTCGTTTTACCGCAACATTCCAGTTCGCCTGAATGAAGAAAACGAGTGGGAAATGATCTTGCGCGGCGGTTTGAGGGGTGGTGGTAAAAACCTCTCCAAACCAGCGACACCGAAACCCGGACCGAGCAACGGCGATTCCGCGCAAACAGCAAACACCTCCGATGGGGCAGCGCCTCAAGCACAGGCAGGTACCTCGACAGGAGCCCGCGCACCGGCGCGCCTTCGCACCCTGGAGACGCCATACGATGCGGATCCTCAATTCAAGCGAGAGCTCAGAGGATGGGCTTTGAATCTGCAACGCACTCATGTGCGCGTGATGCGCATTAACAACAGGCTCACAGTAGAAGACTCTTACGCACCTTACTACAGCCGCAAACTAGCGGATCTGAGGCGCGACGCCGGACGGTTCTTCAATGAGTTGAACTGGAGCGAACTGCCACCTCGGCCAATGTTATTTACCGTCGACGAGCCCATGAGCATTGCCGAACTGATTAAGCGAGTGTTCGAGGTGACCCATGGGTTGGTCGTGGGTGAAACCCTGGACCGCATTACCAGCCTGCGCTTCATGATTGAAAACATGCACGAGTTCGCTCAACGGGGGGTGAACACGATTTACATGCGAGGCTTGCTCAGCGATTTTGCCCAGCAGGATCTGAACAGCTTTTTCGAATCGGGGAACATGTCCGAGGATCTGAAAAACTACCTGATCAGTATCGGCCAGGACCCTGCCGGACGTTTCAACGAACTGGAACTGATCAAGAGCGCAAAACAAAACAACATCCGGGTCCAGGCAATCGATAACTCGGTAACGCTTAAAAAACCAATCCCCGACCGGCTGATTGAAGAGCAAATGATGAGCAACAGCCTGACGAACCAGATCATGCAGGCTGACACCACGTTGAACCATCCTGGGAAATGGGTGGTTTTAACGGGAGTGGAAAATACCAATACCTTCCGGGGGATGGCTGGCATCAGTGAGCTGCGAGGGGGGATCGGCTTGCGAATAGAAGAGGTCGATCCTGGCCAAAGCCTGGGCATTACCCTGGATCCCGGCATCGAGATTGATCGTGGCCCCATCCTCCAGCACGAAACAATGCGCGGTACTTCCGAGATGTTTCATGCAGACCTTCGCCTACAAATTGAAGCACCACCGGTCATCAGAACCGAGCGGCAAACGGAAAAGCTTCTCAATGTACCCGGCAAGTACCTGTTCGAAAAGAACGCAGGCGACTACACCCTGTTCCACCAAAACAGAGAAAAACAGATCACCCGTACGCCCGTCCAGCGACTAGCCAATGGCGACTATGTAGTACATCGGCCCTCCTGGCCGCAAAACGGCGTGCCTTTCCCCAGCATTGACGCGCTGTCCCGCTCCCTTAACGACTCAGGCCTGAGGCTGGTAACGCGCATTCCCACTTGACCCGTTTTGTAGCAGCAATTGCACTCACTTAATTCAAGGAATACATCATGGACGATACTCAAGACACATTCCTGCCCGACGCCGCCGATGCCTTGGCGCTCGAGGCCCTGATCCCCGATCTGATTACCGATTGTCCCGATATGTACGCCATGGCGTATCAGGTTGCCAAAGACATTCTGCTCCAGCACAACATCACCGACATCGAGCCCGACAAGGTCTACTGGCACCGATTCCGCGCCGCGCAAAGCAGTTCGAAGACCTTTACCGGCTGGCAACACGTGTTTGAAAAACCCAGGGAGTCGATGACCTTCCCGCAACTGGTGATACAGCGTTTCAGTGTGCACGACCAGGATAACGCTGACCTTCTGGACGCCGACAGCGGCTTCTATCGCGCCGATGGCAATGCCGGAAACTACGACGAAACCAACGAAATTCGCCTGCACACCAAGGATGCGCTGAAAGCCTTCTGGGACATCAACTTCAGCGACCGTTACAAGACGGCTGTCACGGCGTTCTGGGAAAAACACAGCGCCAACTTCCGCGCACTGGCCAAGTGCACCTTCATCGCCAAGGCCATCGACGACTACGAGAAGGGACACCTGACCCGCGAACACTTCACTATCGTGCTCAGGGCTGTCGTCGGAAATGTGAACCGACCGTTCACCCGCCAAATGCTGATGGACGAAGTTCCCGCGGGGCACGGTTTATCCACTCGCAAGTTTTGCATTGACCACTTCGGGTCGACAGACATCCTGAGCATTACCGACGACAGTGACCTGAACATTCTTTACATTCCGGGCCAACCCAGAGGATTTTACTGCTTTAACAATGTCGAGGAGTTGCACCAATGGCTGGTCGATGAGGTCAAGGACGCCGAAGGCCGTGAACGCATGCTGATGCACTTCAAACAGGAGGAGCGCGACATTCTTCAGGAAAGGCCAACCTCACTGGGACATAAGCTCGCCAACTTTAGCGGCATCGGCCTGATCATCCACGCGTTTGAAGAAACGCCAATTGATAATGTCGGACTCACCCATGCGTATGACGTTTTGCCCAGCGAACATAACGTCGCCGACTATCATCTGTTGCACTACCGAGGCGAAAAGATTTCCGGTGATGCGTTCACCCACCTGAACCAATCGACCCATGAGCGCATGCGCAGCGACGCCGACTTCCTGCTGCACTCCAACGGCGAGATCAGGAAAAAGCTGTGGATAGGCTATCTCAATGCCTTCAACCACACCTTCGGGCCGATGGCCGCCCTTGCATGGCCGGCAGCGCTTGTCGTCATCGGCGCTGGCATCGCCAACGTCGGGCTTCACATCGACCAGGCCATCAACGGCACTACTCCAATGGAACGCAAGGCGGCTGTCAAAGCTGCCATTTTTGGCAGTGTGGATGTGCTGTTTAATTTGCCATTTCTACGTGGCGCAGCTGAACTGGCAGAGGCCGCCGAGACAGAAGAGGCGCTTGCCTCCGGGGAAGCGTCCGAGACAGAAATAGAAACACCCACGATGCCCTCCCTCTCCGTCGACGCCGATGCTACCGGCCCCTCCGATATGGACATACTGGCGCCCTTTGAAACCAATGAGATTCTCGACGGCGACTTCCCGGTGAGTGATGAAGGTAAATTTCAGGGCATTTATCAACCCGCAACCGGCGGTAACTACATTGCTATCGACGACCGTTTTTTTCAGGTGCGTTACAGCAATGAACTGCAGTCCTGGGCAATCATCGACCCGGTCAATCCCTACTCCTTTTTTCGCAACATACCGGTGCGCCTGAATGAACTGGGTGGATGGACGGCCCTCACGCGTCCCGGACTGACAGGAGGAGGCAGGTTTTCCGATCTGTTTACCCGGGCCGAGCCGGCACTCCCGGACTTCGATGCCCCGGCGACTGCATACGATGTTCCGCAGGAGATCAAGCCAGCCCTCGAACAGGCGGCCAAGGGTATGGCCCCGAAGGGGGCTTTGAAGGACGGCTTTGTGAATCCCAACAATCCGGACGATGAGCTGGAAGCCTTCAAGAGACTGCGCCGAACGCTGCACGAGGACGCCGTAACCTTCTATTCGCAACTGCAACTGCCACCCAGGCCGAGCATTCCATCCTTCATCCCGAATGCAAAGTTCAAGGGCATCATCAAGACCCTTTTCAAGCGGTCACAGAGCCTGGTCATCGGTGAAAATCACGCCAGCGTGGGCAGCAAACAGTTTCTGATCGAGAACATGAGCGTGCTGCGCAAACAAAAAGTCAAAACCCTGTACATGGAGCATCTGCTGACCGATTTCCATCAGGCGGACCTGGACGTGTTCAACAGGACTGGAGTGATGTCCGAGGATCTGGAAAGCTACCTCAAGGACCTTGACGCAAGTTTTTCGACTGACCCCAGCGAACAATTCACCTTTGAGCAGGTGGTAAGGACGGCGCAAAAAAACCATATCCGCGTTCAGGCCATCGACTGTATGGCCAGTTACCGCAGCGCCGGCATTCAAGGGGGAGCTAGTAATTTTCGACAAAAAATGATGAATTTTTTCGCCCGACAAGTCATCGGCGCCGACCAGACAGCCAGAGGCGCACATCGCTGGGTGGCGTTGGTCGGGAACAGCCACGCCAATACCTATGCCGGCGTGGAGGGTGTCAGCGAACTTGAAGGCAGCATCGGGCTGCGTATTGAAAGCGTGGGCCCGGATGAGCTCGGCAGTATCAAGGTCGACCCGGGGGTGGCCGACGAGCCGCGCCCGGGGCACGCGGCCCGTTTTGCCAAAAATGACTTGTTGCTGCAAATCCCGACGCCGAAAAGCGTGGTCCTGGCGCAAAGGCTGGAGGATGGCCTGCCCAGGCCGGGCACGTACACCCTCAGCACCAGTACCGGTGAACCCTTTCTGGTTCACCGCAGCAGAACCCTCACCAACAGAGTCATCACCAGTAACGGCATCATCACCCGTGGCAAACTCGTTCGAACGCCCATCAAGCATGATGCAGCCGGGTTCTACGTCGAACGGGATGCCTGGCAGATCAGCGGCCGACGCTTTCAAAACCCCGACGCCTTGAGTGCAGCGCTGCACAGAATGGGCATGACCCCCGTCCGACTACCAGGCGTCTAAAACGCAAAAAGGCCGCGTGAACAGTGTTCACACGGCCTTTTCAGTTACCTGCGATCAAGCCATCAAGGCTAACGCGGGATTATTCCCACTCAATGGTCGCTGGCGGCTTGCTCGACACGTCGTAAGTGACGCGGGAGATGCCTTCGATTTCGTTGATGATGCGGCCGCTGACGGTTTCCAGCAGTTCGTAAGGCAGGTGCGCCCAACGAGCGGTCATGAAGTCGATGGTTTCCACGGCACGCAGGGCAACTACCCAGGCGTAACGACGGCCATCGCCGACCACTCCAACCGATTTCACCGGCTGGAACACCACGAATGCCTGGCTGACTTTGTGGTACCAGTCCGCTTTACGCAGTTCTTCGATGAAGATGTGGTCAGCGCGACGCAGCAGGTCGGCGTATTCCTTCTTCACTTCACCGAGGATCCGCACGCCCAGACCCGGGCCCGGGAACGGGTGACGGTAGACCATGTCGTACGGCAGGCCGAGTTCCAGGCCCAGTCGACGGACTTCGTCCTTGAACAGCTCGCGCAGGGGTTCAACCAGCTTGAGGTTCATTTCTTCCGGCAGGCCGCCCACGTTGTGGTGCGACTTGATCACGTGCGCCTTGCCGCTTTTGGCGCCAGCCGACTCGATCACGTCCGGGTAGATAGTGCCTTGGGCGAGGTACTTGATGTTGTCCAGTTTGTTGGACTGGGCATCGAAGACGTCGATGAAGGTCCGACCGATGATCTTGCGCTTCTTCTCTGGGTCGCTTTCGCCAGCCAGGTTGTTGAGGAACTGTTCTTCGGCGTTGGCGCGGATCACCTTGACGCCCATGTTCTCGGCGAACATGGCCATCACTTGCTCACCTTCGTGCAGACGCAGCAGGCCGTTGTCGACGAAGACGCAGGTCAGCTGGTCGCCAATGGCTTTGTGCAGCAGCGCGGCAACCACCGAGGAGTCCACACCGCCGGACAGGCCGAGCAGTACGTTGTCGGTGCCGACCTGGGCGCGAATGTTGGCGATGGCGTCTTCAGCAATCTTCGAAGGCGTCCACAAGGCTTCGCAGCCGCAGATGTCGAGGATAAAGCGCGACAGGATGCGACCGCCCTGCTTGGTGTGGGTCACTTCCGGGTGGAACTGCACGCCGTAGTAGCCACGAGCATCGTCGAACATGCCGGCGATCGGGCAGCTTGGGGTGCTGGCCAGGATGTGGAAGTCCTGCGGCATCTTGGTGACCTTGTCACCGTGACTCATCCAGACGTCGAGGCCGAACAGGCCGTCGGCGTCTATGTGGTCTTCGATGCCGTCGAGCAGGCGGCTTTTGCCGACCACGTCGACACGGGCGTAACCGAACTCACGCAGTTCGGAACCTTCAACCTTGCCACCCAGCTGTTCAGCCATGGTCTGCATGCCGTAGCAGATACCGAAGACCGGTACGCCCAGGTCGAACACGGCTTGCGGGCAGCGAGGGCTGTTGGCTTCGTGCACGGACTCGGGGCCGCCGGCGAGAATGACGCCTTTTGGAGCGAATTCGCGAATCGCGTCTTCATCCATATCGAACGGATGCAGTTCGCAGTACACGCCGATTTCACGCACGCGGCGGGCAATCAGCTGGGTGTACTGGGAACCGAAGTCGAGGATCAGGATGCGGTGAGCGTGAATGTCGAGGGCCATGATTCAGTCTCGTCTAAGTAATTCAGAAACAGTCGTGATTCAGAAACAACTCGGGGCTGAATAAAACAGCCCCGGTTACTTAACTTTTTGCTGGAAGGCTCAACCTACGCGGTAGTTTGGCGCTTCTTTGGTGATTTGCACGTCGTGAACGTGGGATTCGGCCATACCAGCACCGGTGATCCGCACGAACTCAGGCTTGGTGCGCATTTCTTCGATGTCGGCACTGCCGGTGTAACCCATCGAGGAACGCAGGCCGCCCATCAGTTGGTGGATGATGGCGCTCAGGGTGCCCTTGTAAGGAACACGCCCTTCGATCCCTTCCGGAACCAGTTTCTCGGCGCCTGCCGAGGAGTCCTGGAAGTAACGGTCGGAGGAGCCTTGAGCCTGGGACATGGCGCCCAGCGAACCCATGCCGCGGTAAGCCTTGTACGAACGACCCTGGAACAGTTCGATCTCGCCCGGCGCTTCCTCAGTACCGGCGAACATCGAGCCCATCATCACGCAGGAAGCACCGGCAACGATGGCCTTGGACAGGTCACCGGAGAAACGGATGCCGCCGTCGGCGATCAACGGAACGCCAGTGCCTTCAAGGGCAGCGGCGACGTTGGCGATGGCGCTGATTTGCGGGACGCCGACACCGGCGACGATACGGGTGGTGCAGATCGAGCCTGGGCCGATACCGACCTTGACGGCGTCGGCGCCCGCTTCGGCCAAAGCCTTGGCGGCAGCGCCGGTGGCGATGTTGCCGCCGATGACCTGCACTTCAGGGAAATTCTGTTTGACCCAGCGAACGCGGTCGATCACACCTTTGGAGTGACCGTGAGCGGTGTCGACCACCACCACGTCAACGCCGGCATTGACCAGGGCGGCTACGCGATCACCGGTGTCTTTACCGGTACCGACAGCAGCGCCAACACGCAGACGACCTTGGTCGTCCTTGCTCGCCAGCGGGTAAGCCTTGGCTTTTTCGATGTCGTTGACGGTCATCATGCCTTTGAGGGCGAACTTGTCGTCGACGATCAGCACGCGTTCGATGCGGTTTTTGTGCAACAACTCACGGACGTCGTTCTTGTCGGCGCCTTCCTTGACCGTGACCAGACGCTCTTTAGGCGTCATCACTTGACGGACGGTGGCGTCCAGACGGTTTTCGAAACGTACGTCACGGGAAGTGACGATGCCGACCAAGTCGCCATCGTGCAGTACCGGAACGCCGGAGATGTTGTGCATGCGGGTCAGTTCGAACAGTTCACGAACCGTGGCGTCAGCCTCGATGGTGATCGGGTCCTTGACCACGCCGGCCTCATAACGCTTGACCTTGCGCACTTCGGCAGCTTGCTGCTCGATGGTCATGTTCTTGTGGATAATGCCGATGCCACCTTCCTGAGCCATGGCAATTGCCAGACGGGCTTCAGTAACGGTGTCCATGGCGGCAGAAACCAAGGGAATATTCAGCTCGATGCCACGGGTTAGGCGGGTCTTGAGACTGACTTCGTTAGGAAGCACCTCGGAATAACCAGGCACTAGGAGAATGTCGTCGAATGTCAGAGCTTCTTGGCTGATACGCAGCATCGCGGGGGCTCCCGAGCGGGAAAATGGAAGCGCGCCATTATAGTCAGACACCCCCTCGGGTTCAATGTAAAACTCTGTCTATTATTAGCATTACTGATATACGGAGATTGTCGCTTCCTACAGCTCGACTTTCACCCAACTGACAGGTTGATCCAGCCAATCGGCAAATTCGTCGATAAAGCTCTGTTTGAACCCGGCCTCGGCCCAGTTGTTGAAGATAAAGCCCAGGTTGGAAAAGCCGCATTCCTGCAGGAAAAGAAAGCCGTTGATGTCATCTTCATGCCCGCACTCCGGACAAGTGAAGTTATCGGTGCGCGCCGGCATCCAGTCTTCCAGGCTGTCGAACAGCGCTTCGCCGACTTCCTTGCGGCACTCGGCGCAACCCGCCTCTTCAAGGAAACCCTTGGCCGGCGTATAGATGCAGCGCTTGGTGATGATTTCCAGGCCATTGATCGGTTCGCCGAATGGCAGCGCTTCAGGGTGAAGCACTACAGCGCGGGCACCGTCGCCGATGGCATGAGCCATGCGGTTGCCAGTGCGACCACAGGTGGTCAGTTCTTCTTTGACGATGTTCTTGCGCACCAACCAACGCACGACCGCCCGGGCCCGAGGTTCGTGCACCGGCAGTGTGGAGATTTTCGGGACAATAATGCTTTGCGAATTCATGGTGCGGCCTGCTGCAACGCTTTAACGAAGCCCGGCAGCATAAGCACCCGGCTTCAGAGGTCAAGCACTCAAATATCGTCCGATCAAGGCAATTCCGCTGGCCAGCACCAACCAGGTCACCAGCCGCACAAACGCCTCGCGGGACAATCTCATGATCAACCGCCGGCCGATCCACAGCCCCAATGCCATGGCCGGCAATAAACACAGCGCCAATACCAACAAGGGTAGCTCGGCATACACACCCGCGACAGCAAACAGGCTCAAGCGCACCACCGTGCTGCAACTGATCAGCGCACTCTGGGTCGCCCGGGCTGCCTCTTTGGGCAGGCGACTGTTCAAATAGATCGCATATAAAAAGCCGCCACTGCCAAACAATGCCCCGAACATCCCGCCCACGGTGCCCATCGGCACGGCCCAAGCGGCGGACAATTGCGTCGGACGGGTTTTGACCCACAAGCTGTAAATCGCATAGGCGCTGATAAACAGGCCCATCAACAGCAACAACACATCGGATTTCAGATTCAGTAAAAAAATCACCCCCAACGTGCAGCCCACCGCCATGCACGGCAGCAGCCGCAGCAACTCGGGCTTCGCCACATCCCGTCGCGAAGGCAGCAGATTGCCGAACGCCGCGACGAAATCCAGCAGCACCAACAGCGGCACGATCTTCGACAGCGGCATGAACAGAATCAGAATCGGCCCCGCCACCAACGCGGTGCCGAAACCGGCAATACCGAACACGATGTAGGCCAGGGCAATGCCCAACGCGATTACCAGCCAGTCGGTAGCGCCGAATGGCCATTGGTTCAACAACTCAAGCACGCTCATCTGCACGTCTTCCCTGATTACCGTTGATCACCGTAGGAGCTCCCGCAGGCTGCGATCTTTTGATCTTAAAAATCAAGGTCAAAAGATCGCAGCCTTCGGCAGCTCCTACAAGTGTGCGGGGTGTCAGGCGGAACGCATTGCCTTTATCATGCGCCCCATGATTAAAGATCCCTTTGCAAGACTCGGCCTGGACCGTGAAGTCCTGACTGTCAGCCAGCTCAACGGCCGCGCGCGGGTGTTGCTCGAAGACGTGTTCAGCAACATCTGGGTCGAAGGCGAAATCTCCAACCTCGCCCGCCCGGCGTCCGGTCACGTGTATTTCACCCTCAAGGACAGCGGTGCCCAGGTGCGTTGCGCACTGTTCCGGCAGAACGCGGCGCGGGTTCGTCAGGCATTGAAGGATGGCTTGGCGGTGAAGGTCCGCGGCAAGGTTTCGCTGTTCGAGGGCCGCGGCGACTATCAGTTGATCCTCGATACCGTGGAGCCGGCCGGTGACGGTGCGCTACGTCTGGCGTTCGATGCGTTGAAGGAAAAACTCAGCGCCGAAGGCCTGTTCAGCGCCGAACGCAAAGTGCCGCTGCCGGCGCATCCACAACGCATCGGCATCATCAGTTCACCCACCGGCGCGGTGATTCGCGACATCATCAGCGTATTCCGCCGCCGTGCACCGCAGATCCAACTGACGCTGATCCCCACTGCCGTGCAGGGCCGCGAAGCCACTGCGCAGATTGTCCGCGCATTGAAACTGGCGGACGCCCGTGGTTTCGACGCGTTGATCCTGGCCCGTGGCGGCGGTTCACTGGAAGACCTCTGGTGCTTCAACGAAGAAGCCGTAGCCCGCGCCGTGGATGCCTGCGTGACGCCAATTGTCAGTGCCGTCGGCCATGAAACCGACGTGTCGATCAGTGACTTCGTGGCCGACGTCCGCGCCCCGACGCCGTCCGCCGCCGCCGAACTGCTCGCGCCGGATTCCAGTGACCTGGTCCGTCGGGTCGAAAGCCTGCATCGACGTCTGGTGATGCGTATCCGCGACCGCTTGATGCGTGACCGTCTGCGCCTGGAAGGCATGTCCCGCCGCCTACGCCATCCCGGTGAACGTCTGCGCCAGCAAGCGCAACGCCTGGATGATCTGGACATGCGTATGCGCCGCGCGTTCGAACGCAGCCTCAATACCCGTCGCGAACGGTTGATCCGCCTGGAAACCCGCCTCGCCGGGCAACATCCGGGACGACAACTGGCGATGCTCCGTCAGCGCCTCGACAGCCTTGCCGAACGCCTGCCCCGTGCCATGCGCGAAGGGCTCAAATCCCGTCGCCTGCAACTGCAAAGCCAGATGCAGACGCTGCATGTGGTCAGCCCTTTGGCGACCCTCGGCCGTGGCTACAGCATTCTGCTGGACGAACGCGGCAACGCGATCCGCAACGCCGCGCAAACCCACAATGGTCAGCGCCTGAAAGCCAGACTTGGCGAAGGCGAGCTGCAAGTGCGGGTCGAAGACAATCACCTGACGCCTGTCACCCTTTCTTTACTGGATTGATCCATGTCGCGTTTTTTAGCTCCGCTGCTGTTGCTGTGCCTGACCTTCAATGCCCACGCCGACAGTTACATCACCCGCCTGTTGAACAAACCGGTGCCGGGCGGCGTGGCCGTGGTGGATCTGGGCGCCTCTGCGCAGGCACCGAAGGCCAGTTATCAAGGCAAGCCTGTGCTGGTGGTCAAGGAACAGAACAACTGGCTGGCGATTGTAGGTGTGCCGCTGACGGTTAAACCGGGCACTCAGCAGGTCAGCAGTGGCGGTCGCACTCTGAATTTCAACGTTGGTAACAAGAAGTACCCGGAACAGCACATCACGTTGAAGAACACGCAGCAGGTCAATCCGAACCCGGAGAATCTCAAGCGCATCGAGGGTGAGTTGGCCGAACAGATCCAGGCTTACCGCAGCTTCAGCCCAAACACCCCGAGCAACCTGTTGCTGGACAAACCGGTCAGCGGCCCGCTGTCGAGCAAGTTCGGCGTGCGCCGCTTCTTCAATGGTGAAGAGCGTAATCCTCACGCCGGTCTGGACTTCGCCGTGCCGGCCGGTACGCCGATCAAGACCCCGGCTGCCGGCAAGGTAATCCTGATCGGCAACTACTTCTTCAACGGCAACACGGTGTTTGTCGATCACGGGCAGGGATTTATCAGCATGTTTTGCCACATGTCGAAAATTGACGTGAAGGTTGGCCAGCAATTGGCCCGTGGTGGAGTGGTCGGGAAAGTCGGTTCCACCGGGCGCGCGACCGGGCCGCATATGCATTGGAACATCAGCCTGAATGATGCGCGGGTGGATCCGGCGATTTTCATTGGGGCGTTTCAGCCATAAATAGTTGTTGAGGCTGATGGCCCCTTCGCGAGCAAGCCCGCTCCCACATTAGATTTTCGGCGTGCACAGAATATGTGTTCACGCCGATCAAATGTGGGAGCGGGCTTGCTCGCGAAGGCGGTCTCATTGGCGCCGCTTATTCCGCCTCAAGGTCCTCAATCCCATGGATTTCCCTGTGCGCCAGGCACTCTTTGATCCAGGTCTGAGTTTCCTCCGAGAAGCCCGCCAACTCTTCAGCGCTGATCAACTCATGAGTACATAGCCCCAGCAAGTGAGCAGGCGCTTCACTGCGTGAGTGACTGAACACGCCAAACGCCCAATACAGCTCCTGTTGACCGGCCTTCAGCCTTTCTTCACTTGCTTCAATCCGCTCATAAGGCACCAGGCTTTTATCCAGCACTATGCGCTCGACCTCCTCCATGATCCGGATGCATAGCCGCTCATGGGCCAACGGACGCAGCGCACTATAAAGCTTCCAATCCGACTCGTTCATTGCCGACTCCTGCCTGCCAGTAGTCCTTGGTGAGGCTTTAAGAATAGCCGCGCTGACACGCCCCATCACCGAAAGCCTTCAATTGCGCATCGTTCAAACCTCGCGCAAACATAAAAACAATCCCCACCACTCCCCGCAATAAAATCTCGATACGCACGACTTTTCGAGGATTCCTCTCAATTTTTTTCGACCGCTTGCCATCGTTCACCCTCGCGGTTAGGGTTGAAGGCATGAAAACCTCTCACACCCTCATTCAGCTTCGCCAACACCGCAGCCTGTGCCTTGTCAGTGCACGACTGCCAGGCTGAATCGCGGTGCCTCGTCCTACGCTTTATCCCCAGAACATTTGATCCACCGGCAGGCCGCCTTTTTTCGGCCCACACAATAAGGATTCCCCGATGAGCATGCTCAAAGACCCGTCTTCGAAATACCGCGCGTTCCCGACCATCGACATCCCGGACCGCACCTGGCCGTCGAAGACCATTACCGCCGCGCCGATCTGGTGCAGCTCCGACCTTCGTGATGGTAACCAGTCGCTGATCGAGCCAATGGACGCGATCAAGAAGCTGCGTTTCTGGAAAACCCTGGTGTCGGTCGGCGTTAAAGAAATCGAAGCGTCGTTCCCGGCGGCTTCGCAAACCGACTTCGACTTCGTGCGCACCCTGATCGAAGGCAATCACATCCCGGACGACACCACCATTCAGGTGCTGACCCAGGGCCGTGAAGATCTGATCGAGCGCACCTTCGAATCCCTGCGCGGGGCGAAAAAAGCCATCGTTCACCTGTACAACGCCACCTCCCCTTCCTTCCGTCGCATTGTCTTCAACCAGGACAAGGAAGGGGTCAAGGCCATCGCCGTGAACGCGGCCAAACTGTTCGTCAAATATGCCGCCCAGCAGCCAAACACCGAATGGACCTTCGAATACTCGCCAGAAACCTTCAGCGCCACTGAGCTCGAGTTCGCCAAAGAAGTCTGCGACGCAGTCATCGAAGTCTGGAACCCGACGCCTGAGCACAAGGTGATTCTCAACCTGCCGGCCACCGTCGAATGCGCGACCCCGAATATCTATGCCGACCAGATCGAATGGTTCGGCCGTCACATCAACCGTCGTGACAGCGTGATCATCAGCTTGCACACCCACAACGACCGTGGCACGGGTGTTGCCGCCACCGAGCTGGGCCTGATGGCCGGCGCCGACCGTGTCGAAGGCTGCCTGTTCGGCAACGGCGAACGCACCGGTAACGTCGACCTCGTGACCGTGGCGCTGAACCTCTACACCCAGGGCATTCACCCTGAGCTGGATTTCTCCGACATCGACGGCGTGCGCAAAGTCGTCGAAGAATGCAACCAGATCCAGGTGCACCCACGCCACCCGTACGTCGGCGACCTGGTTCACACCGCATTCTCCGGCTCCCACCAGGACGCGATCCGCAAGGGCTTCGCCCAGCAGAAACCGGACACTCTGTGGGAAGTGCCGTACTTGCCGATCGACCCGGCCGACATCGGCCGCAGCTACGAGGCGGTGATCCGCGTCAACAGCCAGTCGGGCAAGGGCGGTATCGCTTACCTGCTGGAACAGGAATACGGCATCAGCTTGCCGCGTCGCATGCAGATCGAGTTCAGCCAGGTTGTGCAGCGTGAAACCGATCGTCTGGGCCTCGAGATGACGGCTCAGCAGATCCATGCGCTGCTGCACAGCGAGTACTTGCAGGCCAACACCCCGTACGCGCTGGTCAGCCATCGCCTGCAGGAAGAAAACGGTCACAGCGCCGTCGAAGTGGAAGTCTCTGGCAAAGGTCAGGGCGAAACCAACCTGCACTGGCGTGGCAAGGGCAACGGCGCCCTGGAAGCGCTGGTGGCCGGTCTGCCGATTCCGGTTGAGATCATGGACTACAACGAACACGCCATCGGTTCGGGCACCAATGCCAAGGCGGCGGCCTACATCGAGCTGCGCGTGAATGGTGAACGTGCGGTGCACGGCGTCGGTATCGATGAAAACATCACTACCGCCAGCTTCAAGGCCCTGTTCAGCGCACTTAACCGCTCGCTGAGCCAGCCGGAAGCGAAAGCGGCGTAAAGTCATCGCTGAAACGCAAAAGGCCCCGAGGTGCGAACCTCGGGGCCTTTTTGTTTGCCTGCCTGTTTTTGTGTTGCCCGTCCCGACCTCTTCGCGAGCAAGCCCGCTCCCACAGTGGATTTGGGTGTACACATAATCTGTGCTCACATTGATCAACTGTGGGAGCGGGCTTGCTCGCGAAAAGGCCGGTTCAGGCCGCCGAGATCTCAGGTGAACTCGAAGGTATCGGCATCCAGGTTCGCTGGAAAGCGTGTTCGATAAGCCTGAAGATCTGCAGCGTTCAGAACGACCTGAAACACGCCATCGGCTTCGCCCGCACTGAGTAACGTCTCACCCTGGAAGTCCAGCACCTGGCTGTCACCGGTGTAAGCAAAACCTTTGCCGTCAGTACCAACGCGATTCACCGCCGCCACGTAGCAAAGGTTTTCGATCGCCCGCGCTGGCAGCAAACGGTTCCAGTGCTGACGCCGTGCACCCGGCCAGTTGGCGGTGTACAGCAGCAAATCGGTGTCCTGAGCATCGCGGCTCCAGACCGGGAAGCGCAGGTCGTAGCAAATCAGCGGCCGCACTCGCCAACCCTTGAGTTCGAACTGCACCTGACGCTCACCGGGGGTGAAGTGGTTGTGCTCGCCGGCCATGCGGAACAGATGGCGCTTGTCGTAGTGCCACACCTCCCCGTCCGGCCGCGCCCACAACAGGCGATTGCGATGGCTGCCGTCACCCGCCTGGACGATCACACTGCCGGTGATCACCGCATCGAGTTTCGCCGCCTGAACCCGCAGCCATTTGCTGGTCGGACCATTTTCCGACTCGGCGAGGGTCTCCGACTCCATGGAAAAACCGGTGGTAAACATCTCCGGCAGGATGATCAGGTCAGCGCCGCGCGCCTGTTCCAGCAACGGCTCGAAATGTTCCAGATTGGCCTGACGATCGTGCCAGGCCAGGGTGGTCTGGATCAGTGCGATATTCAGATTGGGTAGCGCACTCAAATCACGCATAGTTTTGCCGCTGCTTCACGCAGGGTCTCCTCGCGTTTGGCGAAGCACAGGCGCACCAGCCGTTGGCCTTCGGGCGGGGTCTGGTAGAACACCGAGATCGGGATGCTCGCCACGCCATGTTCGCGGGTCATCCACAACGCCATCTCGACATCATTGAGGTCCGGGCGGATCTGCGAGTAATCGACCAACTGGAAATACGTGCCGGCCACTCGGGTTAAGCTGAAGCGCGACGGCGTTAGCAGATCGCAGAACAGATCGCGCTTGGCCTGATAGAAAGCCGGCAGTTCTTCGACGTGTTCCGGGTGCTCGGCCATGTAGTCGGCCAAGGCATATTGAAGTGGCGTCACGCCGCAAAAACTGACGTATTGGTGAACCTTGCGCACCTCGGCGGTGAGGGCCGGCGGTGCGATCACGTAGCCGGTTTTCCAGCCAGTGACGTGATAGGTCTTGCCGAAGGAGCTGACCACGAATGCACGCCGATATAGCTCTTCGTGATTCAGCACGCTGACGTGGGGCACGCCATCGAACACCAGGTGTTCGTAGACCTCATCGCTGATGACATAGATGTCGCGGTCGCGAATCAACGCCGCCAACTGATCCAGCTCGGCACGACTGATCAGCGCACCGCTTGGGTTATGTGGGGTGTTGAGGATGATCATCCGCGTGCGCGGGCTAATCGCTTCACCAAGCTTCTGGAAGTCGATGGCGAAGTCATTCAGGCCCAACTGCACATGAACGCAGCGACCACCGGCCAGCTCAACCGAAGGTTCATAACTGTCGTAGGCAGGATCGAACACGATCACTTCGTCGCCGCTGTGGATAACCGCCTGAATAGCGCAGAAGATCGCCTGGGTTGCGCCGGGCGTGACGGTCACTTCATGGTCGGCATCCACATTGACGCCGTAGCTGCGGGCGATCTTCGCCGCAATTTGCTGACGCAACGCCGGCAGGCCGGTCATCGGCGAATACTGATTGTGGCCCTTGGCGATATGCCGACCGACCGCATCGCACAGGGCCTGCGGGGCATCGAAGTCGGGAAAACCCTGGGACAGGTTCAGCGCCCCGGTTTGCGCCGCGAGCTGAGACATCTGAGTGAAGATAGTGATGCCGACATTCGGCAGCTTAGTGGTGATCATCGGTGATTCCCTGCTCTACACCCGGCTCTACGGCGGCGCGGGAGAGCCCGAGAATAGCCCAAACGGCAGGCATGAAAAAGGGCGCCATGGGCGCCCTCTTCCGCTTGCCTGAATCAGCGCTTGTCGCGGCGCTTTTTGTCGGCTTTCTTGTGGTGCGACATCATCCGACGCTTCTTGTTGACCTGACGGTCGGTGAGCGAGTTCTTGTTGCCTTCGTACGGGTTCTCGCCGCCCTTGAACTCGATGCGGATCGGCGTACCGACCAGTTTCAAGACACGACGGTAAGTGTTTTCCAGATAACGCACGTAAGACTTCGGCACCTTCTCGATCTGGTTACCGTGAATCACGATGATCGGCGGGTTCGCGCCACCCAAGTGGGCATAACGCAGCTTGATCCGACGGTTGTTGACCATCGGCGGCGCGTGCTCACCGACCGCATCTTCCAGAATCGTGGTCAGGCGGTTGGTTGGCCAGCGGGTGACCGCAGACTTGAACGAGTTCTGTACGGAGGCGTAAAGGTTGCCCACGCCAGTGCCGTGCAGGGCCGAGATGAAGTGGATGTCGGCGAAGTCGACGAAGAACAGTCGACGTTGCAGCTCGACTTTCACGAAGTCGCGCTCACCCGGCGTCATGCCGTCCCACTTGTTGATCGCGATAACCAGCGCACGACCAGCTTCAAGGGCGAAGCCCAGCAGGTTGAGGTCGTGGTCGACCACGCCTTCACGGGCGTCCATCACGAAGATCACCACGTTGGCGTCTTTGATCGCTTGCAGGGTTTTGACCACGGAGAATTTTTCGACTTCTTCGTGGATCTTGCCGCGCTTGCGCACACCGGCGGTGTCGATCAGCGTGTACTTCTCGTCGTTACGCTCGAACGGGATGTAGATACTGTCGCGGGTGGTGCCGGGTTCGTCATAAACGATGACACGGTCTTCACCGAGCATGCGGTTGACCAAGGTCGACTTGCCGACGTTCGGACGGCCGATGATCGCGATCTTGATCCCGTCTTTTTCGCTTGGGCCAGGAATGCGCTTGGCTTCCTCGCCTTCGGCAACGATCTCTTCTTCGCCATCTTCCGGCTCTTCTTCGTCTTTCGGGAAGGAGCTCAGAGCGATTTCAAGCATCTGGGTGATGCCACGACCATGCGCACCGGCGATCGGGATCGCATGGCCCATGCCCAACGGGGCGAATTCAGCGCGGGCCATTTCAGGGTCGATGTTGTCGACCTTGTTGGCAACCACGTAAGAACGCTTGTTACGTTTGCGCAAATGCTCGGCGATCATCTGGTCGGCGGCGGTGAAACCGGCCTTGGCATCTACCAGGAACAGAACGACATCCGCTTCTTCAATGGCCAGCAGCGACTGCTCGGCCATTTTTTCGTCCATACCATGCTCGTCACCGGAGATACCGCCGGTGTCGACCAGAATGTAGGAACGCCCTTGCCACTTGGCCTCACCGTATTGGCGATCACGGGTCAGACCGGACAAGTCGCCGACGATGGCGTCGCGAGTCCTGGTCAGGCGGTTGAACAAGGTGGACTTGCCGACGTTCGGTCGGCCCACCAGGGCGATTACGGGAACCATGCGGCTCTCCACTTCGTTATTTCAGAAAATACAAAAGCCGCTGCGAGGCAGCGGCTGGTGCTCGGGGCAGCGCCTGTAAGCGCTGCGAGCCCCGCAAAACGGGGCCGCTTGGGGAACTAACCCCAAGCATAGTCAAACCTTTACTTAATGGTCAGGGCTTCCAGTTTGCCACTGTTGCCATACACATAAATCGTGTCACCCACCACCAGCGGACGGGCACGCAGGCCGTCGCTGTCGATGCGCTCGCGGCCGACGAAACGACCGTCCACCTGGCTCAGCAGATGCAGGTAACCTTCCATATCACCGACTGCAACATAGCTGGAGAACACTTCCGGAGCCGACAGTTGACGACGGGCCAGCGAATCGTTGCTCCACAAGGCTGTGGTGGAACGTTCGTCGACGCCTTCAACGGTGCCCGAAGACAGGCTCACGTAGACGCTGCCAAAACCCTGGGCGACACCGGCATAGCTGGAAGCATCACGCTGCCAGAGCTGACGACCGCTTTCCAGATCCAGTGCCGCAACGCGACCCTGATAGCTGGCGACATACAGCGTACCGCCGGACAGCAGCAGGCCGCCGTCGATATCGACAACGCGCTCCAGTTCCGAACGACCTTGTGGAATCGCTACACGTTGTTCCCACACCGGCACGCCGTTGGAAATATCGAGAGCGACCACTTTACCGGTCGACAGGCCAGCCACCGCGAGGCGGTTGGTGACGATCGGCGCACTGGTGCCGCGCAGGGTCAATACCGCCGGAGTACTGTCATACAACCAGCGCTGGGTGCCGGTAGCGGCATCCAGACCGATCAGGCGGTCATCCTGAGTCTGAACTACAACGACATCACCGTTGTTGGCCGGCGGTGCGAGGACTTCACTGGACACGCGAGCGCGCCATTTCTCTTCACCGTTGATGGCGTCCAGGGCAACGATTTCACCCTTGATCGTACCGATCAGGAGCAGACCGTAACTGACGCCGACAGCGCCGGAAACAGGCAGTTCGAGATCTTTCTTCCATTTGACGTCGCCATTGCTGCGATCCATCGCCATCACCACACCGGTGACGTCGGCGGCATAGATGGTATCGCCATCGATTGCCGGAACCAGCATGTTATACGATTCGCCCTGACCGTCACCGATCGAACGACTCCACTGCTTGTGCAGAACCACTTCTTCTTTGAAGTCGATCAACTCGGCCGGTGGCAGTTCTTTTTTGCTGTTGCTGCTGCAACCCGCGGCCAATATGGCCAGAGCCAGCAATGCTGCATGTTTCCAACGAATCACGTCACGCATCCCCTTTGGCCAGGTCGTCCAGCTTGATTTGTAGGCCACCCACTGCCGCTTCATCCGACAGTGCCGCCTTGGCTTTTTGATACGCCGTGTTCGCTTCGTCGGTACGACCCAACTGCACCAGCAGGTCGCCTTTGAGTTCTTCGCGAGTGGCCAGGAATGCTTTATCGGCATCGCCTTCGAGCAGTTTCAGGGCTTCATCGGCCTTGTTCTGCGCGGCCAGCACCTGCGCCAGACGCTGACGAGCAATTTCGCCCAGCGCCGGGTTGGCCGGTTTGGCGATAATCGCTTTCAGCTCGCTGGCTGCGTCATCCAGCTTGCCGCTGTCGACCGCAACTTTTGCCACAAACAGGCTGCCGTACTGCGCGTAAGCGCTACCGCCGAACTCGCTGTTGAGCTTGCCGGCCAGGTCTGCAACACGGGCGGCATCAGGTTTGCCGTCTGGCGTCAGCGTGGTTTCCAGCAGTTGCTGATAGAGCATCGAGGCGCCTTGCGACTGATTGCTCTGATACTTGTGAAAGGCCTGCCAGCCGAACACGATGACCAGTGCCAACAGGCCGCCAGTGACCAGGGGCTTGCCGTTGCGTGTCCACCAGTCCTTCAAATCCGCCAGATGTTCGTCTTCGGTACTCGACACCCCAATACTCCTTAATCGCTAAATCGGCTGTTTGACAGCTTCAACCCTGCACGACGCAGGTGGCCAGGTGCGCAGCAAGCGCATCCCAGGCAATACTTTGTTGTTCGCCCTGGCCACGCAGGGGTTTGAAACCTACCACTTGCTGGGCCATTTCGTCGTCACCGAGGATCAGCGCGTACAACGCACCGCTCTTGTCGGCTTTCTTGAATTGGCTTTTGAAGCTGCCGGCGCCGGCATTCACTTGCAGGCGCAGGTTGGGCAATTGATCACGAACACGTTCACTCAGGGCAAGACCGGCCAGCTCGGCGGCTTCACCGAAGGCGCAGAGGTAGACGTCAACCTGACGGGAAATCTCTTCCGGGATCTGCTCCAGGGTTTCAAGCAACAGCACCAGGCGCTCGATGCCCATGGCGAAACCAACGCCAGAGGTCGGCTTGCCGCCCATCTGTTCCACCAGACCATCGTAACGACCACCGGCACACACTGTGCCCTGGGCGCCCAACTGGTCGGTGACCCATTCGAAAACGGTCTTGCTGTAGTAATCCAACCCGCGAACCAGCTTCGGGTTGATCACGTAAGGAATGCCGGCGGCGTCCAGGCGAGCCTTGAGGCCCTCGAAGTGCACGCGGGATTCTTCGTCGAGGTAGTCGGCCATTTTCGGCGCGTCGACCAGGACCGCTTGAGTGTCGGCGTTCTTGGTATCAAGAACCCGCAGCGGGTTGGTCTTCAGACGGCGCTGGCTGTCTTCGTCCAGCTTGTCCAGGCGGGCCGAAAGGAACTCGACCAGCGCTTCGCGATAACGACCGCGGGACTCGGCAGTGCCCAGGCTGTTGAGTTCGAGCTTGACCGCAGAACGAATGCCCAGCTCGCCCCACAGGCGCCAGGTCAGTACGATCAGCTCGGCATCGATGTCCGGACCGTCGAGGTTGAAAACTTCGCAACCGATCTGGTGGAACTGACGATAACGGCCTTTCTGCGGACGTTCGTGGCGGAACATCGGGCCGATGTACCAGAGTTTCTGCACCTGGCCACCGCCAGTGATGCCGTGCTCGAGCACCGCACGCACGCAGGCCGCTGTGCCTTCGGGGCGCAGGGTCAGGGAGTCGCCGTTGCGGTCGTCGAAGGTGTACATCTCTTTCTCGACGATGTCGGTCACTTCACCGATCGAGCGTTTGAACAGCTCGGTGAACTCGACGATCGGCATGCGGATCTGCTTGTAACCGTAGTTATCCAGCAAACGCGAGACAGTGCCCTCGAAATGACGCCACAGGGGAGTCTGCTCGGGCAGGATGTCGTTCATGCCACGTATGGCTTGCAGAGACTTGCTCACTATAAATCCTTAAATTCGTTCGATCAGCCGCGAGCGATTACTGCTGCGTCGGCTTCGACCTTTTCGGCCGCTTTCTGGCGGATCAAGCGTTCAAGCTCATCCACCAGATTGTCATTCGTCAGTTTCTGTGCCGGCTTGCCGTCGATGTAAATCAGGTTTGGCGTACCGCCGGTCAAGCCGATATGGGCTTCCTTGGCTTCGCCCGGCCCGTTGACCACACAACCGATGACCGCGACATCCAGCGGCACCAGCAGGTCTTCGAGGCGCCCTTCCAGCTCGTTCATGGTTTTGACCACATCGAAGTTCTGCCGCGAGCAACTCGGGCAGGCGATGAAGTTGATGCCACGGGATCGCAGATGCAGGGATTTGAGAATGTCGTAGCCGACTTTCACTTCCTCGACCGGGTCGGCCGCCAACGAGATGCGAATAGTATCGCCAATCCCTTCGGCGAGCAGCATACCGAGGCCTACGGCGGATTTCACCGTGCCTGAACGCAAACCACCGGCTTCGGTGATGCCCAGGTGCAGCGGCTGAACGATTTCCTTGGCAAGCAAGCGGTAAGCGGCGACGGCCATGAACACATCAGAAGCTTTCACACTGACCTTGAAGTCCTGGAAGTTCAGACGTTCAAGGTGCTCGACGTGACGCAGGGCAGACTCGACCAGCGCAGCCGGGGTCGGTTCGCCGTATTTTTTTTGCAGGTCTTTTTCCAGGGAGCCGGCGTTCACGCCGATGCGGATCGGAATCCCGCGATCACGGGCGGCATCGACTACCGCACGCACGCGGTCTTCGCGACCGATGTTGCCCGGGTTGATTCGCAGGCAGTCAACGCCCAGTTCGGCTACGCGCAGAGCGATCTTGTAGTCGAAGTGGATGTCGGCAACCAACGGCACCTTGACCAGTTGCTTGATCTTGCCGAAAGCTTCAGCGGCATCCATGTCGGGCACGGAAATTCGTACGATATCGACGCCAGCCGCTTCCAGACGATTGATCTGGGCCACGGTGGCGGCTACGTCGTTGGTGTCGCTGTTGGTCATGCTCTGCACAGCGATAGGCGCATCGCCGCCAACGGGCACGTTACCGACCCAGATCTTGCGGGATTCGCGACGTTTGATTGGAGATTCGCCGTGCATGACTATTGACCCAACTTCAGGCGAGCAGTCTCGCCACTGGTGAACAGAGCGACATCAACCACCTGTCCGTTGTAGCTGACCTGCGCGCCACGGGCGAAGCCCAGACGCACGGAGAAAGGTGGCTTGCCGCTCACGGAAACGTTTTCGCCTTTACGCTTGAGACCGCTCAACAGCACTTTACCGCTGCCATCGGTCACTTGCGTCCAGCAATCAGCAGTGAATTGCAGTTGAACCTGACCCTGGCCGGCAACTGGAGCAGCCGCTGCTGGAGCGGGAATGGTCGGAGTAACCGAGGCGCTCGCAGGCGGGGCTGATACAACAGGAGCAGTCGGGGATGGCGTGGTCAGAGTCGCGACAACCGGAGCGATGCTGTGCGTCGGTGCAACGGGCGCTGGCGCAGCAGGTGCAGTCGGAGGCGCGGTCGCTTCAGCTGCGGCCGGTGCTTCAGAGGAATTTTCGGCTTGTGGCAACGCCAGCGACGTCGAGCCTTCAGCCTGACCTTCCGCGACGGCCTGGTCTTCCGGCTCGTCCAGCGGATGGATCTGGGTGGTGCCGTCAGCGCCTTCGACTTCAACGTGTTCCGGGCTCAGGCTAGTCAGGTCTTTGGTGCGCAATGAGGTTTGATCCTGCCACCAGACAAAACCACCACCAATCACTGCGAACAGCAACAGCAGGCTGACAATTCGCAAAATGGTGTGGGAAACCCGAACAGGCTCTTCGATACGTCCCAAGCTATGAACGTTGCTGCCCTGGGAGTCGGTGCCGGTGGATTGGTCGAACTGTTGGACCAGTACGGTTTGATCCATGCCGAGCAATTTCGCGTAGGCGCGAATATAACCGCGAGCAAAGGTATGCCCAGGCAGCTTGTCGAAAGCGCCGGCTTCCAGATTGCTCAGGGAATTGACGGTGAGGTTGAGCTTGAGGGCCACTTCGGCCAGCGACCAGCCATTGCTTTCGCGGGCCTGGCGTAAAGTTTCACCGGGATTAACGCGATTCGCTGCTACAACTTCGGGATGCGCCGCTTTCATCATTGCTCCGACAGGTATTGCTGATATTCCGGCGTACCGGGATAGAGTCGTTTTAGTTGCAGGCCAAAACTGGCGGCCTTGTCGCGATCTTCAAACACTTTTGCCAGCCGAACGCCGAGCAATAGACTACGTGCATTTTGCTCGGTGAGCAGGCTAAAACGATCGTAATAGTCACGCGCGGGCACATAATGCCTGTCTTCGAAGGACAACTCAGCCATTTCCAGCAATGCACGTGGCTGTTGGCGATTCAAACGCAGGGCTTTTTCCAGCTGCTGCTGGGCCAGATCACGCTGCCCCAGCTTCGAAGCGGTCATTCCGAGGTTCTCGAACACCCGCGAACGCTCAGGATACAAGGTATCGGCGGCGGCCTGTTCGAAGCGCTCGTAAGCTTCTTTGTACCGTTTCTCTTCGAAAAGAAAACTGCCGTAGTTGTTCAGGATTCGCGCATCGTTGGGGCGGGAAGACAGCGCCTTGCGAAAATGCTGATCCGCCAGCTCCGGCTCCATCTCGGCCTGAAATACCAGACCCAGCGCAGCGTTGGCATCCGGATCCGAGTCATCCAGATCCAGCGCTTTCTTCAACGGTACTTTCGCCCGTTCGGTCATGCCCTGCTGCAAGTACCCCAAGCCCAGCTGTACATAGGCAACGCGCGCTTCATCGCGGCCCTTGCTGGTCTTCATCGGGTTGAAATCGCCCGACAGGACACAACCAGCACACAAGCTGGCCAACAGCAAAAGCAGCGCGAAGCGCAGGGACATAGAGATCCTCTCTTAATTATTGTTCGCAGCGTTCTGTGCGATATCGTTTTCGACGCTTAACTCGCGCACTGCGATATAACGTTCGCTGCGACGGGTGCGATCCAGCACCTGTCCTACCAATTGGCCACACGCGGCATCGATGTCTTCACCGCGGGTGGTGCGTACGGTGACATTGAAGCCGGCATGGTGAAGCTGATCCTGGAAACGCCGAATCGCGTTGTTACTCGGGCGCTCGTAACCGGAATGCGGGAACGGGTTGAACGGAATCAGGTTGATCTTGCACGGGATGTTCTTGAGCAACTCGATCATTTCGACCGCGTGTTCGACCTTGTCGTTGATGTCCTTGAGCAAGGTGTACTCAATGGTCAGCACGCGCTTCTCGCCCAGGGACGACATGTAGCGCTGACACGACTCGAGAAGCATCTTAAGCGGATACTTCTTGTTGATCGGCACCAATTGGTTACGCAATGCGTCGTTCGGTGCGTGCAGGGACAACGCCAGGGAGACGTCGATGTGCTTGGACAGCTCATCGATCATCGGCACCACACCCGATGTAGACAGGGTTACGCGGCGCTTGGAGATCCCGTAGCCCAGGTCATCCATCATCAGATGCATCGCGGCCACGACGTTGTCGAAGTTCAGCAGCGGCTCACCCATGCCCATCATCACCACGTTGGTGATGGCACGGTCGGCGGTCGCCGGGATGCTGCCGAACGATTTATTGGCAATCCACACCTGGCCGATGACTTCGGCGGCAGTGAGGTTGCTGTTGAATCCTTGCTTGCCGGTGGAGCAGAAACTGCAATCCAGGGCACAGCCTGCCTGGGACGAAACGCACAAAGTGCCGCGTTTGCCCTGGGGAATGTACACGGTCTCGACGCAGCTACCGGACGCCACGCGCACCACCCACTTGCGGGTGCCGTCGGTGGAGATGTCCTCGCTGACAACTTCAGGACCGCGAACCTCGGCAATAACCTTGAGCTTGTCGCGCAAGGCCTTGCTGACGTTCGTCATGGCGTCGAAATCATCGACGCCAAGGTGGTGAATCCATTTCATTACCTGACCGGCACGGAAACGCTTCTCCCCGATTGAGTCGAAGAATTTTTCCATTTCCAGCTGAGTCAGACCCAGCAGGTTGGTTTTTACAGTCGATGTAGTCATGGATTCACCTTCACTCTTAAGCCAATGCTTAGCGAGTGGTTACTTCAGTAGCTGCGAAGAAGTACGAGATTTCGCGAGCAGCAGCGGCTTCGGAGTCCGAACCGTGTACAGCGTTGGCGTCGATCGAATCAGCGAAGTCAGCGCGGATGGTACCGGCAGCAGCTTCTTTAGGGTTGGTAGCGCCCATCAGCTCACGGTTCAGAGCGATAGCGTTTTCGCCTTCCAGAACCTGAACGACAACCGGACCGGAGATCATGAAAGCAACCAGGTCGCCGAAGAAACCACGAGCGCTGTGCTCAGCGTAGAAGCCTTCAGCTTCAGCTTTGGACAGTTGCTTCAGTTTCGAAGCTACAACGCGCAGGCCAGCTTTTTCGAAACGAGTGGTGATCTCGCCGATAACGTTTTTTGCAACAGCGTCAGGCTTGATGATGGAGAAAGTACGTTGAACAGCCATGGTGTAACTCCAGAAACGGTAATTTGCGAAAAATTAAACCCGCGAATTATACGCGGGTTCTTTGGTATTGCCTAACTGCATACGGCGCAGACTCAGTCTGCTTCTTCGATCCAGGCGGCCTGAATGGCTTCAAGCACCTTCTCGCCACCGCGGGTCGGATCATCACTGAACTCCGGCAATGCCAGCACCCATTTGTGCAGATCGACGAAGTTCACATAACGCGGATCCACATCCGGCTTGGATTCAGCCAGCTGGATCGCGATTTCCAGCACATCAACCCATTTCAGACTCATTTCAGTTCCTTGAATCAGTGCGGCGCTTCAGCCGCATGGTTGACCGAGTATTTCGGAATTTCGACAGTCAGGTCTTCATTCCCGACGATCGCCTGACAGCCTAGACGCGATTGCGCCTCCAGACCCCAGGCACGATCCAGAAAGTCTTCTTCCAGTTCGTCCGCCTCTTCCAGCGAGTCAAAGCCTTCACGAATGATGCAATGACAGGTGGTGCAGGCGCAGACGCCGCCACAGGCGCTTTCCATCTCGATATGGTGTTCGTGGGCCAGTTCGAGAATGGATGTGCCAGGCTCAGCCTCCACAACCATACCTTCCGGGCAGAACTTCTCGTGTGGCAGAAAAATGACCTGCGGCATCGTTATTCCTCAATCTCATTCAGGTTGCGCCCCGCCAGCGCGGCTTTCACCGTCGAGTCCAGGCGGCGGGCAGCAAAGGCGTCGGTCACTTGCGACAGACGCTTGGTCTGCTGCTCGATGGCATAACCATCAGTACCTTTCATCAGTTCGGTCAGTTCCTGCATCTGCAATTCGATGACCATGCGCTCTTCGGCGTCGAGCAATCGCTCGCCATCGACATCGAGGGCGCCCTGCACCGCTTCGATCAGGCGCTGGGCATCGACCTGCTGCTCACGCAACACTCGAGCGACCTTGTCGTCGTTGGCGTGCTGGAACGAGTCCTTGAGCATCTTGGCGATTTCGCCATCCGTCAGACCGTAGGACGGCTTGACCTGGATGCTGGCCTCAATGCCCGAGCCCAGCTCGCGGGCAGAAACACTGAGCAGACCGTCGGCATCGACCTGGAAGGTCACGCGAATCTTCGCCGCACCGGCCACCATCGCCGGAATGCCGCGCAATTCGAAGCGTGCCAAGGAGCGGCAGTCGCTGATCAGCTCGCGCTCGCCCTGCAATACGTGGATCGCCATGGCCGACTGGCCATCTTTATAAGTCGTGAAGTCCTGAGCACGGGCGACAGGGATGGTGGTGTTGCGTGGAATCACCTTCTCCATCAGTCCGCCCATGGTTTCCAGCCCCAGGGACAACGGAATCACGTCAAGCAACAGCAACTCATCGCCATCACGCTTGTTGCCAGCCAGGGTATCGGCCTGGATCGCGGCACCGATAGCCACCACTTGATCCGGATCGATTTCGGTCAACGGTTCGCGACCGAAGGCTTCAGCGACGGCTTCGCGGACGCGAGGCACGCGTGTCGAACCGCCCACCATGACCACCGCGTGCACTTCGTCCAGCTCGATGCCGGAATCACGCACAGCGCGGCGACAGGCTTTCAGGCTGCGGGCAACCATCGGCTCGATCAGCGCATTGAAGGCTTCACGGGGCAGCGCGGCTTTCCAGTCGCCATAAGCGACTTCAACGGTCGAGGTATTGGTCAGGGCTTCTTTGGCCGCACAAGCGGTTTGCAGCAGATGGCGTTGCGCACCCGGATCGAGGTCGGCGGACAGACCGGCGCTCTCGATGATCCAGCCAGCGATTGCATGGTCGAAGTCATCGCCGCCCAGCGCGCTGTCGCCGCCGGTAGCCAAAACCTCAAACACACCGCCGGTCAGACGCAGAATCGAAATATCGAAGGTGCCACCACCCAGGTCATAAATAGCGACCAGGCCTTCAGCGTGTTGATCCAGACCGTAAGCCACAGCTGCCGCGGTCGGCTCATTGAGCAGACGCAGCACATTAAGACCGGCCAGTTTGGCCGCATCCTTGGTGGCTTGACGCTGAGCATCGTCGAAATAGGCCGGAACGGTAATCACCGCCCCCACCAACTCACCGCCCAATGTCGCTTCGGCGCGCTGACGCAGCACCTTGAGAATATCGGCAGAGACTTCGACCGGGCTTTTCGGACCCTGAACGGTGTCGATGAACGGCATGTGCGATTCGCCGCCGACGAAGCGGTACGGCAGTTGATCGCCCAATTGCTTGACGTCGGACAGACCACGACCCATCAAGCGCTTGACCGACAGCACGGTGTTCAAAGGGTCGGTGGCGGCAGCCAGTTTGGCCGACTCGCCGACCTCGACACGATCGGCGTGGTAGCGCACGGCAGACGGCAGGATGACTTGCCCGTCAGCGTCAGCCAGAGGTTCGGAAAGACCACTGCGCAATGCAGCGACCAGCGAATTGGTAGTGCCCAAGTCGATCCCCACAGCCAGACGACGCTGGTGCGGTTGAGGACTTTGGCCGGGTTCGGCGATCTGCAGTAGGGCCATCGTTATCAGGACTTATCTGTATATCAGGCGTGCGACCGGAGCGGCACTGGGTTAATCGTCGAGGCGCTCTTCTAACTGGCGCACTTCGTAGGTGAGCTTGTCGAGGAACTGCATGCGCCGCATCAGGCGTTCGGCCTGTTCACGTTGCGCTGCATCATCCCAACAGGCTGCGAAGCTTTCGTTCAGTTCATCCTGCGCAGTCTTCAGGCGACGCTTGAACACTGCAACACCCGCCAGGTCGGCGCTGTCTTGCAGGTCTTCGAGCTCTTCACGCAGCTCCATCTGCTGCAGAAGAAACTCCGGATCATGCACCGTGACCTCCAGCGGCAGCTCGCGACCGCCCATGGCGAGCAAGTAACGCGCGCGCTTTGGGGGACTTTTGAGCGTCTGGTAGGCCTCGTTGAGGCTCGCGGATTGCTCTAGCGCCAGCCGCTGCTCGCGCTCGGAAGCGTCTGCAAAGCGGTCCGGATGAACACCGCGCGCCAACTCACGGTAGCGCGTGGCCAACTGATCGAGATCCAGACGGAAGCTCGGTTTCAGCTCAAATAAAGCGAAATGACAAGGAGTACCCACGCGCAGCCTCAGATGTTGAAGCTTTCGCCGCAGCCACATTCACCGCGCACGTTGGGATTGTTGAACTTGAAGCCTTCGTTCAACCCTTCCTTGACGAAATCGAGTTCAGTGCCGTCCAGGTAGGCCAGGCTTTTCGGGTCGATGATCACTTTCTCGCCGTGACTTTCGAACACCTGATCCTCTGCAACCACCTCGTCGACAAACTCCAGCACGTAGGCAAGGCCGGAACAGCCTGTGGTGCGAACACCCAGACGAATCCCTTCACCTTTGCCGCGCCCGTTGAGGGAGCGTCGCACGTGTTGAGCAGCCGCTTCTGTCATGCTGATAGCCATCGGTGACTCCTTACTCGTCGCCAAAACTTGAAAGTCAGATCAAGCCTTTCTTCTGCTTGTAGTCGCGAACGGCCGCTTTGATAGCGTCTTCAGCAAGTACGGAGCAGTGAATTTTTACTGGCGGCAGAGCCAGTTCTTCAGCCAGCTGAGTGTTTTTGATGGTCTCTGCTTCATCCAGAGTCTTGCCTTTCATCCACTCGGTCGCCAGGGAGCTGGAGGCGATAGCCGAACCGCAACCGTAGGTCTTGAACTTGGCGTCTTCGATGATGCCTTGCTCGTTGACCTTGATCTGCAGACGCATCACGTCGCCGCACGCCGGTGCGCCGACCATGCCGGTGCCGACATCAGGGTCTTCCGCGTCCATCTTGCCGACGTTGCGCGGGTTCTCGTAGTGGTCGATGACCTTTTCGCTGTAAGCCATGATTCTTAATCCTCACTCATCAGAGAGTCGCTCTTGAGCCCTGAAAACCTGCGTTTACAGGGCCGGTTTGCGGCGACTTGAAATCAGTGTGCCGCCCACTCGATTTTCGAAATGTCGACACCGTCTTTGTACATATCCCACAGCGGCGACAGAGTGCGCAGCTTGGTAACGGCCTCGCAGACTTTCTGCGCGGCGTAGTCGATTTCTTCTTCGGTGGTGAAACGGCCGAAGGTGAAGCGAATCGAGCTGTGTGCCAGTTCGTCGTTGCGGCCCAGGGCGCGCAGTACGTACGAAGGCTCAAGGGAAGCCGAGGTGCAGGCCGAACCGGACGAAACCGCCAGATCCTTGAGCGCCATGATCAGCGACTCGCCTTCAACGTAGTTGAAGCTCAGGTTCAGGTTGTGCGGAACACGGGCGGTCATGCTGCCGTTGATGTACAGCTCTTCCAGGCCTTCGACCTGTTTGAAGAAGCGGTCGCTCAAGGCTTTGATGCGGATGTTCTCGGCAACCATGTCTTCCTTGGCTACGCGGAAGGCTTCGCCCATGCCGACGATCTGGTGGGTCGCCAGGGTGCCTGAACGCATGCCACGTTCGTGACCGCCGCCGTGCATGGTCGCTTCGATGCGAACACGCGGCTTGCGGCTCACGTACAGTGCGCCGATGCCTTTAGGGCCGTAGGTTTTGTGGGCAGAGAACGACATCATGTCGACTTTCAGCTTCGACAGGTCGATATCGACCTTGCCGGTGGACTGAGCAGCGTCGACGTGGAACAGGATGCCCTTGGAACGGGTCAGTTCGCCGATGGCTGCGATGTCGTTGATGGTGCCTATTTCGTTGTTCACGTGCATGACCGAAACCAGGATGGTGTCGTCGCGCAGGGCAGCTTCGATCATCTCTGGGGTGACCAGACCATCAGTGCGAGGCTCGATGTAAGTGACTTCGAAGCCTTCACGCTCCAGTTGGCGCATGGTGTCGAGGACAGCCTTGTGCTCAATCTTGGTGGTGATCAGGTGTTTGCCTTTGGTGGCATAGAAATGCGCCGCACCCTTGATTGCCAGGTTGTCGGACTCGGTGGCACCGGAGGTCCAGACGATTTCACGCGGGTCGGCGTTGACCAGGTCAGCGACCTGACGACGAGCGTTTTCGACGGACTCTTCAGCTTTCCAGCCGAACACGTGAGAACGGGACGCCGGGTTACCGAAGTTTCCGTCGACCAGCAGGCATTCACTCATTTTTTGCGCTACACGCGGATCAACCGGGGTGGTCGCAGAGTAATCAAGGTAAATCGGCAATTTCATGGACTATCTCCTAAATCAGGCTGGCTGGCGTGCCGCTAGCTCTTTGGCTGTCATTCGACGGCGGACGCTTCAATCTTGTCCAGGCGCGGCGTCTTGCTGTTGCAACGACGCTGGTCCTGACGCTGGGCTACTTCTTGTACCTCACGGCGAGTGACAAGGTCAGCCAAGCTGATACCGCTGAGAAATTCGTGAATCTGCAGGCTCAGATCGCACCACAAGTGGTGGGTCAGACAGGTGTCGCCTTGATGGCAATCGCCCTGGCCCTGGCATTTGGTGGCATCGACCGATTCGTTAACCGCATCGATCACCTGAGCGACCTGGATGCCCTGCATGTCGCGGGACAGCTGGTAGCCACCGCCTGGGCCACGAACACTGGACACCAGATTGCTGCGGCGCAATTTGGCGAAGAGCTGTTCGAGGTAGGACAGGGAGATGCCTTGGCGCTCGGAGATATCGGCCAGGGACACCGGCCCGTGCTGCGCGTGCAACGCCAGGTCAAGCATGGCAGTCACGGCGTATCGGCCTTTTGTAGTCAGTCGCATGGACAATTACCACGGAGTTCGGAATGGGGCGAGTATGCAATTCCCGAGTATTTAAGTCAACTATAAGACCTAGTACTTTAGTCAGGATTACCCGCAAAAGAGCGGGCGCATCATAGCAAAGGCTGGCCGCGAACAGCCAGCAATTGCTTGCGAAGGGGCCAGCCCGGAATTAGCTGGCCTTGCTTTCATCTTTATCCTTCACGCAGGCGAAATCCTCTTCGCGCAACTCAGGCAGATCCTTGGCGCAATAGTTACTGCCCAGATCCTTGAGCGCACCGCACATCCCTTCCAGACGACCATCGACCGCCTGCAGGTGATCGAGCAGTTGACCAATGGCGCGAGCCACCGGATCAGGCATGTCTTCGCCGACCCCATAGGCATCAAAGCCGATCTTCTCGGCCATGGCCTTGCGCTTGGCATCTTGCTCATCGTCAGACTTGACGATGATCCGCCCCGGAATGCCGACCACCGTCGCACCCGGCGGAACCGCCTTGGTGACCACGGCATTGGAACCGACCTTGGCGCCGGCGCCGACCGTGAACGGGCCAAGCACCTTGGCCCCCGCCCCGACCACCACGCCATCTTCAAGCGTCGGGTGACGCTTGCCCTTGTTCCAGCTGGTGCCACCCAGGGTCACGCCCTGATAAAGGGTGACGTCATTGCCGATCTCAGCGGTTTCACCGATGACGATGCCCATGCCATGGTCGATAAAGAAGCGACGACCTACCTTGGCACCCGGATGAATCTCGATCCCGGTCAACCACCGACCGAAGTTCGACACCAGTCGCGCCAGCCACTTCCAGCCCATACCCCACAGGGCCGACGACAGACGGTGGATCCAGATGGCATGCATACCCGGGTAGCACGTCAGAACTTCAAAGGCGTTGCGCGCTGCCGGATCACGATGGAAAACACTCTGGATATCTTCACGCAAACGCTCGAACATTTTTAATCCTTCCGCTTAAGAAGCTCGCCACGGGCCGCTTTCTGGGTTTCCGTGAGGATGCCACGCAATATATTCATTTCCGCCCGGCTGACCGAGCTGCGTCCGTACAACCGGCGCAGGCGCGCCATCAAGTGCCGTGGCTTTTCTGGATCGAGGAATTCAATGGCCACCAGGGTTTGCTCCAGATGCTCGTAGAATCGCTCCAGCTCATCCATGGTCGCCAGCTCACCACTTTTGGTGGACGCCACTTCATCCTTCTCGATCTTGCTCGGCTGACCTTGGGCCGCGAGCCAGGACATGCGCACTTCATAACTCAACACCTGCACCGCCGCCCCAAGGTTCAGCGAGCTGAACTCAGGGTCTGAGGGGATGTGCACGTGATAATGACATCGCTGCAGTTCTTCATTGGTCAGGCCGGAATCTTCACGACCAAACACCAAGGCAATCTCGGCGCCCTGCCCGGCTTCCTCGACCACTTTCACGCCGCACTCGCGGGGATCGAGCAACGGCCAGGGAATGCGCCGGTCGCGAGCGCTGGTGCCGAGCACCAGATTGCAGCCGACCAAGGCATCTTCCAAGGTGGCGACGACTTGCGCGTTTTCAAGGATGTCCCCGGCGCCGGAGGCACGAGCATCAGCCTCGTGGTGCGGGAACAACCGCGGTTCAACCAGCACCAGCCGCGACAGGCCCATGTTCTTCATGGCACGCGCAGCCCCGCCGATGTTACCGGGATGGCTGGTATTGACCAGGACGACACGAATGTTATGCAGCAAGGTAGGCGCTCTCGAACACATTAATGGGGAGCAGAATCTTACAGCTCAACCTACCGTTAAGCTATGAAAGCGAACACTGACCTTCACCTGTAGAAACTTTCTGATAGAATGCCCGGCTTTCTTTAACAACCTTAGGTGACACATCCATGCAGCCCATGCTGAATATCGCGCTGCGCGCCGCCCGCAGCGCCAGTGAATTGATCTTCCGCTCCATCGAGCGCCTGGATACCATCAAGGTCGACGAAAAAGACGCCAAGGATTACGTATCCGAGGTGGATCGCGCCGCCGAACAGAAAATCATCGACGCGCTGCGAAAGGCCTACCCTACCCACGGCATTCTCGGCGAAGAAACCGGCATGCACCCAGGTAGCGGCGAAGGCGAAGAATACCTGTGGATCATCGATCCACTGGACGGCACCACCAACTTCCTGCGCGGCATTCCTCACTTCGCCGTCAGCATCGCCTGCAAATACCGCGGCCGCCTGGAACACGCAGTTGTTCTGGACCCGGTTCGCCAGGAAGAATTCACCGCCAGCCGTGGTCGCGGCGCTCAACTGAACGGTCGTCGTCTGCGCGTCAGCGGCCGTACCAGCCTGGACGGCGCCCTGCTGGGTACCGGCTTCCCGTTCCGCGATGACCAGATGGACAACCTCGACAACTACCTGGGCATGTTCCGCGCCCTGGTTGGCCAAACTGCCGGCATCCGCCGCGCTGGCTCGGCGAGCCTGGACCTGGCTTACGTAGCGGCCGGCCGTTTCGACGCATTCTGGGAGTCGGGCCTGTCCGAATGGGACATGGCTGCAGGCGCACTGCTGATTCAGGAAGCAGGCGGCCTGGTGAGCGACTTCACCGGCGGTCACGACTTCCTTGAGAAAGGCCACGTCGTTGCCGGTAACACCAAATGCTTCAAAGCAGTACTGACGGCCATCCAGCCGCACCTGCCGGCTTCGCTGAAACGCTAAGCGAGCAGCCACAAAAAAAGCACCCTTCGGGGTGCTTTTTTTTTTGAATCTGAATTTCATCTATTTACTGAGCCGGCTCATTCCGCCCCAGGATCAGCTTGCCTTCCTTGTCGACCGGAATCTGGTTGCCCGGATCGCGATCCATCCGGACTTTGCCTTCCTTGCCATCCAGCGAATAACGGACGTCATACCCTACGACCTTGTCGCTGATGTCATTCACCGTATTGCAGCGAGTTTGGGTCGTGGTGTAGGTGTCACGCTCCTGCATGCCTTCTTGCACCTTGTTACCCGCATAACCGCCGCCGACCGCACCGGCCACTGTGGCGATCTTCTTGCCAGTACCGCCGCCGATCTGATTACCCAACAGACCACCAGCCAGCGCACCGACCACCGTACCGGCGATCTGGTGTTGATCTTTCACCGGCGCCTGCCGGGTAACCGCTACATCCTTGCACACTTCACGTGGCGTCTTGATTTGTGTCTTGACCGGTTCAACGGCTAGAACTTGCGCATATTCAGGGCCGCTTTTAACCAGCTTGTAGGTGGCAACAGCACCCCCAGCAGTTACGCCGACAGCACCCAATACCGCACCAACCAGCAACGACTTGTTCACATGAACCTCCTGACCATCACATACGGGACAAGCCCGCGCTTCTCCCAGCCTTGGAGCATAAAAAAAGGCGCGAGTTCAATACTCGCGCCTTTTCGGCCGACAGCTGGAAAACGATAGCCGTTATGGGCGGTCGTCGACTTCCTTATCGGTAGCCACTGCAGGAATCAGATCCTCGGTGCTCAGGTTCAGCCAGATCAGCACGACGTTGGCGATGTAGATCGACGAGTAGGTACCCGCCAACACACCAATAAACAGGGCAATGGAGAAGCCGAACAGGTTGTCGCCACCAAAGAACAACAGGGCTGAGATCGCCAGCAAGGTGGAGATCGAGGTCGCCATGGTCCGCAGCAGGGTTTGCGTGGTCGAGATGTTGATGTTCTCGATCAGGGTCGCCTTGCGCAGTACGCGGAAGTTCTCACGAACCCGATCGAATACCACGATGGTGTCGTTGAGCGAGTAACCAATGATCGCCAGTACCGCCGCCAACACCGTCAGATCGAAGGTGATCTGGAAGAACGACAGGATACCGATGGTCACGATCACGTCGTGGATCAGCGAAACGATCGCACCGACCGCAAACTTCCACTGAAAGCGGAAAGCCAGGTAGATCAGGATGCCACCCAGCGCCATCAGCATGCCGAGGCCGCCTTGGTCGCGCAGCTCTTCACCGACCTGAGGGCCGACGAATTCGACGCGCTTGACCGTCGCCGGGTTGTCGCCGCCGACCTTCAGCAGCGCTTCTGCAACTTGATGACCTAGCTGCGGGTCTTCACCCGGCATACGCACCAGCAAATCGGTGGTTGCACCGAAGCTCTGCACGATGGCCTCGTGATAACCCGAAGTGACCAGCTGCTCACGCACCTTGGTGACGTCGGCCGGACGCTCGTAGGTCAGCTCGATGAGCGTACCACCGGTGAAGTCCAGCCCCCAGTTCATGCCCTTGGTGGCAACACTGAACAACGCCAGTGCGGTAAGGAACAATGTGACGCCGAACGCAACGTTGCGAACGCCCATGAAGTTGATTGTACGTAACATGGCAGCCCCTTAAATCCACAACTTCTTGAAGTCACGACCGCCGAAGATCAGGTTGACCATCGCGCGGGTCACCATGATGGCCGTGAACATCGAGGTAAAGATCCCGAGGGACATGGTCACTGCGAAACCTTTGACCGGGCCGGTGCCCATCGCAAAGAGAATCCCGCCGACCAACAAGGTTGTCAGGTTGGCGTCGAGAATCGCGGTGAATGCCCGGCCGAAGCCTTCGTTGATTGCCCGTTGTACGGTCATGCCCGCCGCGATCTCTTCACGTATCCGCGAGAAGATCAGAACGTTGGCGTCGACGGCCATACCCATGGTCAACACGATACCGGCGATACCCGGCAGGGTCAGCGTTGCACCCAGCAGCGACATCAGTGCCAGCAGCAGCACCATGTTCACCGCCAGAGCGACGGTGGCGATGATGCCGAAGAAGCGGTAGATGGCCATGATAAACAGCGAGACAAACAGCATGCCCCACAGCGATGCATCGATACCTTTGATGATGTTGTCGGCACCCAGGCTTGGGCCAATGGTGCGCTCCTCCGCGAAGTACATCGGTGCAGCCAGACCACCGGCACGCAGCAGCAGCGCCAGTTCGGACGACTCGCCCTGGCCGTTCAGGCCAGTGATGCGGAACTGAGCACCCAGCGGCGACTGAATGGTCGCCAGGCTGATGATCTTTTTCTCTTCCTTGAACGTCTGGACCGGCACGTCTTTCTCGACGCCATTGACCACTTGCTTGACGTAAGTGGTCACCGGACGTTGCTCGATAAAGATCACTGCCATGCTGCGACCGACGTTGCTGCGAGTCGCACGACTCATCAGCTCACCACCATGGCCATCCAGACGGATGTTCACTTCTGGCGTGCCGTGCTCGCCGAAGCCAGCCTTGGCGTCAGTCACCTGGTCGCCAGTGATGATCAGGCCACGCTCAATCTGAGCAGGCGGACGCTTGCCTTCACGGAACTCGAAGGTCTCGGAAGAGGCTTTCGAAGCACCCGGCTCAGCAGCCAGACGAAACTCAAGGTTGGCCGTCTTGCCGAGGATACGCTTGGCTTCGGCGGTGTCCTGCACGCCCGGCAGCTCAACCACGATGCGGTTGGCGCCCTGACGCTGAACGATTGGTTCGGCAACACCCAGCTCGTTGACGCGGTTACGTACCGTGGTCAAGTTCTGCTTGATGGAGTATTCGCGGATTTCCGCCAGCTTGGCCGGGGTCATCGCCAGACGCAGTACCGGTTGGCCATTGAGGTCGGCCGGAACAATGTCGAAATCGTTGAAGCTCTTGCGGACCAGCGCACGGGCTTGTTCGCGGGTTGCTTCATCAGTGAAGCCCAGCTGAATGGCACCGTTGAGTTGCGGCAGGCTGCGATAGCGCAGTTTCTCTTTACGCAACAGGCTCTTGACGTCGCCTTCGTAGACTTTCAAGCGGGCGTCGAGGGCTTTATCCATGTCCACTTCCAGCAGGAAGTGCACACCACCGGACAAGTCCAGACCCAGCTTCATCGGGTGCGCGGCCAGGCTACGCAGCCATTGCGGGGTGGTTTGTGCCAGGTTCAGTGCAACGACGTAGTCATCACCCAATGCCTTGCGTACGACGTCCTTGGCAGGTAGCTGATCTTCAGCCTTGGTCAGACGAATCAGGCCGCCCTTGCCGTTTGCTGCCAGGGTAGCAGCCTTGACGTTGATCCCGGATTCCTTGAGCGCTGTGCTCACACGATCCAGATCAGCCTGATTGACCAACAGCGCAGTGCTTGCACCGCTGACCTGAATGGCCGGGTCATCAGGATATAGATTGGGAGCGGAATAAATCAGACCGACCGCCAGCACCGCCAGGATCAGAATGTATTTCCACAGAGGGTATTTGTTCAGCATCACGCCGCCCGCTTATGACGCGGGGCGCCTTGCGCGCCCCGTCGATTGAGTAAAAGTTGAAACTTAGATCGCTTTCAGCGTGCCTTTTGGCAGCGTGGCGGCGATGGCGCCTTTCTGGAACTTCATTTCGATGGTGTCAGAAACTTCCAGAACAACGAAATCGTCAGCCACTTTAGTGATCTTGCCGGCGATACCACCGGTGGTCACAACTTCGTCGCCTTTCTGCAGGCTGCCCAACAGGTTCTTCTGTTCTTTGGCGCGCTTGGCCTGTGGACGCCAGATCATCAGGTAGAAGATGACCAGGAAACCGACCAGGAAAATCCACTCAAAACCGCCACCCATTGGGCCGGCAGCAGCCGGTGCAGCAGCGTCAGCCATGGCATTAGAGATAAAAAAGCTCATTTAGCACTCCAGTTGCAAATGTTGAATCTTGGGGTCAGAAAACTCAGTCCAAAGGCGGAACAGGTAACCCGCGTTTGGCGTAGAAGGCATCGACAAAGGCGGCCAATGTACCCTGTTGAATAGCCTCGCGCAAACCAGCCATAAGCACCTGGTAATGGCGCAAATTGTGGATGGTATTCAACATGCTACCCAGCATTTCGCCGCACTTGTCCAGATGGTGCAGATAAGCACGGGAGAAGTTCTGGCAGGTGTAGCAATCGCAGGTCGGATCCAGCGGCGAATCATCATGGCGATGGAACGCATTACGGATCTTCAGCACGCCTGTATCAATGAACAGATGCCCATTGCGGGCATTACGGGTTGGCATCACGCAATCGAACATGTCCACACCGCGGCGCACACCCTCAACCAGATCTTCCGGTTTGCCAACGCCCATAAGGTAACGAGGTTTGTCAGCCGGCATCTGACCCGGCAGGTAGTCGAGCACCTTGATCATCTCGTGTTTCGGCTCGCCCACCGACAGACCGCCAATGGCCAGACCATCGAAGCCGATATTGTCGAGGCCTTCCAGGGAACGCATGCGCAGATCCTGGTGCATGCCGCCCTGAACAATGCCGAACAGCGCCGCCGTGTTGTCGCCATGGGCTTCTTTCGAACGCTTGGCCCAACGCAACGACAGCTCCATCGATACCCGCGCGACGTCTTCGTCGGCCGGGTAAGGCGTGCATTCGTCAAAGATCATCACGATGTCCGAGCCCAGATCACGTTGGACCTGCATCGACTCTTCCGGGCCCATGAACACTTTGGCGCCGTCGACAGGAGAAGCGAAGGTCACGCCCTCCTCCTTGATCTTGCGCATCGCGCCCAGGCTGAACACCTGGAAACCGCCGGAGTCGGTCAGAATCGGGCCTTTCCACTGCATGAAATCGTGCAGGTCGCCGTGCTTCTTGATCACTTCGGTGCCAGGACGCAGCCACAAGTGGAAGGTGTTACCCAGAATGATTTCCGCGCCCGTGGCGGTGATATCCCGCGGCAACATGCCCTTGACCGTGCCATACGTGCCCACCGGCATGAACGCCGGGGTCTCGACGGTACCGCGCGGGAAGGTCAAACGACCGCGACGAGCCTTGCCGTCAGTGGCCAGCAGTTCAAACGACATACGACTCATACTGTTTCCTCAGGGCCGCGTGGCGCCGGATTACGGGTGATAAACATCGCATCACCGTAGCTGAAAAAGCGGTAACCATGCTCCACCGCTGCTTTATAGGCAGCCATGGCTTCGGGATAACCGGCGAACGCCGAAACCAGCATCAACAGCGTGGATTCGGGCAAATGGAAGTTGGTGACCAGGGCATCGACCACATGAAACGGCCGGCCCGGGTAGATAAAGATGTCGGTGTCGCCACTGAACGGCTTGAGCACGCCATCGCGCGCGGCACTTTCCAGGGACCGCACGCTGGTGGTCCCCACAGCCACCACACGACCACCGCGAGCACGGCAAGCCGCGACGGCATCGACCACGTCCTGACCGACTTCCAGCCATTCGCTGTGCATGTGGTGATCTTCGATCTTCTCGACGCGCACCGGCTGGAACGTGCCAGCACCGACGTGCAAGGTCACGAACGCCGTCTCGACGCCCTTGGCGGCAATCGCCTCCATCAGCGGCTGATCGAAATGCAGCCCCGCCGTCGGCGCCGCCACCGCGCCCAAACGCTCGGCGTAGACCGTCTGATAACGCTCGCGGTCCGAACCTTCATCAGGGCGGTCTATATAAGGAGGCAACGGCATGTGCCCGACGCGATCGAGCAGCGGCAACACCTCTTCGGCAAAGCCCAGCTCAAACAGCGCATCGTGACGCGCCAGCATCTCGGCTTCGCCACCGCCGTCGATCAGGATCTTCGATCCCGGCTTCGGCGACTTGCTCGACCGCACATGGGCCAGCACGCGATGGCTGTCGAGCACCCGCTCCACCAGGATTTCCAGCTTGCCGCCGGAAGCCTTCTGGCCAAACAGCCGCGCCGGAATCACCCGGGTATTGTTAAACACCATCAAATCGCCCGGGCGCAAATGCTCGAGCAAATCAGTGAATTGACGGTGTGCCAGGGCGCCGCTGACCCCATCCAGGGTCAACAGGCGACTGTTGCGACGCTCGGCCAAAGGGTGGCGAGCGATCAGCGAATCAGGGAGTTCGAAAGTAAAGTCAGCAACGCGCATGATGGGGTTCGTCTAGCAGGGGCCGGAAGTCTAGCCGAAATAGTGAAAATTCTCTATGTACCTGATTGACCGACGGTAATCTCATCTCTATACTTCGCCGCCATTGAGCCCTGATGGCGGAATTGGTAGACGCGGCGGATTCAAAATCCGTTTTCGCAAGAAGTGGGAGTTCGAGTCTCCCTCGGGGCACCAAAATTAAGAAAGGTCTTGCTTTGCAAGGCCTTTTTTTTCGTCTGTAGAAAAGTGACTGGCACGCCGCCGACCTGTAGGAGCCGGCTTGCTGGCGATGCTTTTGATCTTCTCGCTTGTTTCGGCGGGTACGACAATTCTCAAGGATTCATCCCATGGAACTGCTGCTGGAAACCGTCGCCCTGTTCTGCCTCAAGCTTGCTTATGAGACGGAAGGTGAAAGTCCGATTCTGCGGGATGACCCGATCATGAGCGATTACGAGCGGGAGGTATTTGGGTTGCTGGTGCGCCGGGAGGATATCGAGGGCATTCAGTTTAGAGTGGCGCATTGTTTGGGGTTGGCGATGGAGGCCATCGGCGGAATTGATACAGTTCTGGGTCGCGAACTGCGTAGGTTGGCGGCAGATGTCAGCGCGGCGCAGACGATGGGTCAGCTTGATAGCCCGCTCATCGCGCTCAAGGACTATCTGAAAGACATTCAATGATTGACGGCGGGCGATCTAAAAAGCGGTATCGCTCGATACCCATACAGACGTTGATTACTACGTCTTATCCAAAACAAATCGATCCTTTTTCCCCTTATCGAACACGGTTAGCAATTGAGCCGGATGCGCATGCAGCGATCAATTAAAACAATGAATTCTCCCTGAGAATTGCGTCTGTGACTATTTCTATAGGGGCACCGTACAAGAGAAAATTTGGAACTTCAGGCGGCTCTAGTTCGCTGAGACTTATTTGACTGTTTATGACTTTCTCTCTCAACTCCATAAGCAGTCGACCAAGAACATTGGCACCAACCAATTCGTTGGGACCAGAGGGAACAGCCCCCCAAAATTTATCTTTGCTTGACTGCTCGACTATGGGTAGATTTTTTGTTTCCATTAGAAGTTTAGAGAAAACTTCTCGATTCTGGATGAGTTTGCATGCCAAACACCACCGCATTATCCGAACCCTAACTCTTAGCCAATCGTCCCGAGTTTGTGACCTAAATGGTTTACTACGCATTTTTGCAGTCATTGGACTGGACTGACTTATGATGAGCCGTTGGACTTCGCCTAAGTGGGGAAAGCGGCATGCTTGATAGAGAGCCTCAGTGGTAAGTATCCTAGAGCCATTGACTTCTAACGGGAAGCCACCAGCCATATTTGAAAGTCCCCCGAAGGCATCTTTTGTTTTTAAAAAAACTACACAGCCTTCGCGAGTGTAGGTCCTTATAGCCACTTTCCCCATCTCTATTCCTCACCAGTCCTCAGAGGCTCGTTTCATCTTCGCATCTGCATTTGTTGACCTCGGGAGCAGAGGATACCATGGCTCGCCTGCCCAGAGCGCTAGAGGAGCATTGTTCGGGCAATTTCGGTAGGTAATTATCATTGAGCCGAACCCCAAAGTCTCTAAACCACTGTAACCAAGCGGTCGATGTTGTTTTTTGAGATTAGGGCACTTCTGCTTAATTAGAATTCCTGTATTAAGAAATTCTTGTTCCAGTACATTCCTCCCCGCCTCAGAGGAAAATATACCAAACGGGCCGCATTTTCCAGGGCTACGATATACTGGCTTGTAGGTCATCGCCTCTATGTAGTCCAGCACCAGTTTTTCGCTTGAGGCCATCGCGGGGCGTAAAACGTCACAGTTATCTATTTCGCTCTTCCTGTCCTCTATGATGAAACGGCGCACCCAATTAATTTTTATATTTTTCTTTGAGTCTTTTACGATCTCGGAAATCCTCTTTTCTGCATAATATTTCCCATACGCATGCCACCCCATGACCAAAATAGTTAGCGCGCAATTATCAGGCGCAGAAGCCACCCATTTTGTTACGTCCTGGATCACACGATTGCCTGAAAAGATAAAATCATCAATATAAAAAAATCTGGTTGCGTCACCTTTATTGACTGGAACATCAATTTCGAACTTGTTCAAAATTATATTTTTTATAAGAGCAACAAGTTCGTGCTGACTATTGCCTCCTTCTTGGATATCTAACAAAGTAGAGGTATCCCACATCGCCCTTGGAAACTTACCTACAACAACGGCATGTTCCGACGCAAGATTGAGAAATTTTATAGTCTCAATCTTAGTCATATAGGCTTTGCCTAGGACGTGGACAAACTCTTGAAGGATTTGCGCCTGAGACGCCGTTGGGAATTGGGATATCCAAGTGTCAACGTGCTGATAGTCTGGCTTTTTGATTTCACCTTCTCGATAGTCAGCGATGGCATCAGCCACCTGTTGAATCAGATCTGCACGTTCCGTCATGCTGTCCTTCCTTGATGATGGTTGCGAAGCGGGCAGAGTGCCATCATTCTGGCGCGACGTCACGCTAGAAAAATTTCCTTTTAAAAAAGCAGTTCGTAAACTCAATTCTAGGTGAGGGCTTGATAATGGGTAATTACCAACGGGAGGTGTTTAAGCGGTTGGTTCACTAAGGTGTTGTCGAGGCGATCCGGTTGAGCGCGAATGAATGATTGTGTGGGATTGGAGTCAGAAGCCATCGGATGAGGTGGAGAATCCGTTTTTTTGGGGAGGGGGGCGCTGAAGAGCTTGGTAAAGAGGACGAAAAATGGAACATATTCATTTTCAAGCACCATCCAACCAAGGTATGTTCGAAACGGCATTGGAGTGGGAGGAGTAACTTCCGAGCGATGATTGAACTGAGGTAGAGCTGTTAAAACCTCTATTCGTTAATTACGAGCACAATAGACTAACCTTCCGATGCTTTAAAACAAAGAGGGCATCAACTCTTCTTACCTTAACCGACATGCCCAGATAGCTGGAACCATCATAGCGAATTATGGCCCTACCAGACAGGATCGCCATCTAATTTAAAGCGGTGAATTTTTTGTATTTTGGAGAGAAGGCTTTGACGCTTCAATAGCGCTTGAGCAGACCGGAAAATAGTTCACCGTTTTTTTTCGATGGATATACACCTATCCTTTCAATCACCAGTTCACCCCCCCAGCAAAACCAAGCTGGGCAGACCTTGCTAAACTGCCCTCTAGGAGAGAAGATGACGGAGACATATCACCAGACAAATGCGAAAAATGGATTTTCGATGACTACACCATCATAGATCCAGCCTCAACAAGGATGGCATTTTTTTTTGCAAGAGGACTCACTATGAGCAATGTAAATATCCGTAGAGCCATCGAAAACATTCGATCTGGAACAAGCATATACACCCCTATAATCGAATCTATAGTCAATGCAATTCAGGCAATTGAAGCCAACCAATCCAAAAAAGGTTTAATCGAAGTAATTGCCATAAGAGAAAAGCAGATATCGTTAGACTCTTCACTACCAGAAATAACTGGCTTCATCATAACCGACAACGGAATTGGTTTTAATGATGTCAACAGAGAATCATTTGATACGTTGTATTCAGCGCACAAGATTTCGGAAGGTGGAAAAGGGTTTGGACGCCTAACTTACTTAAAGTATTTTGATGAAGTACTAATCGAAAGCACATTTCTAAACGGTAATAATTATTTCCTTCGAACGTTCAAAATGGGAAAAAACAACGACATTATCGTTGACGAAACCCAATCAATCGTCAAAACTATCACCTCTGGATCTCGAATCACACTAACCAACTTAAAGAATGTTAAATTTCCAGAGAAAAAGACTCAAACGATCGCAAGGGTGCTGGTAGAAAAACTACTACCATATTTCTATATAAAACCAGAATTACTCCCCCAGATAATTCTTAGGGAGGAAGATGAGTCCAACTCCATAACGCTGAACAGTTTCATTGAAAATGAAGGCTCTCACTTAATAGAAGAAATTGAATCTGCAGGCGGTGAGTTTTATCTCGAAAGCACGCTGCAACCCGAATTGTTTACAGCGCGTGTTTTTAAGCTTTACTCGCCAAAAACCCAAACTAGCAAAGTTAGTCTTGTTGCTCACAGAAGGGAAGTTACCAGCGTATCTCTCCACAAATACATCCCTGAATTCATTGATGAGTTTTACGAAAAAACCTCTAATGAACTCGAAGCAAAAGATAGAAACTTTGTAATAAAAATATATGTATTTGGAAAATATCTAGACGACAATGTATCCCTTGAAAGAGGAGGATTTGAGTTCCAAAAAGAAAACGACATGATGCTAGGAGTTTCCCAGTCACAGATTGAAAGTATTGCATCAGAATTCGCAAAAAAAGCAGTAGATGCCGAGGTAGAGGCTCGCATACAGAAAAAATTAGAACGCGTTTCAAATTACGTAAGAGATAATGCGCCATGGCATGCCCAGATTCTGAAACACGCAGATCTTACAAACCTCCCTTATAATGCTGAAGACGAGCAAATAGAAAGCAGACTACAACAAATAAAATACGAACAAGAAGTACAAATCAAAGGCCAAATGCGGCAGATCCTTGAGACAACCGAGCCGTCTGATATTGAAGAAAAAACGGCAGAGATAATTGAAAAAATCTCAGAGGCCAGCAAAAATGATTTAGTACACTACATAGCATTAAGAAAAAACATCATTGAGCTTTTCGAAAAGAATTTGGAAATCAACACTACTGATGGAAAATATTCTTCTGAAGGAATAGTGCACGACATTATCTTCCCTAGAAAGGGGGATTCACTTACCACGCCACTCAAAGACCACAATCTATGGCTAATCGATGAAAGATTGAATTTCACACACTATCTTTCATCAGACCTACCACTCCAAGGCAACAGCGACCGCCCTGACCTCATCGCCTATGATAAACGAGTGTTATTTCGAGGCGAGAATATCGAAAGCAACCCTGTAACTATTTTTGAATTTAAAAAACCTCAACGAGATGATTTCACTAATCCATCCTCCAGCGAAGACCCAGTTACGCAGATCATAAGATATGTGAGAAAAATCCGGAATGGGGAATTCAAAACACCAACGGGTAGAGAGATATTGATCGGAGATAATACGCCTTTTTATGGTTACGTGATTTGTGAATTAACTCAAAAAACCAAAAGCTGGCTTGAAGATGAAAAAGATTTTAAACCCATGCCTGATCGCCTCGGTTACTTTAAATGGAATGACAGTTTGAATCTCTATATCGAGGTTCTTGGCTGGGATAAAATACTCAAAGACGCAAACATTCGAAACAAAATATTTTTTCATAAATTAGGCATCAACTTTTTAATAAATCCACCTCTCATCTCTGACCAGAGCTAAAAAAGTAGTTGGTCACTTCCAATCGAGAATGCATGGCCGATCCTTCGCTATAAAAAGGAACAGACCACATCACTCACCGTAAGTAGGGTTTGGTTGGATCGAATGTTTCGAAGGTTGCAGGGATACGTTCTGCACGATACCCTTGCATCGTCGCTGCCAATTCAGCGACCGGGTGTGGAAACCCGTGTAATTCAAGGCGCAACAGCGCCCCCATCACGTCTGCCGGCGCTTTTTTTATGCCTGTGGCGTGAGTTATGGCGGCTGTGCGTGGGACGTCTTCGGGCGTGCCGGTTTCCTTGATTCCCGGTTTTCCACCCTGCGCACAGCTGTCACCCATTCGTGTGGAAACGAATGCGGCAGCTTCACATATCAAGGAGTCTGATAATGCGCAGCATCAATCCGTACAAAATTTGGCTTTTCCCTCTACGCAATTCCCAATCGCGTAACGCCCCACCATCCACCCTCTCCCACCGCCTCTCCCTCATCGGAGGTGGCCAATGACCGATCAACCCGAACTCAAAACCATCGGCCTAACACCCGCCATCTACTGCGCGGATCAAGCCCTGTTCCATGTCACTCGCGGCGTCCCCCTCGGCGATGCGTTATCGATGGCTTCTGACTTCCTGTTCCTAGCCAAGAAGCTGAACGAAGATGCCGCCTACGCCACAGACACCGACCGCCACGCCTGGGCCGCGCATTATTTGACGGCGATGAGTAAGGCGGTGGTGGATGATGCGGTGAAGGTGCTGAATCGGGATCGGGACAATGAGATGGCGTCTAAGCGGGCGGGGGCGAAGGCTGAAGCTTAGTGTTTGAGGCCTGTGGGGTGTGGGTGGCTTGCGATAGTGGCAGCTGATTCAGCATTTTTGTTGGCTGGGCTGGCGCTATCGCGAGCAGGCTCGCTCCCACAGGGATTGCAGTGAGCTACAGGCATTATTTGGCCCGACTAGGTGGCTGGGTTGTCATTGCGGGGCATCTTCAGCATTGATGGTGGCTGGGCTGGCGCTATCGCGAGCAAGCTCGCTCCCACAGGGGTTTTGTGGGGTGATTGGGATTTTTGGATTTGGCCCGAGGTTTTTGGGGCTTTTTGTTATTCGGCTCGGGGGGAATGGCTTGGGTTTACAGCGGGATAGATCAACGCATCTGCACCCTGGAATGCCCATGGATCTGATGCTGTTTCTTGCCTGTGATGCTTGCTATACATCAGGCATCGACAGGCCCTCAGGGCATTAGGCCGGTGAGTGAACGCCCGCACCCCACTCATCTAGACTTAATGGATAGTCGTAGGCAGAACCGAACACGTCGCTTTGGTGCAGTTCAATCAATAGCAGCGTGGCAAGCTGCCCTTTATGCCCAGTAGAGGTGCGGCGAAGACCGCATCGGGCACAACAAGATGCCCGCTCAGGGTGCCCTGGCCGACGGCCTGAAATTGCCACGATACCGTGACGTGGTGTGAGTGCCGCAGCCGACACTTTCGGACGACCGACAACCCTCTGGTTTGTCCGTGACCGTGAGGAATGCTGAATGCCTGATGAGATGTTGCAATTGCCGATGGTCAACAGCGTGCTGGAGCGCCACAAGGGCTCTGCGGGTGCACTGTTGCCGATTCTTCATGAGATTCAGGAGGGCATCGGTTATATCCCCGATGCCGCCATCCCCGAGATTGCCCACGCGCTGAACCTGAGTCAGGCCGAGGTTCGCGGGGTGATCAGCTTTTACCATGACTTCCGTACCGCGCCTCCGGCCCGGCATATCCTGCGTCTGTGCCGCGCCGAGTCGTGCAAGAGCCGCGGCGCCGAGCAGCTTGCGGCGCAGTTACGCGAACGTCTGCAACTGGACGATCACGGCAGTAGCGCCGACGGCAATATCAGCCTGCGCCCGGTGTATTGCCTCGGTGCCTGCGCCTGTTCGCCCGCGCTGGAGCTGGATGGTCAGGTGCATGCGCGGCTCAGTGCCAAGCGTCTGGATGCCCTGCTTGATGCTTGCCGGGAGGACGCATGATGTCGCGCCTCTATCTGCCCAGTGATTCTCTGGCCCGCGCCGTGGGTGCCGACGAAGTGGCGGTCGCCCTTGCCGCGAAGACCCAGGAACACAATCTGCCGCTGGACCTGCAACGCACCAGCTCGCGCGGTCTGTATTGGCTGGAACCGCTGCTGGAAATGGACACCCCACAAGGCCGTATCGGCTTTGGCCCCCTGACCGCTTCCGATGTGCCATCCGTGCTCGAAGCGCTGCAGGGCGAGCCCTCCGCGCATCCACTGGCCTTGGGCCTGGTGGAAGAATTGCCTTATCTGAAGACCCAACAACGCCTGCTGTTCGCCCGCGCCGGTATCACCCGGCCGCTGTCCCTGGATGATTACCGGGCGCACGGCGGCTTCGAGGGCTTGACCCAAGCCGTCGCCCTGGGCGGCGAGCAAACCGCGACTGCTGTGTTCGATTCAGGCCTGCGCGGCCGTGGCGGCGCGGCTTTCCCCGCAGGGATCAAATGGCGCACGGTGCGCGCCACCCAAGCGGCGCAGAAGTACATCGTGTGCAACGCCGACGAAGGCGACTCCGGCACCTTCGCCGATCGCATGTTGATGGAAGGTGACCCCTTCCTGCTGATCGAAGGCATGGCCATTGCCGGCATCACCGTCGGCGCCACCTACGGCTACATCTATGTGCGCTCGGAATATCCGGATGCCGTAACCACCCTGCGCAACGCGCTGGAGATTGCCCGGTCGAACGGTTACCTCGGCGCCAATGTCGGCGGCAGCGGCCTGGCTTTCGATATGGAAGTGCGCGTCGGGGCCGGCGCTTACATCTGCGGTGAGGAAACTGCGCTGCTGGACTCGTTGGAAGGCAAGCGCGGGATTGTCCGCGCCAAGCCACCGATCCCCGCGTTGAAGGGCCTGTTCGGTTTACCGACTCTGGTGCACAACGTGCTGACACTCGCTTCGGTGCCGCTGATTCTGGCCAAGGGCGCGCAGTTCTATCGCGATTACGGCATGGGCCGTTCCCTGGGCACCATGCCCTTCCAATTGGCGGGCAATATTCGTCACGGCGGCCTGGTGGAACGGGCCTTTGGCCTGACTCTGCGGGAACTGGTGGAAGACTACGGCGGCGGAACCGCCAGTGGCCGGCCGCTGAAGGCCGCACAGGTAGGCGGCCCGCTTGGCACGTGGGTGCCGCCGTCGCAATTCGACACGCCGCTGGATTACGAAGCGTTCGCCGCCATCGGCGCGATGCTCGGCCACGGTGGTGTGGTGGTGGCGGATGACACGGTGGACATGGCTCAAATGGCGCGTTTCGCCATGCAGTTTTGCGCCGAGGAATCCTGCGGCAAATGCACGCCGTGCCGCATCGGCTCGACCCGGGGCGTGGAGGTGATCGACCGCCTGCTCGCCGCGCCAGACCAGAACGGTCGCGAAGAGCAAGTGATCATCCTCAAGGACCTATGCGACACGATGCAATACGGTTCGCTGTGTGCGTTGGGCGGCATGGCCCCATTTCCGGTGGCCAGCGCCCTCAAGTACTTCCCCGCCGACTTCGGTCTGCAATCTTCGGAGGCCGACCAATGATCACTCTCTTCGACCCGAAAACCGATATCGACCTGGGCACCCCGGCCCGCGACAGCGACGTGCAGGTGACCCTGAACATCGACGGGCGCAGCATCAGCGTGCCCGAAGGCACCTCGGTGATGCGCGCCGCAGCGCTGATGGGCACTACCATTCCGAAACTGTGCGCCACCGACAGCCTGGAAGCCTTCGGCTCCTGCCGCATGTGCCTGGTGGAGATCGATGGCATGCGCGGTTATCCGGCGTCCTGCACCACGCCGGTCACAGAAGGCATGAGCGTACACACCCAGACGCCGAAACTCGCGACCCTGCGCCGCAATGTCATGGAACTGTACATCTCCGATCACCCGCTGGATTGCCTGACCTGCTCCGCGAACGGCAATTGCGAGCTGCAAACCGTCGCCGGCCAGGTCGGCCTGCGGGAGGTGCGTTACGGCTATGAAGGCGACAACCATCTGGCCGACGTGAAGGACACGTCCAACCCGTATTTCGACTTCGACCCGAGCAAGTGCATCGTCTGCAACCGCTGCGTGCGCGCGTGCGAAGAAACCCAGGGCACGTTTGCCCTGACCATTACCGGGCGTGGCTTCGAATCCCGGGTCGCGGCCGCCGGTGGCGAGAACTTCCTCGACTCGGAATGCGTGTCCTGCGGCGCCTGTGTGCAAGCCTGTCCCACCGCAACGCTGATGGAAAAAAGCGTGGTCGAACTGGGCCAGCCCGAACGCAGCGTGATCACCACCTGTGCCTATTGCGGCGTGGGCTGCTCGTTCCGCGCCGAGATGAAAGGCGACAAGCTGGTGCGCATGGTTCCGGACAAGAATGGCCAGGCCAACCACGGCCACTCCTGCGTCAAAGGACGCTTTGCCTGGGGCTACGCCACGCACCCGGATCGCATCACCAAACCGATGATCCGCAAAAACATCAACGACCCTTGGCAGGAAGTGAGCTGGGATGAAGCGGTGACCTACGCCGCCAGCGAATTCCGTCGGCTACAGCAAAAATACGGCCGCGACTCCATTGGTGGCATCACTTCCAGTCGTTGCACCAACGAAGAAACCTATCTGGTGCAAAAACTGGTGCGCGCCGCGTTCGGCAACAACAACGTCGACACCTGTGCGCGGGTCTGTCACTCGCCGACCGGCTATGGCCTGAAACAAACCCTTGGCGAGTCCGCCGGTACCCAGAGTTTCGACTCGGTGATGCAGGCCGACGTGATCCTGGTGATGGGCGCCAACCCCAGTGACGCCCACCCGGTGTTCGCCTCCCAGCTCAAACGCCGCCTGCGTGAAGGCGCGCGGCTGATCGTCATCGACCCACGACGCATTGATCTGGTGGACTCGGTGCATGCCCGCGCCGAATTGCACCTGGCCCTGCGCCCGGGCACCAACGTCGCCATGCTCAACGCCCTGGCCCACGTCATCGTCACCGAAGGCCTGCTCAACCAGGCCTTTATCGACGCCCGTTGCGAGGACAACGAATTCGCCCACTGGCGCGAATTCGTCAGCCGCGCGGACAACTCGCCGGAAGCCCTCGGTCCCATCTGCGGCGTAGACCCCGCCGACATCCGCGCCGCCGCCCGTTTGTATGCGACCGGCGGCAACGCGGCGATCTACTACGGCCTGGGCGTCACCGAACACAGCCAGGGCAGCACCGCGGTCATGGGCATCGCCAACCTGGCCATGGCCACTGGCAACATCGGCCGCGAAGGCGTGGGCGTGAACCCGCTGCGTGGGCAGAACAACGTTCAGGGCTCCTGCGACATGGGTTCGTTCCCCCATGAGCTGCCCGGCTACCGCCACATCTCCAACGAGGTGGTACGGACGCAATTCGAACAGGCCTGGAATGTCACCCTGCAACCTGATCCGGGCCTGCGCATTCCCAACATGTTCGAAGCCGCCCTCAGCGGCAGCTTCAAGGGCCTGTATTGCCAGGGCGAGGACATCGCCCAGAGCGACCCGAATACCCAACACGTCACCGCAGCCCTGTCCGCCATGGAATGCATCGTGGTGCAGGACATTTTCCTCAACGAAACCGCCAAGTTCGCCCACGTGTTCCTGCCGGGCTGCTCGTTCCTGGAAAAAGACGGCACCTTCACCAACGCCGAACGACGCATCTCCCGGGTGCGCAAAGTCATGGAGCCTCTAGGCGGCAAGGCCGACTGGGAAGGCACCGTGGCTCTGGCCAACGCCCTGGGCTACCCAATGAACTACAAGCACCCGTCGGAAATCATGGATGAAATCGCCAGCCTCACGCCGACGTTCACCAACGTCAGCTACACCGAACTGGACCGCCACGGCAGCCTGCAATGGCCGTGCAACGCCGCGGCGCCGGACGGCACGCCGACCATGCACATCGAGGAATTCGTGCGCGGCAAGGGGCGCTTCATGCTCACCGGCTACGTGCCCACCGAGGAAAAGGTCAACAATCGCTATCCGCTGCTGCTGACCACCGGGCGCATTCTCAGCCAGTACAACGTCGGCGCTCAGACACGGCGTACCGAAAACGTCGCCTGGCACGACGAAGACCGCCTGGAAATCCACCCGACCGATGCCGAGAGCCGTGGCATCAACGAAGGTGACTGGGTCGGCATCGGCAGCCGCGCCGGCCAAACGGTACTGCGTGCGCGGGTCACCGAACGGGTCGCCCCGGGCGTGGTGTACACCACGTTCCACTTCCCGGAATCGGGCGCCAACGTCATCACCACCGACAACTCCGACTGGGCCACCAACTGTCCGGAGTACAAGGTCACGGCCGTGGAAGTCAGCCGCGTCTACCACCCTTCCGAGTGGCAAAAACGCTATCAGGAGTTCAGCGACAACCAGCACCGTCTGCTCAACGAACGCCGTCAGGCGCGTGGCACTAAAGCCGAGGTACGCCGATGAGCACTGAAAATCTGATCAAAATGGCCAACCAGATCGCCCAGTACTTCGCCAGCCAACCGGATCAGCAACAGGCCGTGCTCGGCGTGCGTAATCACCTGCAGATGTACTGGACGCCCGGTATGCGCAAGGAGTTGCTGGCCTGGCAGACGGAGCATCAGGGGGCAGACTTGCACCCACTGGCGCAGGCTGCGGTCAGTGGGGCGGGCTGGGAGGCTTAGGTTCGCACAGGATCCCTTGGAATTGCCCCTTGGGCGAAGGGGCTAATGCCGGTCAGTTAAGGGGGTAAACACCGCAACCTGTGGGAGCGAGCTTGCTCCGGGCGGCGTTCCGACGATAGCGGCAGTTCAGTCTGCATTGATGTTGAATGTAGCGCCGCCATCGCGAGCAAGCTCGCTCCCACAACCATGCCTTTACGCCAGCTGCGCTATCATCGCCCGCTCCTCTGCGCCCGGTGTCTTGAACCTGCATGTCTATGTCTTCGCCATTACCTGATGATCAACACTCACTGCCACCGGTCCTGGTCGGGCCGCTGTTGCGGCGGCTGGAGCCCACGCGGCTGGTGATGTGGCTGGTGGGGTCGCGGGCATTGTCGCTGAGGTTGCGCCTGCAAGATCGCGACGCTATCCACCTCGACGCGAGTCAGTGCACGATCATTGCGGTGGGCACCCACGCCTTTGTTCATTTGATCGATGTGTCGCCGGACACCGCCCTGCCCTGCGACACGTTAATCGAATACGACCTGCTGATTGACGACGCTGGCACAGGCATCGCCGATTGGGCCCCGCACTTGCTGTACGGCGACGCCCGTTGCCCAAACTTCGTCCTGCGTAAACGGGCCGATCATCTGTTGCACGGTTCTTGCCGCAAACCTCATCATCCCGCCCCGGACGGTTTGCTGTGCGTCGATCGTTTGCTGGAGGCCGAGCCGGATGCACACAAACGTCCGGCGCTGTTGATGATGAGTGGTGATCAGGTTTATGCCGACGATGTCGCGGGCCCGATGCTGCGAGCCATCCATGCCTTGATCAAGCGCTTGGGGCTGTTCGAAGAGCACCTCGAAGGCGCGGTAGTCAGTGACAGCGCCAAACTCTACGAGCACCCCGCCAGCTACTACCATCGTGCGGATTTATTACCGGCGCTGGAGAGCAACGAAACCCTGCGCGAGCGATTTTTCGGCGGGGCGCGTAAGCCGATTTTCACCAGCAGCAGTGCCGACAACCATCTGGTGACGTTCGCCGAGGTCATGGCCATGTACTTGCTGGTGTGGTCACCGACTCCCTGGACATTGATTACCCCGCAACCGCCGGCGCTGACACCTGAAAGACGCGAGCGTTATGCGCTTGAGCAAACGCGCATCGATGGCTTCAAGGCCGGTCTGGGAGGTGTCGCCCGAGCACTCGCGCACCTGTCGAGCCTGATGATTTTCGACGACCACGATATTACCGATGACTGGAATCTTTCCGCGCAATGGGAGGAAACGGCCTACGGCCATCCGTTTTCCAGGCGCATCATCGGCAATGCACTGATTGCTTATATGCTGTGCCAGGGCTGGGGCAACAACCCGGATGCGTTCGGCGCGGTGCTGAAGAAAGCCGGCAGATTGAGCGCGACCGGGCATGACCGCTACCTCGACAGTGACATTCAGGACGAGTTGATTGACGAACTGCTGAGATTTCAGAACTGGCATTACGTGCTGCCCACCCGCCCGGCCATCGTGGTTCTCGACACCCGCACCCGACGCTGGCGCAGCGAGATGAACCTCAAGCAGCCATCGGGCCTGCTGGACTGGGAAGCCCTCAGCGAACTGCAACAGGAGCTGCTCGATCACCCTTCGGCCATCATCGTTTCGCCGGCACCGATCTTCGGCGTCAAACTGATCGAAACCGTGCAGCGCGTCTTCAGCTGGTGCGGTTATCCCCTGCTGGTGGACGCCGAAAACTGGATGGCCCATCGCGGCGCGGCCCAGGTGATCCTGAACATTTTCCGACACTCGCGTACACCCGGTAATTACGTGGTGCTATCAGGCGATGTGCATTATTCCTTCGTCTACGAAGTACTGATCCGACACCGCAAGGCCGGCCCGCGCATCTGGCAGATCACCAGCAGCGGCATCAAAAACGAATTCCCTCCCGCGCTGCTCGAGTGGTTCGACCGCCTCAACCGCTGGCTCTACTCGCCGCGCTCGCCACTGAACTGGCTGACCAAACGCCGGCGCATGCGCATTGTTCCGCATGTCCCGGAACATGCGGAAGCGGGTGAACGACTGTGGAATTCGGCGGGGATCGGGCAAGTGTTCTTTAATGAAAAAGGACAGCCGCAGGAGATCTATCAGCACAACTCGAACGGTTCGCCTAAGACGCGGATGGTTGCGCCTGACAACGAAGACTGAAGGCGTTCGCTCACACGATCGGATTACGGCTCCCTTACATGATCGGTGTCGATATGAACCTCACTCGAACCCTGATCATCGGCAACTCCGGTTCCGGCAAAAGCTGGCTGGCCGAACGACTGGCCAAGCACCTGCAAGTGCCGTGGGTCGATCTCGATTCGATTCACTGGTTGTCCGACGAACACAGCATCCCCCGCCCCCGTGCCGAGGCGCTGGGCATGGCACGGGTGCTTGCCAGTAAAAAGCGCTGGGTGATCGAAGGCGTTTACGGCGGGATCATCAGCGAACTATTGCCCCGGGCGACAGCACTGATCTGGCTGTGTGTTGAAGATGAGGAATGTGTTGCCAATGTTCGTCAGCGAGAGGCACAGCGGGACAAGAATGACGAGTTGTTGATTGCGTTGCTCGACTGGGCCGGCAGCTATCGTACCCGCGAAGACTCCAGTGGATTTGCCGCGCATCAGCGTCTGTTCGAAGGGTTCAGCGGTTCGAAACTCAAACTCAGGGATCGAACCGAAATCACAACATTCGCGAACACCGTGTTACAAGCCAACTGACTCACACTGTTTACCAAGGATGCGTATGTTTGCACGGAACAAATTAGTCCCCGAATTAATGGTCACGGACATCAAGAAAAGCCATTCCCACGCGGAGCGTGGGAACGATCAATTGTGTATCAGGCCGCTTTCACTGCCCGGCAAACCCCTCTGACAATCATCTCCACTTCCCGCTCATCAATCGTCAGCGGTGGCAGCAAGCGAATGGTTTTGCCCCGTGTCACGTTGATCAGTAAGCCGTGATCCCGTGCGGCGATGAGGGTCAGGTCGCGAATCGGTTGTTTGAGTTCGATGCCGATCATTAAGCCCTGGCCGCGGATCTCCAGGATGTTCGGGTCGTCCGCCAATTCGATGCGCAATCTGGCAAGCAAACGCTCGCCCTGAAGCTTGGCGTTGTCCAGCAGTCCTTGTTCTTCGATGATCTCCAGCACGGTGCAACCCACGCGGCAGGCCAGTGGATTGCCGCCGAAGGTGCTGCCGTGACTGCCGGGGGTGAAGAGGTCGGCGGCTTTGCCTCGGGCCAGACAGGCGCCGATGGGAATGCCGTTACCCAGGCCCTTGGCCAGGGTCATGACGTCGGGAACGATGCCTTCGTGCTGAAAGGCAAACCACTGGCCAGTGCGGCCAATGCCGGTCTGGATTTCGTCGAGCATCAGCAACCACGAGCGCCGTGTGCAGAGTTCGCGAATGGCTTTCAGGTAACCGGGCGGGGCCATTTGGACACCGCTTTCACCCTGAATCGGCTCCATCAGGATCGCCACGATGCGCGGGCCGTGGGCTTGCTGCACCTTGTCCAGCGCCTTGAGATCACCAAATGGCACTTTGACGAAATCCCCCGGCAACTCGTTGAAGCCCAGGCGCACGGCCGGGCCATCACTGGCGGACAAAGTGCCGAGGGTCCGGCCGTGAAAGGCGTTTTCCATGACCACCACCAGCGGTTGTTCGATGCCTTTGTGCCAACCGTACAACCGTGCAAGTTTCAGCGCGGTCTCGTTGGCTTCAGCACCGGAGTTGTTGAAGAACGCCCGCTCCATACCCGCCAACCGCGTCAGTTTCTGCGCCAGCCGTTGTTGCCAATCGATGCTGTAGAGGTTGGAAGTGTGCAACAGCAACCCGGCCTGTTCGCTGATGGCTGAGACAATTTTCGGATGGGAGTGACCGACGTTGGTCACTGCCACGCCCGCCACCGCGTCCAGGTATTCACGACCGGCCTGATCCCACAGGCGTGTGCCCAGGCCCTTGCTGAAACTCAAGGCCAAGGGTTGGTAAGTGGTCATCAGGCAGGCGGCGGTCATGACATCAAGCTCCATCAACGGTCGGTGTTTTTGCAGTATGGTTAGCCACCTGAGCTAGATAAACGCTGAAACACTTCAATCATTTTAAAGCTGGGTTTGATCATGGATTTGTTCCAGGCAATGACTGTTTACGTCCGGGTGGTGGAAACCGGCAGCATGACCGCCGCCGCGTTGCAGTGCGAAATGTCCACCACCATGGTCGGCAATCACCTGCGGGCGTTGGAGCAACGCCTAGGTGTGCGCCTGCTCAACCGTACGACACGACGCCAGCGGTTAACGGAATTCGGCGCTGCTTATTACCAGCGTTGCCTCGAAGTGCTGGGGCTGGTGGCCGATTCCGAACGCTTGGCCGAGCAGGCTCTCGATGAACCGAGCGGCACCTTGCGCATCACCGCACCGCTGACGTTCGGCACTGAAAAACTGGCACCCGCCCTGAGTGAATTCGCCCTGCTGTGTCCACGCGTCAAATTGGATGTGGTCCTCACCAATCGCCGTCCGGACCTGCTCGAAAACGGTTTCGACGTGGCATTTCGCCTGGGCAATACCGAGGAGGCCCACCTGATCGCCCGTCCACTCCTCGACTACAGCCTGACCATGTGTGCATCACCGGGGTACCTGGCGCGCAAAGGCACACCGCAGAAACCTGATGATCTGCAACACCACGACTGTCTGTCCTTTGCCTATCCGGCCGGGGATGACTGGCAGTCGGTGGAAAAACATTGGCGCCTGACTGGTCCCGAGGGCGAAGTGGCGGTAGCGGTCAATGGACCGATGTTGATCAACAGTTCGGCAGGACTGCATCAAGCGGCGCGAACCGGTATGGGCATCGTGGTGTTGCCTGATGCGTTGATGGAGCAAGATCTCAAGGACGGAAAACTGGTGGCATTGCTGCAGAATTACTTGCCGCCGAGCCGACCGATGAACCTGATGTATGCCCAGGATCGCTACCGTTTGCCAAAACTGCGTAGTTTCGTCGACTTTGCCTTGCAGAGATGGGGCAAGCACTAGCCGACCGAATACCCCATGCACTAATCTCCTCGACAGGCGGGTCACTTAGATATCAGGGCGGCAGGGAGTGCGGACATGGGTGAAGCGTCGAATATCGAGCCGTTGAAGTTCAATCTGTCTGATTTGAACGAAGACATGCTGCACACCATTCTGGAACTGGTCAGCGACGGCATCTGGGACTGGAACGCCAACACCGGGTTCGTCTATCGCAACCTCGGGTGGTACGAGATGCTCGGTTACCCGCCTCATTCCCTGAATAACAACGTGTTGACCTGGGAAAACGTGATCCATCCCGACGATTACCCGCAGGTCATGGCGCTGTTCGACGACTACCTGAATCAACGAGCCCCCGGCTATCAGGCCGAGTATCGCTGCCGCATGCAGGATGGCAGCTATACCTGGATCGAAGACCGTGGCTACGTACTCGCACGCAATGCCGACGGTTCGGTGGCGCGGATGGTCGGCGCGCACCGCAGCATCGAAGACAAGAAGCGCCTGTACGAAGCGCTTGAACGGCGCAAGCAATCCCTTGAAGCGATCGTTGAAGAACGCACCCGAGAGTTGTCTCGCGTCAATCAGCAACTGCAAATCCAACTCGAAGAAAACCGAAAACTGGCGGAAACCGATGCACTGACATCGATCGCTAACCGCTATCGCCTGGAAAAAGCCCTGCCCCAGGAATGCGACCGTGCCCAACGCTTTCGACAACCGCTGTCGTTGATAGCCATGGACATCGACGACTTCAAGAACATCAACGATCACTATGGCCATGCGCTGGGTGATGCGGCATTGGTGCAGGTAGTCGAGAGCGTGAAGCACTGCGTGCGTGAAGGCGATCTGCTCGCGCGTTGGGGCGGCGACGAGTTCATCCTGATCCTGCCCAATACACCATTCGTCGATGCCCGGGCCCTCGCTGAACGTATCCGCCATGGCCTCGCAAGCCTGCATCCAGTCGGGGACTTTCAAGTGACCATGAGTTTTGGCGTGGTTCAGCGCTTTGAAGAGGAACAACAGACCGGGTTGCTGGCCCGGGCTGATCAAGCGCTGTATCGGTCGAAGATCGCGGGCAAGAATGTGATTTCGGGATGAACAATGTCATGCGTGTCCGCGATGTACTGCCCTCGGAAGTAGAGCCCGTGCGCCTTTTTCTGGACCAGAACGAATGGGCTCACCGCACAGGTTCCGCTGAACATTTTGCGCAGTTGATCGCTAACTCCCAACGCACAGCCCTTGCTATGAAGGGCTCCCAAATTATCGGTTTTGCCCGAGGCATCACTGACGGCCTATCAAACGGTTATCTGTCGATGGTCGTCGTCTGTGGACAACATCGACGTGAAGGTGTCGGGCGCGCGCTGGTTGAGCATGTCATGGGCGAGAACCCCGACATGACCTGGGTTCTGCGAGCAGGCCGGGAAGGCGCTTCGGATTTCTTTTCAAGCCTGGGTTTTGAAACGTCGACCATTGCGATGGAGCGCCCGCGTCGTAAATAGCCAAACATTCCTTAACTGAAACAAGAAGTGCCAAGGAAAGCCAATGACTTCCCCTCTCCTCTATCGCCGGGCGACTCCGGACGATCTACTCGCCATTTGCGAACTGGCCCAGCAACTCAACAGTCTTCACCATCAAGAGCGGCCAGATATTTATGCGCCAGCAACTGAAAATTTCGCGCGCGACAGCACCCATTGGCAGCCGTACATCGACGGTGAAAATCAGGTGACCTTTCTCGCCGAACAAGCAGGTAGAACGATTGGATTCATCACCGTGCAAGTCACTCAGTTCACCAGCCCGCTGATGCAACCTCAGCGGGTCGGCAGGGTCGGTTCAGTGTGTGTTGATGAAAGTATTCGGGGCCAAGGCATTGGACGAGCATTGATGCAGTGCGCTCAAACCTGGGCCATCGAACAAAACGCTGTGGATCTGCGGCTAACCGTTTGGGCATTCAATGCACCGGCACTTCGACTGTACGAAGAGTTGGGCTATGAAGTGCGAGCCTTCGAGATGGGCATTCGCCTGGAGGAAATTCCTGATCAAGGCGCGTGCCGTACCCTGTCACGTTTATGACCCCGCCTTCACCAAAACCGGTTTCTCCTGATACCGATCCGGATACAGCTGCTTCAACTGCGCGACCTTCGGTAGATCGTTGATCACGATGTAGGGATAGGTCGGGTGCTCGGTCAGAAAATCCTGATGTTCCTCCTCGGCCGGGTAGAAACCGTTGTAGGTTTCCAGCTTGGTAACAATGGGTTTGTTGAACGAATGGGCGGCGTCGAGCTGGGCGATGTAGGCCTGAGCGATACGCTGCTGTTCGCTGTTTTCCGGGAAAAGCGCCGAGCGATACTGAGTGCCGCGGTCAGGTCCCTGACGGTTGAGTTCGGTAGGATTGTGAGCCACCGAAAAGTAGATTTGCAGCAAGGTGCCGTAGCTGACCTGACGGGGGTCGAAGGTGACTTCGACGGATTCCGCATGACCGGTATCGCCATTGCTGACCCGTTCGTACTGAGCGGTGTTGACTGCACCGCCGGCGTAACCGGAGACCGCTTTCTTCACTCCTTTGACATGCTGGAACACACCTTGGACGCCCCAGAAGCAACCGCCGGCGAAGACCGCCTTTTCGCTGTCGGCCTGGGTGGTTTCGTCGAGGGTGGGTGAAGGAATGATGACCGCGTCTTCCGCCGCACCGAAAGAGAACGCCAGGCATTGGCCGATGACGCCGGCAGCGGCCAGGCCCAACAGGGTGCGGCGCCAGGTGAATAGGGTTTTCATGAGACTGATTCCTGAATGAATGGAATGAAGATCAACCGAACGTAAACGCATACGCCGACACTTCGGGATCGAGAAACTCGATGCTGAAGATCCGATCCGTCACGCCACCGGATTGGCGCACCAACTGGTACAAGCGTTGTTCAGTCACGCTGCCGCTGCCGTCGGGCGCCACGTCGGTACCGTGGTCTTCGCCGGGGGCTTTTCCGTCAATCAACACTTTGAAACGCACCGGTTTACCGTGAGTGCCAGGCCCCAGCACCAGGTGCAGATCGCGGGCATGGAAGCGGTAGACGATGCGACTGGCCGGGCCGCTTGAAGTCGCCCGCTCCGAGCCGACATTCCATTGACCGTCCAGACTCCAGTCATTGAGTGCTAATTGCGATGGAGCGGTATAGGCCGACACCCTGTCCGGCACCAGGCTGGTTTCAGGCACGAAATGCTCGGCGCGCTGGTAGCCAACATAGGTTTCCGGTGATTGCACTTCGTTCATGTCCGGCGCCAGTTGAACACCCTCGGCGCTGGCATTGATCAGACCGTCCGCGACCTTCACGGCACCTGCTTCGCGCAGCAGTTGCTGGATCACCCGCTCCGATTCGGCGTACTCGCCTTCGCCAAAGTGGTGATAACGAATGCGACCCTGAGCGTCGGCAAAATAGTGAGCCGGCCAGTATTCGTTGTTGAAAGCTCGCCAGATCTTGAAGTCATTATCGATGGCCACTGGGTAGTTGATGCCCAGGTCCTTCATCGCTTTGGTGACATTGCCTACGTCTCGTTCGAAAGCAAACTCGGGCGCATGGACGCCAATCACCACCAATCCCTGATCGCGGTACTTCTCGGCCCAAGCCTTCACATACGGCAGTGTGCGCAGACAGTTGATGCAGGAGTAAGTCCAGAAATCCACCAGCACGACTTTGCCCTTCAAGGCCTGCACTGTGAGCGGTGGCGAGTTGAGCCATTGCACCGCGCCGTCCAGCGATGGAAGGTTGCCTTCAATCGGCAGTGCGCCCGGCGCTTTGTCAGCCACTTTCATTGCACTTCCCGAGGCCGGAACCTGCGCCATCATCGCCCCGCTACCGTTCGGTGATTTTCCGGCCAGCCGTCCAACCAAAGCCTGCTCGATACCGCCGGTGGACGCCGTCGAAACCCGCGCCAGGATCCCGGTGTCGAGCCCCAGGGCAATCGCCGCGACACCGGCCAGCATCGCGGCGCCCAGGCCTCGACGCAGCCACTCGCCAGCGCCGATGGAACGCTTCATCGCCGCGAAGACTTTACCGCCCAGCAGCAGCGCCACCGCGAGGGAAGTTGCGGTACCCGCGGCGTAGGCCAGCAACAACAAGGTGGTTGCGATGCTTGCCCCTTGCAGCGCGGCTCCGGTCAGCAACAGCCCCAGAATCGGCCCGGCACACGGAGCCCAGAGCAGGCCCGTGGCGACGCCGATCAGGAACGAAGCGCCGGGACGCGGCCGGGCATCGGCGCCCGCGGCTTCCGACAACCGGCTGCCCGCTGCCACCAGTGGCCGCGTCAGGCGCTCGGCCAGTCGCGGCAGCAACAGCGTCAGCCCGAACAGTGCAACGAACAGCAACGCGAGCCAGCGACCGTACTGATTGACTTGCACCACCCAACCGCCACCCACCGCCGCCAACGAGGCGACGAGCGCAAAGGTCAGCGCCATTCCCGCCAATAGCGGCAACCCGCTCTTCATGAACGGCTGCCCGGTGCGAGCGAAGACAAAGGGCAGTACCGGCAGGATGCACGGGCTGACAATCGTCAACACACCACCGAGATAAGCGAGGACTAGAAGCCACATAACGTCGACCTGCAAAAATGAGTGAAAGGGAGTACCCGCGGATCAAGCTGTCTTCGGCACAAAAGTCATCGCCAGGCCGTTCATGCAGTAACGCAGACCGGTGGGTTTGGGCCCATCGTCGAAGACATGGCCCAGATGACCGCCACAACGCCGGCAGTGGACTTCTTCGCGCAGCACCCCGAAGGAACGGTCCTGACGAGTGGCCACAGCCTTGTCCAGCGGTGCCCAGAAACTCGGCCAACCGGTGCGGCTGTCGAACTTGGTCGCGGAAGAAAACAACGGCAGGTCGCAACCGGCACAGGCAAACGTACCTTCACGGTGCTCGTTGTTCAGCGGGCTGCTGTAGGCCCGTTCGGTGCCCTCTTCGCGCAGGATTTCGTACTGCTCGGCGCTGAGCATGGCGCGCCATTCGTTGTCGCTGTGAGTCACCTCGAACACCTCTGCCGCGCTGGCATCACTGACCAGTGCAGCGCTCGCGGAAAATTTTGGCAATACACCGATGACCAGCGCTGCAGCGCCTAGCCCGCCGCTTGCTACGAGAAACTGTCGCCGTGAAAACATGGTCGTCTCCGAAAAATCCAGGTGCCTGACATGGAACACAGCCTAGGCTTGGGTTGATCGCCAAATCCTCACGGAGAGTTAAATAATTCGTGATAACTCCGGCCCCGGAAAACCCGCACAATGCGCTCATTGCGCCGAAGGATTGAGCTTGATGGAACAGACCAAACGCGTCCTCGTGGTCGAGGACGACCTGCATATCGCCGACCTTATCTGCCTGCATCTACGCGATGAGCAGTTCGAGGTGGTGCACTGCGCCGATGGCGATGAAGGCATGCGACTGCTGCAACAAGGAAGCTGGGACGCACTGATCCTCGACCTGATGCTGCCCGGCGTCGACGGCCTGGAAATCTGCCGCCGCGCCCGTGCCATGGCCCGCTACACACCGATCATCATTACCAGTGCGCGCTCCAGCGAAGTGCACCGGATTCTCGGGCTCGAACTCGGCGCCGACGATTACCTGGCCAAACCCTTTTCCATGCTCGAGCTGGTGGCCCGGGTCAAAGCGCTGTTGCGACGGGTCGACGCCATGGCCCGCAATCTGAAAATGGACGCCGGAAGCCTGATCACGGACGGCCTATCCATCGACCCGATCACACGCGATGTGTCCCTTGACGGTCGCCGCCTCGACCTCACTCCACGGGAGTTCGACCTGTTGTATTTCTTCGCCCGCCAGCCCGGCAAAGTGTTCTCGCGCATGGACCTGCTCAACGCCGTCTGGGGCTACAGCCATGAAGGCTACGAGCACACCGTCAACACTCACATCAACCGCCTGCGGGCAAAGATCGAGGCTGATCCGGCACAACCGGTGCGCATCCTCACGGTGTGGGGGCGTGGCTACAAATTCGCGGCCAGGGAGGAGCAGCCGTGAGACTGACCCTGACTCAGCGCCTGTCTCTGGTGTTCGCCGTGTTGCTGCTGGTGTGCTGCGGCACGTCGGCCTGGTTGCAGGTGCGGTCCAACCAGATGCATGAGCTGGAAGTGGTGCAAGGGTTGTCGCGGGATCTGGCCCGGCACATCGCCCATGACACCGTGCTGATGGACACCAAAGGCCTGATGCCCGACGCCGTGCGCGACCTGTTCAGCCAACTGATGCTGGTCAATCCCAGTGTCGAGGTCTATCTGCTCGACCCCGAGGGCCGGATTGTCGGCAGTGCTGCGCCCGAGGGGCGGATACACCGGGAGCGGGTCGATCTGGCGCCGATCCAGCGCCTGCTCAATGGCGATGCCCTGCCGGTTCTCGGCGACGATCCGCGCAGCGTCGATGGCCGCAAAGTGTTCAGCGCCGCGCCATTGCAGGTCAATGGAAAACCGGTGGGCTATCTCTATGTGGTGCTGCTGAGCGAAGAGCACGACCGCTTCGCCGAACGCGGCGCCACCAGCGCCGCCCTGAATACCGCGCTGTTGTCGATCGGGCTGGTGGCGTTGCTGTGTCTGATTGCCGGTCTCACGGCATTCGCCCTCATCACCCGACCTTTGCGCCTTTTGACCGAAACCGTCAGCCAGTTCGACATTGATGGCGCTCCGGTAACGCCGTCTGCATCCGTACCGGTGGAAAAAGCCGCCAGCCACGATGAAATTGCCATACTCGACGCCACCTTCCGGCAGATGCAGGCGCGCCTCGGCGAGCAATGGCGTTCGTTGACCCGCCAGGACCAGGAACGCCGCGAACTGGTGGCCAACATCTCCCACGACCTGCGCACGCCTCTCGCCTCGCTGCACGGTTACCTGGAAACCTTGTCGCTCAAGGACGCCACGTTGTCACCCGCCGACCGTCGCCGTTACCTGGGCATCGCGCTGGATCAAAGCCGCAAGGTGGGTGGTCTGGCGCAATCGCTGCTGGAACTGGTGCGCCTGGAACATGGTTTCGTGCAACCGGTGCTGGAGCGTTTCTCGCTGACCGATCTGGTGCAGGACATTTTCCAGAAGTTCGAACTGACGGCCGAGGCACGCCAGGTCGAACTGAAGGCCACCTTCGCACCCAATGTTTCAGCGGCCTGCGCCGACCTTGGATTGATCGAGCGGGTGCTCACCAACCTGTTCGACAACGCCCTGCGCCACACCCCGCAAGGGGGAGAAATCGAGCTCAGCCTGCGCCCTCAAGGACCTTTTATCGAAGTGACCGTCAGCGACACCGGCCCTGGCATCACTGCCGAACTGCGCGAAGGTCTGTTCCTGCGCCCGTTCAACATTGGCGGCGCACGGCGTGACGGCGGACTGGGGTTGCGGATCGTGCACCGGATCCTGCAATTGCACGGCCACGAAATCCAGCTGATTGATGTTCCCGGCCGCGGCGCGACCTTCCGTTTTTCGTTGGCGGTGGACCAGCAAACGGCCGAGCAATTGGCGGTTCGGTCGATGAATCTGAATACGCTGGGGAAATAGTCGACTGCCTGGGCCGCAGCAACGGCTAATATCCCGGCACCCATTTCGGCAAGGACGCTGCGCGATGCTCAACACCCTGCAAAACACCCCGCAGTGGGTTTACGCGATTTTTCTGCTGCTGTGCTACTTCGGCGTCAAAGCCCTGTCCCCGACCCGTGAAGGCAAAACTTCATTGCTCGTCACAGCGCCGATCTTGCTGGGCTGGTCACTCTATTCGCTGAACCTGACGCTGAATCCGCAGCTGTCGGTCAGTTGCTGGTTGGCCGCCGTCATCCTGGGCAGCCTCGCGGCGCTGCTGATTTTCCCACGCAAGGGCATTGAGCTGGATGATCCGCAAACCGGCCTGATCGTGCCGGGTACAGCAAAAAACCTGGTGCTCTACCTGCTGTTTTTTGCGGTGAACTATTACTTCGGCTACCAGGATGACGTTCACCCGGAGCTGGCCGCCACCCTTGAGATGTTGCTGCTCAAGGCGTCGGCTTCCGGTTTTGTCTGTGGACTGATCAGCGGTCGGGCGTTGAAGTTTTATCGGCTACTACTGACACTTCAGGCAAAACGCCCCCAGATAGCCGCCGGTTAAAAGCCGCTGCGCCAAAAATGATGACCAGCCGCCTGTTCATCAGTGACAACGCCGCCTCGGTCCAATAGATTAGGCGGCCTGAAAAGGCCCTGTGCTTTCTCGCCTCAACCCAAGTTAAAAGAAGTAGTGAAATTTCAATGTCCGATTCCAATACCGCTGAATCCGTAGTCACCTTGTCGTCCAAAGCGGAATACGAAAACTCCATCAATCTTTCACACCACGTGCCCCAGGCCAAGACCATCAGCGAGATGGTCCTGGACGCTTTCCAGTCCACCCGGGAAAGCGACCAGATCCGCGAGCTGCGCGCCGCGATTCGCCAGGCTCACGACAGCTTCGACGACGATAAAGCCTACCAATTGATGGGTGAACTCAAGCAGCTCAAGGACGCCGAGGCTTCCGACATTGCAGCCCTGGAAGACTTGAGCAGCAAATTCCCGATCAGCCGGATTCTCTCCAGTTTCAAGGACGATCCGGCATTTCAGGAACTGGTCTATGGCCTCGCACTGAAAGTGCTGAACCAGACCCACCAGGCCATCAGCAACCCGAGTAGTGGCAAAAGCAAGGCTGCTCGCGCCAAGAAAGATGTCGAAGTGTTCACCATCAGCAAAGACGGGATCAGCGTGACGCTGCCGCTGCGCACCCCGCGTTCGCGACTGAACGTTGACCGTGAAGCGCTGGAGTTCCTGGGTTTCACCTTCGTCGGTGAAGGCGAAGAAGCGGAACTGGAAAGCGAGACGTTCCTGGACAATGCCGGGGCCGAACAAGCGGTTAACCGCAAGAACATCATCACCGCGCTTCAGCAGCAAACCGCGTTCGATGGCTACAGCATCGCCGCGCAGTAACACACGCCATCGATGACTGAAAAGCCCGCACTGAGATTCAGCGCGGGCCTTTCTATTGCCTGCTGGTTCATCGTTAGAGCGTTGATGGCCGTATCGCCACGATCATGTCAACTTCAATGGCTGCGTCTTTCGGCAGTTGATAAACGCCGATCGTGGTTCGTGTATGTTTACCGGCATCGCCCAGTACATGACTGAAAACGTCCGACGCACCGTTGGCCACTTCGCTCAAATCGACAAAATCCGCGGTGGACTTTATGTATACCGTGACGCGCAATAGCGACTTGATCTTGTCCAGCGAACCGATGGAATCAACAATCAATGCCAGACCGCGCAACGCACTGATGCTGGCAGCGCTCTGTGCATCTGCCAGCGTCAGATCCAGGCCTACCCTGCCCGGATACTGAATTTCACCATTCATCCGCGGCACCAGACCGCTGATATAAAGCTGATCGTGATGCCGCACCAACAGCGCGTAATGCCCGCCGGCCGTATTCTCACCGTAGATGTCGTAACCGAGCTCTTTTGCCAGCGCGATGAATCGTTCATCGCAGGTCATATGTTCAGTCATCTCTCCTCCCCGATCAAAAATTGGATCCATTTTTTTGACAGATTAGCCCAAAGATCTCGACTCGGGGGCTGGCCTATGAAAATCAGCCTGGATCAAATTGATGTCCCTTAGATTCAGCAAAGCGCCGGACGCTAGCCACTTCCTGCGTTTCAACGTGGCGCACAGCGATAACAGCCAGGTGCGGGAACGGGTTTTTCGGTTGCTCGATAGTTGAGTTTTCCTGATAGACCGCGGTGCGGCCTTCGCGAGCAGGCTCGCTCCCACAGGGGTTCAGCGTCGTACCCATAACTCGCGGCAACGCAGATCCAGTGGGAGCGAGCCTGCTCGCGAATGGGGCAACTCGGTCCACCAGCGCCCCAATAAAAAACCCCGCGCTTCTTTCGAAGGCGGGGTTTTTCTTTACAGCATCCGACGCTTAAGGCGCGTACGTCAGCAACAGCTCACTCGGCACTTTAAAGTCCAGCGACATCATCACGCTCAACGCGGTAATGGTGAAGATCGAGAACACGAACAGCTTGCGTGCCCAGACCGTGTCATCCACTGCCTTGTAGCCGGTCCAGGCCATGTACAACCAGTACATGCCCATGGCCGCGGCGACGGCGAGGTAGCTCATGCCGGCGTAGCCGCTGAAGGTCAGCATCAAGGTCGCCACGAGGAACGCCAGGATGTAGAGCAGGATGTGCTTCTTGGCCACTTCAATCCCGCGCTTCACCGGCAACACCGGAATCGATGCAGCCAGGTAATCGTTGAAGCGGAAGATCGCGATGGCGTAGGAATGCGGCATCTGCCACAGGCTGAACATCACCAGCAACGTCAGTGCGGCCATGTCGAAGCTGTTCGTCACAGCGACGTAGCCAATCACCGGCGGCATGGCGCCCGACAGACTGCCCACCAGCGTGCCGTGAACCGACTTGCGCTTGAGGTACAGGCTGTAGAAACCGACGTAGATGACAAAGCCGATCACCGCGAACAACGCGGCCAACGGGTTGGCCACTTTGTACAACAGTGCAACGCCGAAAACACCCAGGACGGTCGCAAAAGCCAGGGCCAGTTTCAGGGAGATCAAGCCCTGGACCAGCGCCCGGTTTTTGGTGCGTTCCATCTTCAGGTCGATGTCGCGGTCGATGCAGTTGTTGAACACGCAACCGGAAGCCACCACCAGCGACGTGCCGATCATGGCGGCCAGGAAAATGGCCAGATCGACATGCCCTTTCGAGGCCAGGAAAAATCCGCCCGCCACAGAAAGCACGTTACCGAAAATGATCCCCGGTTTGGTGATTTGGATAAAGTGCTTAAAGGACATCCGGACTTTCCTCAGTGCGCCATCATGTTGGTGTGGATGCTGTACATGATCCACAGCGACAGGCCTACCAACAGAACGATTACCAGTGCAGCGAAGACAAACGCGATCACGTTGTTACGCTGGGCAGCGGAGCGGTCCAGGTGGAGGAAGTACACCAGGTGCACCAGCACCTGGATCACTGCGAAGGCCAGTACGATCCACAGGGTCAGGGCTTTCGGCAGCGATGGGTACATCACCAGGCCGAAAGGAATGACCGTCAGGATCACCGACAAAATGAAACCGATAGCGTAAGACTTGACGCTGCCGTGGCTGGCGTCGTGGCTATCGTGGGAATGAGCGTTAGCCATTTACATAGTCCCCATCAGATAAACAACGGTGAATACGCAGATCCACACCACGTCCAGGAAGTGCCAGAACAGGCTCAGGCAGCTCAGACGGGTCTTGTTGGTCGCCGTCAGGCCGTTTTTCTGCACCTGATACATCATGATCGCCATCCAGATCAGACCGCTGGTCACGTGCAGACCGTGAGTGCCGACCAGGGTGAAGAACCCGGACAGGAAGCCGCTGCGGCTAGGACCGAAGCCCTCGGAGATCAGCATGTGGAACTCGTTGATCTCCATGCCGATGAAGCCGGCACCGAACAGGAAGGTCATGCCCAGCCAGCCCAGGACCTGGTTCTTCTTGCCCTTGAACAACGCCAGCATGGCGAAGCCGTAGGTGATCGAACTGAACAGCAGCAGAGCGGTTTCGCCCAGTACGTACGGCAGTTCGAAGATGTCGTGGCCCGACGGGCCACCCGCTACGTTGTTAACCAGCACCGCGTACGCCGCGAAGATCGACGCAAACAGAATGCAGTCGGTCATCAGGTAGAGCCAGAAACCGAATACGGTCATCTCGCCCGAGTCGTGGTGATGGTCGTCGTGCCCATGGTCCGTGCCATGGGCGTGTCCAGCAGTGGTCACTAAGTTCGACATGGTTTAAGCCTGTTCCAACGAGGTTTCAACACGGGTGGCAGTGGCTGGAACTTTCCCGGCCGCTACCAGACGCTTGTGCTGCTCGGCTTCGATGCGCTCGATCACGTCGACCGGCACCATATAGCCCTGATCATCGCGGGCAGCATGGATCACGAAGTAGCCCACGGTGCCAACCAGACCAACGATGGCCAACCACCAGATGTGCCAGATCATCGCGAAACCGAACACGGTCAACAGAGCACCCATGACCACACCGGTCGCGGTGTTGTTTGGCATGTGGATCGGTTCGTACCTGGCCGGAGCCTTGTACGCGGTACCGTTTTCCTTGGCTTCGGTGAACGGATCGATGGTTTCCGCTTTTGGCAGCACGGCAAAGTTGTAGAACGGTGGTGGCGACGAGGTCGACCATTCCAGCGTGTGGGCATTCCACGGGTCACCGTGTTCGCACATGTTTTCCGGCTTGTTGCGATCACGCACGCTGACGTACAGCTGAATCAGCTGGCAGGCGATACCGGCCGCGATCATCACCGCACCGAACATGGCGACGTACAGGTACGGCACCCACTCAGGGTTGGTGGTGGCGTTCAGACGACGGGTCATGCCCATGAAGCCCAGTGCATAGAGCGGCATGAACGCGACGAAGAAGCCCGAGATCCAGAACCAGAACGCTGCCTTGCCCCAACCTTCGTGCAGCTTGAAGCCGAACGCTTTAGGGAAGTAGAAGCCGAAGCCTGCGATGTAGCCGAATACCGCGCCGCCGATGATCACGTTGTGGAAGTGAGCGATCACGAACAGGCTGTTGTGCAGGACGAAGTCCGCACCCGGGATGGCCAGCAGTACGCCGGTCATGCCACCGATGGCGAAAGTCACCATGAAGCCCAGAGTCCACAGAACCTGGCTGGTGAAACGCAGACGCCCTTGGTAAATGGTGAACAGCCAGTTGAATAGCTTCACCCCCGTCGGGATGGAAATCAGCATCGTCGCCAGACCGAAGAAGGCGTTGACGCTGGCACCCGAACCCATGGTGAAGAAGTGGTGCAGCCAAACCATGAAGCCCAGGATCGAGATCGCGCCCGATGCGTAGACCATCGAGTGGTGGCCGAACAGACGCTTGCCGGTGAAGGTCGAGATGACTTCGGAGAAGATCCCGAACGCCGGCAGAATCAGGATGTAAACCTCGGGGTGACCCCAGGCCCAGAACAGGTTGACGTACATCATCGGATTGCCACCAAGTTCATTGGTGAAAATGTGGAAATCCATGTAACGGTCAAGCGTCAGCAGTGCCAGGGTAGCGGTCAGGATCGGGAACGAGGCCACGATCAGGACGTTGGCCCAGGTGCAGGTCCAGGTGAAGATCGGCATGTCCATCAACTTCATGCCCGGGGTACGCATTTTCAGCACGGTGGCCAGGAAGTTGACCCCCGTCAGCGTCGTACCCAACCCGGATAGCTGTAGTGCCCAGATGTAGTAATCCATCCCCACGCCCGGGCTGTATTGCAGGCCCGACAGCGGCGGATAGGCAACCCAACCGGTCTTGGCGAATTCGCCGACGCCCAGGGACAGGTTGATCAGCACCACACCAGACACCAGCAGCCAGAAGCTCAAGGAGTTCAGGAACGGGAAGGCCACGTCACGCGCGCCGATCTGCAGCGGCACTGCAAGGTTCATCAGGCCGGTGAAGAATGGCATCGCCATGAAGATGATCATGATCACACCGTGAGCGGTGAAGATCTGGTCATAGTGTTCAGGCGGCAGGTAGCCAGGCGAACCCTCGGTGGCCATGGCCAACTGGGTACGCATCATCATGGCGTCGGCAAAACCGCGCAGCAGCATGACCATGGCGACGATGATGTACATCACGCCGATTTTCTTGTGGTCGACCGAGGTCAGCCACTCGGACCACAGGTAGGTCCACTTCTTGAAATAGGTGATTGCAGCGAACAGCGCCAGACCACCGAGCGCGATCATGGCGATGGTTATCATCACGATCGGTTCGTGGAACGGGACCGCTTCCCAACTTAATTTACCAAACATCGTTTACTCCTCTGCCCCGGCAGCTGAATGCGAACTCATGTCCATCCCTTCCATGGCGGCCATTTCGTGCTCTTTCTTCTCGTGGTGCATCGGCTTGCCCGGATTCATGCCTTCGTACTTGTCGACGATGATCTGGAACAGGTTCGGCGTGACCGAGGAGTAGAGCTCGACTGGGTTGTTCTGGCTTGGCTTGGAAAGGGCTTCGTATTCAGCTTTTTCAAGCTGTTTAGGTGCCTTTTTGACTTCGCTTACCCAGGCGTCGAAATCTTCCTGAGAGGTGGCGATAGCTTTGAATTTCATGCCGGTGAAACCAGCGCCGCTGTAGTTGGCGGAGATACCGTCCATTTCAGCGTTCTGGTTGGCGATCAGGTGCAGTTTGGTCTGCATGCCGGCCATCGCGTAGATCTGGCCGCCCAGGGCCGGGATGAAGAACGAGTTCATCACGGAGTCCGAAGTCACCTTGAAGTTGATCGGCGTGTGCGCCGGGAACACGATCTTGTTGACGGTGGCGATGCCTTGTTCCGGGTAGATGAACATCCACTTCCAGTCCAGGGCGACTACTTCAATGGTGATCGGCTTGACGTCGGATTCCAGCGGCTTGTAAGGATCCAGCGCGTGGGTCGACTTGTAGGTGACGTAACCCAGGGCAATGATGATCAGCACTGGAACAGCCCACACTGCGATTTCAATCTTGGTGGAGTGCGACCATTTCGGCGTGTAGACGGCGTCGGTGTTCGACGCGCGGTATTTCCAGGCGAACAGGAAGGTCATGACGATGACCGGAACCACGACCAACAGCATCAGCAGCGTTGCGGTGATGATCAGGTTTCGCTCGTCCAGGCCGACCTGGCCCTTGGGATCGAGCAAGGTCATGTTGCAGCCTGACAGCAACAACGTGCCGATCAGCGGCAATAAGCCTAGTAGTCTGGGGTACCTGTTTTTACTCATCTCACGACCTCTAAAGCAGCTTGCGCAATGCAGTTGGGTTTTGATCGCCAACACTTCACCCTGCCAAGGGTTGGCATTTTTCTTGGATTGAATAAGTGGCTACCCGTCGCGCGTCAGACGCTGTTCGACAAATCCTGGGCTAGCGTTGCGTTCTTATTCGAATTCGTGGTCAAAGGCCTTGTTACAGACCAATTCCATTTGGTGCGGATAATTGGAAGGCACCGACACCTGGGAGTCGCATGAAGCCCTTCGGCCTCTCGACGCCCTATTCCTGCTCAGGGATGAGCAGTGCCGGGATTTCAGTGCGGGCGATTGTAGATATGTAACGTTTTATAAACCATGTCTCATCCCGAAATAATTTTTATCCATTCCAGCAACAATCATTAACGGTATTTGCAAAAGTGCGCCATGGTATCGAAATTAATTCTCAACAAAAACACCAAAAATTGTAGGTCTACCTCAGGCAGTTCAGACAGTATCGAAGGTTCTGCGCCCTCCTTCGACCCTGCCAAAGCCCCCATGTGACAAGGGCTCTGGCAATTCACCAAGGCCTGTTAAAACTGCCTGTTCCGGATTGTTGGGGCTGAAATCGCCAGACGCTAAAACAGGCCAGTTTTGTTGCGTGTTCATGTACCAATTCGGCGCCTTGAAATGCCTTGCGACACTCTTGCTGTGACAACATGTCGCACACGTGCCGCACCCATACTTGTCGCGCATCAAGGTCATTTTCCCTGCGCCCTGAAATGCAAAACGCCCCGGCCCCTCAACGAGGGCCGGGGCGTTTTTTTGTGTGGCAGCGATTGCGGCGGATGACTTCAGCGCAGCGCTTTGCGGTTACGCGACGTGAGCAGCGGCACCAGCACCACGACCAGCACAAAGGCTAGCAGCGCCCACTGTGCAAGCGACAGACCGAGGATCGGCGGGTACGGCGTGGAGCAGAAGCCGTCGACCTGGAAGCCCAGCGGGAAGATCTTCGCCAGTGGCAAACCGTCGACAATCGGCTGCAGCACATCGATGCCGCAGCTGACCGCCGGATAGAACTGGGTATAGACGTGATGCCCGGCCACCCCGACGCCTGCCAGGGCACAGATCACCACCAGGGTTTCAAATACCGTGATGCTGCGGCGGGTGCGCATCGCCGCGCCGATGAACGCGAAGAGCGCGATCAGCAGCAACGCATAACGTTGCAGGATGCACAGCGGGCATGGCGCCTCGCCCAGAACAATTTGCATGTACAGCGCGCCACCGATCAGCGCCAGGCAGATGATGCCCAGCAACACCAGATAGCGCCGTTCACGGCCCAACCGCATCGTTTCCTCGCTCATTGCGTTTCCCTTCTAAATATCGATTGCCCAGAAGTCTACACGCTGGCCCTGACCTTTGAGAGTCCGGCGCGCACAGCGGGGTATCGGGGAATAAACGACAAGCCGGTTAAGAAGGGATTAACTTTTACGCGTTTTTCAGGAATCGGAACCGCGCAGAGGCTTTCGTGAGAAAGCCCCGGCCAACGATTGATCAGTCGCCGTAGATATCAGACTTGAAGTACTTCTCTGAAATCTTCTGGTATTCGCCACTGGAGCGAATGCCGTCGATGGCCGTATTCAGCTCGGAGACCAACTCCGTGTTGCCCTTGCGCACCGCAATCCCGGCGCCCTCGCCCACGTATTTCGGATCCTTGAGCTCCGGCCCGACAAAGGCATAACCCTTGCCACGAGGCATCGTCAGGAAGTCATTCAGCGGGATGGTGTCGGCAAAAATGGCATCGAGGCGACCGGCAGCCAGATCCATGTAGATCTCTTCGTTGTTGCCGTAACGCTTGACGTTGATACCCTTCGGTTCGAAAACCTCAGTGGCGTAACGGTCAGTGGTGGTTGCTCGTTGCACGCCAACCGTCTTGCCCTTGAGGCTGGCGTACTGGTCATCCACGACCGCTCCGTCCTTCATCACCAGACGCGATGAGGTGAAGTAGTACTTGTGGCTAAAATCCACCGACTTCTTGCGGTCTTCGTTGATGGTCATGGACGACAGCGCCATGTCGATTTTCTTCACTTTAAGGGAAGGAATCAGACCGTCGAACTCACCTTCGACCCATACGCACTTGACCTTCATCTGCGCGCACAGAGCATTGCCGATGTCGTAGTCGAACCCGACAATCTCACCTTTATCGGTTTTGGACGCGAACGGTGGATAAGCCGCTTCGATGCCGATGCGCAGGGTTTTATCGGCGGCGAACAGGCTGCTGCACGCCAACAGGCTCAGAGCCAGACCGGTGATGAGGGGGAATTTCTTCATGTTCGTTCTCTCGCGGGTTGTTGTTGGTTTGGCAAGACAGAAGAAAGAGCAGAAACGGGGAAGCGCTTTTTTGTACTTATAATTCCATACTGGACTTTTATGTATTAGTCGTCAATCGGGGCCCTTAAAGATGTGGCCGCCGATGGTCGGGAGGTGAATCAGTGGGAAATTGGGTGATGCGGATGGCCTCTTCGCGAGCAAGCCCGCTCCCACATTGGTTCTGAGTCGAACACAAAACTAGTGTTTGATGGAGATCTAATGTGGGAGCGGGCTTGCACGCGAAGGCGGACTGACAGTCAATGAAGAACTAAATGGCTGTCTACTGCTTCCAGCGATCCGCCGCCGCATGATCACTGTCGCGCCCTTCAACCCAACGCGACCCGTCAGGGGTGTTTTCTTTCTTCCAGAATGGTGCGCGGGTTTTCAGGTAGTCCATGACAAAGGCGCAGGCGTCGAACGCCGCCTGGCGGTGGGCACTGGCAGCGCCAACGAAGACGATCGGCTCCCCCGGTTCCAGGGCGCCGATGCGATGCAGCACTTCAAGTTTGAGCAGTGGCCAGCGCTGCTCGGCCTCTGTGGCGATCTTGGCGAGGGCTTTTTCGGTCATGCCCGGGTAGTGCTCAAGGAACATTCCGGCGACGTCGAGTCCGTCATTGAAGTCGCGAACATAGCCGACAAAACTCACCACCGCACCGACGCCCACATTGGCGGCGTGCATGGCGTTGACTTCAGCACCCGGATCGAACGCCGTGGACTGCACGCGAATCGCCATGGCTCAGCCTCCGGTCACGGTCGGGAAAAAGGCCACTTCATCGCCATCGCTCACCGGCTCATCGAGCTGGCACAGGTCTTCGTTGCGGGCGCACATCAGGTTCTGTTCGCTCAGCACATCGGCACCGTCACGCTGGGCCAGCAGCGCGCGCACATCGTCGACTGTGGCGAAATCACCTTCAACCTTCACCGAGTCCACGCCGAGCGCTTCACGGTAACGGGCAAAAAACTTCACGGTGACGTTCATGGCTGGTCCGCCTGGAAATGGCCGCTCTTGCCGCCGAGCTTCTCCAGTAGCCGCACGTTTTCAATAGTCATGCCGCGATCCACGGCTTTGCACATGTCATAGATAGTCAGCGCCGCGACGCTGGCGGCGGTCAGGGCTTCCATCTCCACGCCGGTTTGTCCGGACAACTTGCAGCGCGCGACGATGCGCACGGTGTCGTCGCCTTCGGCATTGAGTTCGACCTTGACGCCGGTGAGCAGCAGCGGATGGCACAGAGGGATCAGATCGCTGGTTTTCTTCGCGGCCTGAATGCCGGCAATACGCGCCACGGCGAACACATCACCCTTGGGGTGACCGCCGCTGACGATCATCTGCAGGGTTTCGGGCAGCATGCGCACAAGCGCTTGGGCCGTTGCTTCACGGAACGTCACGGCTTTTTCAGTGACGTCGACCATATTGGCGCGACCTTGGGAATCGAGATGAGTCAGCACAGGGATACTCCTGATCAGGAGCACCGATTGTAAACCTGTGGGTCAAATTTCGGCCATAAAAAACCGGGCGGCCTGCGCAGGCCGCCCGGTTCTGTCGAGGCGATTACAAATGCGATTCGGCGTATTCGGCCAGAATCGAACGTGGCACCCCTTGCAGGGTGATGTGCACACCGTTGGGGAAATCCTTGAAGCGTTCTGTCAGGTACGTCAGCCCGGAACTGGTCGCGGACAGGTAAGGGGTGTCGATCTGAGCCAGGTTACCCAGGCACACCACTTTGGAACCGGCGCCAGCACGGGTGATGATGGTTTTCATCTGGTGCGGCGTGAGGTTCTGGCATTCATCGATCAGGATCAGACTCTGCTGGAAGCTGCGGCCTCGAATGTAATTGAGGGATTTGAACTGCAACGGCACTTTGCTGAGGATGTAATCGACACTGCCATGGGTGTTTTCGTCATCCATGTGCAAGGCTTCGAGGTTGTCGGTGATGGCGCCCAGCCAAGGCTCCATTTTTTCCGCTTCGGTGCCGGGCAGGAAACCGATCTCCTGATCCAGGCCCTGCACGCTACGGGTCGCGATGATCCGGCGATAGCGTTTGCTGACCATGGTCTGCTCGATCGCTGCCGCCAGTGCGAGGATGGTTTTACCGGAACCCGCAGCCCCGGTCAGGTTGACCAGGTGGATATCCGGGTCGAGCAAGGCGTACAGCGCCAGGCTTTGATAGATGTCACGCGGTTTCAAGCCCCAGGCTTCCTGGTGCAACAGGGGTTCCTGATGCAGGTCGAGAATCAGCAACTTGTCTTCCTCGATCTCCTTGATCCAGCCGACAAAACCCTGTTCGTCGATGATGAACTCGTTGATGTGCACCGCCGGCAGGTTGTCGATCAACTGCACCTGGTGCCAGGTGCGGCCATGATCCTGACGGGTGTCGACATTCCTCACACGGTCCCAGAAGGAGCCGCTCATGTTGTGATAACCGTTGGGCAGCAGCGACACGTCGTCAACCAGTTGGTCGGTGCTGTAGTCCTCGGCCGCAATCCCGCAAGCCCGGGCCTTGAGGCGCATGTTGATGTCTTTGGTGACCAGCACCACGGGCAGTTTTGGTTCGCGCGCGTGCAGGTCGATCAACTGGTTGATGATGATGTTGTCGTTCAGGTGCTCGGGCAGAATGATGTTCGGTTCGGCACGTTTGCTCATCAAAATTGACAGCAGACCCTTGGGCCCACTCTTGCCGCGCTGGATCGGCACACCGAGTTCGACATCTTCGGGGCTGGCATCGCCCAAGGTCTTGTCGATCAGGCGAATCGCCTGACGGCATTCAGCAGCCACGCTGTGATGCCCGCTCTTGAGCTTGTCGAGCTCCTCAAGCACGGTCATCGGGATGGCGACGTGGTGTTCTTCGAAGTTAAGCAGGGCGTTTGGATCGTGAATCAATACGTTGGTATCGAGTACATAAAGGATTGGCTGGTTGGAGGAAGAACTACGTCCGTGATCATCCATACTCGGTCACCTTTGTGGGAGCCAGTCGACGCAATACCGTGACAGTGCTGCGCCTCGAAGTGGCCACCGAATTCACCTGTTGGGACTCAAGTGAACTGCATCCATAGCTGGGTCTTGGAAGACGCCACCTGTGTTGCAGGTTTCGGCGGTCTGTCTTCGTAATACTCCAAAACCTGTGACAGAAAAAAGTACTTTGACGTTTTTTTGAAGTTTATTTTTCAGAGTGACCAATAGCACTAGGCGGATTGCCATCACCCCGTTAAAGTCGGAAGTCCGCCTGCACCGAATTCTCGCCAAAAATCGACCACCGCCCAATGTTTACGGCCTTTCGCCGTTTTCAGCGAAACGCGTCCTGACAGTCTTCCCAGCCGATTCCGCTTTGCGCCGTTTGCGTGATGAGCCAGGGCATCGCCGTTTTCAGCGCATCCTGCTTCACGTTGAAATTGATCACCCCGTGGCGCCACAACAGCATCAGGGTCAATACCCGTTGTGCGCTCGGGTTGCCCTTGAGTTTGCCGGCGCCGTCCTGGGCATCGATGTCCCACAGGGCCACCTGCAAACCCTGAGTGTTGAAGAAGCCTTCGGCATCCGAGCGACGCTGCCCATCGGGCGGCCGAAACAATGGCACGTAGTTCTCGGGCAGTTTGCTTTTGACCAGTTCGACGCTGCGTCGCACCGAGTCCTGCCAGTCCTGCCAGTGGCTGTGGGAGCGAAACTCCCAGCCTTGCGCGCCAATGCACTGCTTCGAGTACGTCGCTTGCAGGCTGGCTACCGAACGATCGGCCAGACGGGCCTGGATGTCCTTGCCGAGGACGAAGAACGTGCCACTCATGTTCGATTTGCGCAGGTATTCCGTGGCCCAGGCGGTGTTATCCGGCGCGGTATTGGCGGCACTGTCGAAGGTCAGCAAAAACAGCCGGTCATGCATCTGATCGCCGTTGCGCTCATAGTCGCCAAAACGATCGACTTCGCTGCTGGTTTGCGGAAACAGCGCTGCCTTGCGCAATTGCTCGTCCAGGTACTGGGCGTGGAACAGTCGGCTCGGCTCGGCCCACTTTATGTAGTAGCTCTCATCGCTGACCTGAAACTTGGCGGCTTGCTGGCGCAGGGTGTCCATGTCCTCGACCAGGAAACAGAAGGAAGCATCCTGATCGCAGCTTTGCTGGGCGTAGTTGTAGTTGGTCAGCAGCCGCTGCCACAGGCGCTGGCGCAGATTGTTGATCGATTCCAGATTGACCGTGCGCAACCCCAGGCGCTGGGCCAGGCTCACTTCGTCCAGGGATTCGCTGGCCAACAGGACGTGAGCGAACATGAGTATCTCGGCTCGTGACGCCACATCAAACAGGGTCGGGCTGTTGAGCTGTTCAGGCCAGGTGCTGCGATCAAGCGTCGCCACATCGCCCGGCGCCGCCATGGCACCGAAGCTCAACACCCAGGCCGAGAATAGAAAAACGATACGCAATGGGATGTCTCCATAACAAAACCCGCGCGGCACTATAGCTGATCGCCGCCACATTCCCGCAGCACCGCCGAACTCCTATGGGATCGCGGATAGGCGCCGATCATCACCTATGGACTTGATAGCTGGAGTCAACAAGGCCAACCCCCTAGAATCGCCCCCACGATTAAAGGAGACGACTTCATGCTGATGGTGATTTCCCCCGCCAAGACCCTCGATTACGAAACACCGCCGGCGACCCAGCGCTTCACCCAGCCACAATACCTCGACCATTCCCAGGAGCTGATCCTGCAATTGCGCGAGCTGGCCCCTGCGCAGATCAGCGAGTTGATGCACGTCTCCGACAAGATCGGCGGGCTCAACGCCGCGCGTTTCGGCAGCTGGACGCCCGCGTTCACTCCGAAAAACGCCAAACAGGCACTGCTCGCCTTCAAGGGCGACGTCTACACCGAGTTGAATGCTCAAACCTTCAGCGAGGCCGATTTCGATTACGCCCAGCAGCACTTGCGCATGTTGTCCGGTCTGTACGGCCTGCTGCGCCCACTGGACCTGATGCAGCCGTATCGACTGGAGATGGGCACCAAACTGGCGAATGCCCGTGGCAAGGACTTGTATGCCTTCTGGGGCACACGGATCAGCGAATGGTTGAACGAAGCCCTGGCCGATCAAGGCGATGACGTGCTGCTGAACCTGGCCTCCAACGAGTACTTCTCGGCGGTCAAACGCAACGCCCTGAACGCGCGCATCATCAATACCGAATTCAAGGACCTGAAGAACGGCCAGTACAAGATCATCAGCTTCTACGCGAAAAAGGCCCGCGGCATGATGAGTCGCTTCGTCATTGAAGAGCGCATCAACGACCCGCAAGCCCTCAAGCAGTTCGACGTACAAGGTTATCGCTACAGCGCCGAGCAGTCTAAACCAGACAATCTAGTGTTCCTGCGCAATTACGCACCCGAGTAAACTCCTGGTTGGCGCACGCCTCATTAAAGGGTCGTGCGCCACGTCCAATCGTCCAACAATTCCCCACCTCATTCGTCACATTACTGACGCCAAGAATCAATCACTCGATTTTCTAACTTTAGTTTCACTCGACTTTGTTGAATTTTTTCAGTAGTGGCACTGAAATTTTTTATCAGTAGTGGCACATAACTATCTAATCCGACAATACCCTTATATATCAAGGGCGAAACAGGCGTTGATATCATTATGAAGGCAGTGCCATCTTTTTCAATATTTCAAGAAATTTCAGAATTCGCGATGGGTGGACAGGAACTATGTCCAAATGCGTCGCTCATACCACCGGTAACCATTCTCTCTGAGCTTGTACGAGATAACTTACGCAGATAAGAGATTCACGTAGCAAAGTTGTCACATTAACTTCTGCGAACGGGTCCCTGATTTGGGCAACACATGAAGGACAGGAGATTAAGCATCACAAATATCCCCTACAAGGCCAAGGCTGCGCCCCTATAAACGTGCTCACCTGAGCACCCAACCGCTTGATTTACGGGCTTCTGCCTGGCATTGAGCGCGCAAGACCTTTGCACGAATGTCTTCTGATTAGAAGATCTGTTGCATAACAGGGCACGCCATAACAATAAAAGCCTAGTTGCGCACCTTTTGAGTGAACTTATTTAGACACTCGGAACTTATATGCCTGCACGCGGCATTGTGGCGCCTTTAAGGCGCACTTCCGAGTGCACTACCACCGCTGAACACCATTAACTCCGGCCATGTAATGGCTTGATAAACACAGAGGTAATTGCGATGCGCATCAGCATATTTGGTTTGGGTTACGTCGGCGCAGTATGTGCCGGTTGCCTGTCTGCACGGGGCCATGACGTCGTTGGCGTCGATGTTGCCAAAGACAAAATCGATATGATCAACGCCGGTAAATCGCCGATCGTTGAACCGGGTCTGGGCGAGCTTCTGCAGAAGGGTATCGAGACGGGCAAATTGCGCGGCACGACCAACTTCGCCGAGGCGATTCGTGACACCGACCTGTCGATGATCTGCGTCGGCACGCCGAGCAAGAAGAACGGCGACCTGGAACTGAACTACATCGAAGCCGTGTGCCGCGAGATCGGTTTTGTCCTGCGTGACAAGACCACCCGTCACACCATCGTGGTTCGCAGCACCGTACTGCCAGGCACTGTGGCAAACGTAGTGATCCCGATCCTCGAAGACTGCTCCGGCAAGAAAGCCGGCGTCGACTTCGGCGTTGCAGTGAACCCTGAGTTCCTGCGTGAAAGCACCGCGATCGCCGATTACGACCTGCCGCCAATGACGGTCATCGGCGAGTTCGACAAGGCGAGCGGCGACGTTCTGCAATCGCTGTACGAAGAACTCGACGCTCCGATCATCCGAAAGGACATCGCCGTGGCCGAGATGATCAAGTACACCTGCAACGTGTGGCACGCCACCAAGGTGACCTTCGCCAACGAGATCGGCAACATCGCCAAGGCCGTCGGCGTCGATGGTCGCGAAGTGATGGAAGTGGTCTGCCAGGACAAGACGCTGAACCTGTCCCAGTACTACATGCGCCCTGGTTTCGCGTTCGGCGGTTCCTGCCTGCCGAAGGACGTTCGCGCCCTGACCTACCGCGCCGGTTCCCTGGACGTGGAAGCACCACTGCTCAACTCGCTGATGCGCAGTAACGAGTCCCAGGTGCAGAACGCCTTCGACATCGTCACCAGCCACGGCAAACGCAAAGTCGCCCTGCTGGGTCTGAGCTTCAAGGCCGGTACTGACGATCTGCGCGAAAGCCCGCTGGTTGATCTGGCGGAAATGCTGATCGGCAAGGGCTACGACCTGAGCATCTACGACACCAACGTCGAATACGCCCGTGTCCACGGTGCGAACAAGGATTACATCGAGTCGAAGATCCCTCACGTCTCGTCCTTGCTCAACGCCGATTTCGACGACGTGATCAACAACTCCGACGTGATCATCCTTGGCAACCGTGACGAGAAGTTCCGCGCCCTGGCGCAGAACGCTCCACACGGCAAGCAAGTGATCGACCTGGTCGGTTTCATGTCCCAAGCCACCAGCGTGAGTGGCCGGACTGAAGGCATCTGCTGGTAACAAGCGGCATCGGGAGGGTTTTCGGCGCTCATATCGTCAGCAAACCCTCCCGGCTTTTTCGCCTGCCTTAACCCCATCGGGCCACCCCACAGGCTCGCCCGAGATAGAGACGGATGCAGATTATGCACAGGCTAAAGCACGGCCTACTTCAGGTCGCCGGTTGGCTGTTTTACTTAAGTATTTTGATGGGCATTGCCATGGCGTTGCCTGCGTCCACGTTCGACTCCGAGTCGAAGGACTTCATCTTCCTGATCGGTATCGTCGGTATCTGGCGCTACTCGATGGGTGCCACGCACTTTCTGCGCGGCATGCTGTTTCTGTACGTGGTCTACCCGCACCTGCGGCGCAAAGTGCGCAAGCTGGGTAAAGCGGCAGACCCGTCCCATGTGTTTCTGATGGTCACCAGTTTTCGTATCGACGCGCTGACCACCGCCCAGGTCTACGCCTCGGTGATTCGCGAAGCGATCGACTGCGGACTGCCGACCACCATGGTCTGCTCCATCGTGGAAATGTCCGATGAGAAGCTGGTGAAAAGCCTTTGGACCAAAATGAATCCACCGGCTCGCGTCAAGCTCGACTTCGTGCGCATTCCCGGCACCGGCAAGCGCGATGGCCTGGCTTACGGTTTTCGCGCCATCTCCCGCCACCTGCCGGACGACCGCGCCGTGGTTGCAGTGATCGATGGCGACACCGTGCTCGCCGAAGGCGTCGTGCTCAAGACCGTGCCGTGGTTCCAGCTGTTCGGCAATGTCGGCGGCCTGACCACCAACGAGTTCTGCGAAGTGCGCGGCGGCTACATCATGAGCGAGTGGCACAAACTGCGCTTCGCCCAGCGCCACATCAACATGTGCTCTATGGCCCTGTCCAAGCGCGTGCTGACCATGACCGGGCGGATGTCGGTATTCCGCGCCACTGTGGTGACCAACCCGGACTTCATAGCCGACGTGGAAAGCGACTCGCTGCAACACTGGCGCCTGGGTCGCTTCAAGTTCCTCACCGGTGATGACAAGTCGAGCTGGTTCAGCTTGATGCGCCTGGGCTACGACACGTTTTATGTGCCAGACGCCGCCATTCACACCGTGGAACACCCGCCGGAAAAAAGCTTCATCAAGGCCAGTCGCAAACTGATGTTCCGCTGGTACGGCAACAACCTGCGGCAGAACTCCCGCGCCTTGGGCCTGGGGATGAAACGTCTCGGCCTGTTCACTTCGGTGGTGCTGTTCGACCAACGTGTGTCGATGTGGACGTCGCTGCTGGGCCTGACCGTCGCGCTCATCGCCACCTTCAAATACGGCGCCGCGTTCATCCTGGTTTACCTGCTGTGGATCGGCATTACCCGACTGATCCTGACCGTGCTGCTGTCTTTGTCCGGTCACACGATCGGCCCGGCCTACCCAGCGATTCTCTATTACAACCAGATCGTCGGCGCGCTGGTGAAGATCTACGTGTTCTTCCGCCTCGACCAACAGTCCTGGACTCGCCAGCCCACTTCCCTGACCCGTGATCTCGCCAGCTTTCAAGGTTGGTTCAACACTTGGTCGTCTCGGACCATGACCTTCTCCGCCGGCAGCATCTTTGTTGCTGTGCTGCTGATGATGGTCTGACCGAACTCGCCTGAATTAACTAGGAAATCGTCCATATGAATACCGCCGTCAACGCCAACGTAGTGCATGAATCAGAAGCCCAGCGCCAGCACGCCCGAGTGAAAATCCCGGCCAAGCTGCGCTTCTACGGTCCTGACCGGACCCCGGTAGAAGCTCGGGTCCTCGACCTCTCCGCTGGCGGTCTGGCCTTCAACGCCGGTCAGTTGCCACTGAAGATCGGCGACGTGTACAAGGCGCGCCTGCAGTTCGTCATCGATAACCTTGGCCTGGCCATGGACGTCGAGTTACTGGTCCGCTCCCACGACCGCGAAACCGGCCGTACCGGTTGCCAGTTCCAGAACCTCGAATCTCAGGACATTTCCACCCTGCGCCACCTGATCACCTCGCACCTGGCCGGCGACATTGTCAGCATGGGTGAAGTGCTGGCAACCCTGCAGCGCGACAACTTCACCAAGGCGCGCAAGGTCAAGGATGGCGGCCACGGCATGACCGCGTTCGGTCGTCTGCGTGCAGTGACCTTCAGCTTCGCGATTTTCCTCGTCGGCCTGACGGCATTCGGCTTCATTTTCAAGTCGGTGTACGGCATGTACTTCGTCAGCCACGCCCAGGCCGGTCTGGTCAGCGTAGCGGGCATGAACATCACCATGCCGCGCGACGGCACGGTGCAGAGCCTGATCAAAACCGACGGCGTTGCGGCCAAAGGCGCCCCGCTGGCGACGTTCAGCACCAGCATGCTCGACGTACTCAAGGGCCATCTTGACGACAATCAATTACAACCGGCCAAGGTTGAAGAACTGTTCGGCAAGCAAATGACCGGCACCCTGACGTCGCCGTGTGATTGCACCGTAGCGCAGCAAATGGTCGCCAACGGTCAGTACGCCAGCAAGGGCGACGTGATCTTCCAACTGGTGCCGCGTAACAGCGAAGCCAACGTTGAAGCGCGCTTCTCCTATCGCCAGTTCGGCGACGTGCTGCCAGGCAGCTCGGTCAGCTTCCAGATCGCCGGCGAAGACAAAACCCGCTCCGGCACGATCATCAGCAGCACCAGCCTGAAAAGCGCCGACCTGTCGTCCGACATCCGCGTGCTGATCAAGCCTGACGAGCCGCTGGACAGCAAATTCGCCGGTCGCCCGGTTGAAGTCAACGCCACCCGTGGTCCGAACCTGAACTGGCTGATCGACAAAGCCATGGCCGCCGGTCGTTAAAAACAAGAGGACATGCCCGTGACTAGCCCACTCAGAATCCTGCCAGTCCCGCTGACTCTGGCCATGGCAATTGCCCTGGCCGGATGCGCCGGCCTGCCCGACCAGCGTCTGGCCAACGAAGCCCTCAAGCGCGGTGATACCACGCTGGCGGCGCAGAATTACCAGCAACTGGCAGACCTGGGCTACAGCGAAGCACAGGTTGGCCTTGCCGATATCCAGGTCGACAGCCATGACCCGGCGCAGATCAAGAAAGCCGAGGCGACTTATCGCGCCGCGGCCAGCGTTTCGCCGCGGGCTCAGGCTCGCCTGGGTCGTCTGCTGGTGGCCAAACCCGGCTCCACCGAAGCCGAACAGCACGAAGCCGAAGGCCTGTTGAAGAAAGCCAGTGCCGCAGGCGAAGGCAACACCCTGATCCCGCTGGCAATGCTGTACCTGCAATACCCGCACAGTTTCCCGAACGTCAACGCGCAACAGCAGATCAGTAAATGGCGTGCCGAAGGCAAGCCGGAAGCAGGCCTGGCCCAAGTGCTGCTCTATCGCACCCAGGGCACTTACGACCAGCATCTGGACGAAGTGGAAACGATCTGCAAAGCCGCGTTGAACACCACCGACATCTGCTACGTCGAACTGGCCACGGTCTACCAGAAAAAAGCCCAGCCAGAGAAACAGGCCGAGCTGATCAAGCAAATGCAAGCCGCCCAGGCTCGCGGCGCTGTTTCCGCCCAACGGGTGGACAGCGTGGCCCGCGTATTGGGCGATGCATCCCTGGGCAAGACCGACGAGAAAACCGCCCAGTCGCTGCTCGAAGGCATCGCACCCGGCTACCCCGCTTCCTGGGTCAGCCTGGCGCAACTGCTCTACGACTTCCCGGAACTGGGTGACGTCGACACGATGATGAAGTACCTGGACAACGGCCGCGCCGCCGACCAGCCGCGCGCCGAGCTGTTGCTGGGCAAGCTCTACTACGAAGGCAAAATGGTACCGGTTGACGCGAAGGTCGCCGAAGAACACTTCAAGAAAGCCGTCGACAGAGAAGTGGCCGCCGATTACTACCTCGGCCAGATCTACCGTCGCGGTTACCTGGGCAAGGTCTATCCGCAAAAAGCGCTGGACCACCTGCTCAAGGCTGCGCGTAACGGCCAGAACAGCGCCGACTTCGCCATTGCCCAACTGTTCTCCCAAGGCAAGGGCACCCGGCCCGACCCGCTTAACGCTTATGTCTTCAGCCAATTGGCCAAGGCCCAGAACACCCCGCAAGCCACCGAGCTTGCGCAAACACTCGAAACCCAATTGCCGCCTGCCCAGCTCGCCGAGGCCCAACGCCTGTTGAAACAAGAACAGGCCGTTCGTGGTGCCTTGAGTCAGAACACGCTGGAACTGCATGCCCTGGAAGAAGAAGACGGCGAGGAATCCCTATGAAGTTGAATCCATTTGTGAAGGCCGGTATCGGCCTGTCGTTCGCCCTCTTGTGGTCGTGCCCGACCCTGGCGGCCCTGACTGAAAGCAAGAACTACGGCCTGGACGTGAAAGTCACCGCCCAGTCCGAAGACGACACTGACCTCGGTACGGCGAAAGGCGGCGACGTCAATGGCGTCGGCCTCGACCTGCGTCCATGGATCTACGGCGAGAGCGGCGCGTGGAGCGGCTACGCCATGGGTCAGGCCGTGACGGCCACCGACATCATCGAGACGGACACCCTGCAACAGTCCGACAGCAGCGGCACCCAGAGCACCGACAGCGGTGGTCGCAAGAGCAAGAAAAACTACCTGGCGATGCGTGAGTTCTGGGTCGGTTACAGCGGCCTTACGCCCTACCCCGGCGAGATGCTCAAACTCGGTCGCCAGCGTCTGCGCAATGACGATGGTCAATGGCGCGACACCAACATCGAAGCACTGAACTGGACCTTCGACACCACCCTGTTGCGCGCCAACGCCGGTGTTGCCGAGCGTTTCAGCGAGTACCGCACCGACCTCACAGAGCTCGCGCCCAAGGACAAGGATCGCCTGCACGCTTACGCGGATGCGGCGTATCAGTGGACCCCGGGCAACTGGGTCGGCATTCGTGGTCACCACACTCACGATGACGGCAAGCTCGATACCGCGCAGCCAGGTGTTCCCGCCGATTCTCTGGACAAGAAGCAGAACGGCGACATCAGCTGGATCGGCCTTACCGCCGACAGCGATGCCTATAACTGGCGCAACACCAACACCGTCAATTACTGGGGCAGCGTCACTGGCATGAGCGGCGACCGCGACAAGGTCAACCCGCTCAACGCCGATGGCACCGCACCGGCACAAGCCACAACCAGTGGCAATGTTGATGGCTGGGCCACTGACCTGGGCGTGCGTCTGCGCCTCGATCCGCAATGGCAAGTCGGTGCAGCCTATGCCCGTGCCAGTGCCGATTACGAACAGAACGGCCTGCAAAGCAACCGCTCGAACTACACCGGTACTCGCTCGCGGGTTCACCGTTTCGGCGAAGCCTTCCGTGGCGAAACGAGCAACATTCAGAGCGCTACATTGTTCGGTTCGTGGATGCTTAACGACGAATACGACGCCAGTGTGATCTACCACAAATTCTGGCGCGTCGACGGCAACAAGCCGGTCGGCAGCAACGGCATCAACGCCGTCGAGAACAACACCGACGACGCGACCGGCGCGATTCTTTCCAGCACGTCCCTGCCGCTAAACGATGGCAACAAAGACCTCGGCCAGGAAATGGACGTGGTCGTCACCAAGTACTTCAAGCAAGGCCTGTTGCCCGCCTCCTTGAGCCAATCGATCGATGAACCTTCGGCCCTGGTGCGGTTGCGTGGCGGTGTATTCAAGCCCGGCGATGCGTATGGCAAAGGCGTCGACTCGTACATGCACCGCGCGTTTGTCGACGTGATCTGGCGCTTCTGATGCGAACCGCTAAGGGAGTTCCTGACATGAACAGTCCGAAGAGAGGCTCGATAACCTTGCTGGCCGGCGCGATGTTGCTGGCCAGCACGGCAGTCTTCGCCACTGTGGAGCCGGCCTCGCCTGTTCACAAAGGCCAGCCGGCGACCATTGCCAAGGGATTGCAACAGGCCAAGACCTACACCGTCAGCAGCGCACCGACCGCGCCGCTGGAGTTGGCCAAGCCGAAACTGCCGGACACCTCCGGCTACACCGCCGAAGCCATCGCCGCGAAAATCGTGCGCAACAAGGCCGGCAAAATCAGCGTGCGCCGGATGATGCAGGAAGACGCGCTGAAGGACTTCATCGGCGGCGACAACAAGATGTCTGAATGGGTGGTGCGTCAGCACGGCATCCCGCAGGCCATCTTCGTCGACGACGGCTACATGAACCTCAAGGATCTGGCCAAGAAGTTGCCCAAGCAGTACTTCAGTGAAACCTCGCCGGGTGTGTTCCTGGCGAAGTTGCCGATCGTGGTCGGTAGACACGGCATTCTGGAAATCGACAAGCAGACCCAGGAACTGCGCCTGTCCCAAGAGGCCGGTTCGTTCTTGGTCAACGACGGTCAGCTGTTTGTGCGTGATACCAAAATCACTGGCTGGAGCGAGAAGGCAAACGGCCCGGCGGCCTTCAAGTCGCCCAAAGAATTCCGTCCGTTCCTGCTGTCCTGGGGTGGCACCGAGACCTACATCGCCAACAGCAAAATCGCCAGTTTCGGCTACGCCAACAGTAAGTCTTACGGCGTGAGTATTTCCCAGTACACGCCGAACATGGCCAAGGTGCTCAAGCGCCCTGAACCGACCGGCTGGATCGTCGGCTCCGAGTTCTCGGACATGTGGTACGGCTTCTACTGCTACGAAACCCGTGACTTTGTGGTCAAGGGCAACACCTACAAAGACAACATCGTCTACGGCATTGACCCGCATGACCGTTCCCACGGTCTGATCATTGCCGACAACACGGTGTTCGGGACCAAGAAGAAGCACGGGATCATTATTTCCCGTGAAGTGAACGACAGCTTCATCTTCAACAACCGCAGCTACGACAACAAGTTGTCGGGCCTGGTGATCGACCGTAACAGCGTCAACAACCTGATCGCCTACAACGAGATCTACAAGAACCACACCGACGGCATCACCCTCTACGAGAGTGGCGACAACATGCTGTGGGGCAACAAGGTGATCAGCAACCGTCGTCACGGCATCCGGATTCGTAACAGCGTGAACATCCGCCTCTACGAAAACCTGTCCATGGCCAACGGCCTGACGGGTGTCTACGGACACATCAAGGACCTGAGCGACACGGACCGTGACATCAAGCTCGACCCGTTCGATGCCCAGGTGTCCCTGATCGTGGTCGGCGGCGAACTGGCCGGCAACGGCAGCGGACCACTGTCCATCGACTCGCCGCTGAGCGTGGAGTTGTATCGCGTGTCCATGCTCGCACCGACCAAATCCAGCGGCATCAGCTTCTCGGGGATTCTCGGCGAGCGCCAGGATGAAATTCTCGACCTGCTGGTGCGCCAGCAGAAAGCCGTGCTGATCGACCCTGTCGAACGCCAGACCGAAATGCGGGACTGAGGATAACTTTATGCACCCACACTTGATCAAATTACTCAGCCTGTCGGCTCTGACCGTCGGCATTTTCGCGGCCAGCGCCGGCGCTCGTGCCGATGAAGCCAAAGCACCTGCCTTCAGCGCCGAGCCGTGCTGCAGCCTGTGTCCGGCAGCCAACGACCCGAAGAACTACACCACGCGTTACCAGCAGAACTTCACCACGCTGGTGCAGGCTCAGGGCGATTGGCTGTTCCGTACGCAAGAAGACTTGCGCACCGAGTTCGACACCTCACCCGCCGGCTACAAACGCATGAAAGAACTGCACGATGCGTTCAAGAGCAAAGGCATTGAACTGGTCATCGTTTACCAGCCGACCCGTGGCTTGGTGAACCGCAACAAGCTCAACCCGGAAGACAAGGCCAAGTACGATTTCGACAAGGCCCTGAAGAACTACAAGACCATGCTCGGGCGTTTCGCCGCCATGGGCTACACCGTGCCGGACCTGTCGCCGCTGACCAACGAGTCGCTGCCTGACACCCTGCCGGCCCACGATTTCTACTTCCAGGGCGACCAACACTGGACGCCGTATGGCGCCCAGCGCACGGCGAAAATCGTCGGTGAGCAAATCAAGAAAATGCCGGCCTTTGCCGACGTGCCGAAACGCGAATTCGAGAGCCATAAGTCGGGTCGTATGGGCAAGACCGGAACGTTACACAACATGGCTGGTCAACTCTGTGGCACCAGCTACGCGATCCAGTACATGGATCAGTTCACCACCGAGCCGAAAGGCGAAGCAGCTGATGGCGATCTGTTCAGTGATTCCGGTAATCCGGAAGTCACCTTGGTCGGCACCAGCCACAGTGGCAAGAACTACAACTTCGCCGGTTTCCTCGAAGAGGCCATCGGCGCCGACATCCTCAACGTGGCGTTCCCCGGCGGTGGCCTGGAAGGTTCGATGCTGCAGTACCTGGGCAGCGAAGAGTTCCAGACCAAGCCGCCGAAGATTCTGATCTGGGAATTCTCGCCGCTCTATCGCCTCGACCAGGAAACCATCTACCGCCAGATGATGGCGCTGCTGGACAACGGTTGCGAAGGAAAGGATGCACAGATGACTGGCAGCACCACGTTGAAACCGGGCAAGAACGAATTGATGGTCAATAGCAAGAACCTGAATCTGCAAAACAGCAGCCACCAGGTTGATATCCGCTTCGCCGATCCGTCGGTGAAAACCCTGCAAGCCACCCTCTGGTACATGAACGGTCGCCACGAGGACATCAAGATCGAGAAACCGGAAACCTCCGATACCGACGGGCGTTTCGCCTTTGAGTTGCGCACGGACGATGACTGGGCCTCGCAGAATCTGCTGGCCGTCGAAGTCCAGGGCCCCGAAGCAGGTGCCGCGCCACAGAAAGTCGAAGCGAAAATCTGCAAACGCAACGTGTTCCCTGGCGCTGGGCAGCGTACCGCTCAGACCGGGCAATGAGGCAACTATGCAAACCCGCATTTTGAAAAAGTTACTCGCGCCCTCCCTGCTGACTCTGGCGATGTTCGCTGGCGCCACCCAGGCAGCCGCGCCCCTGCGTCCACCCCAGGGTTACTTCGCGCCGATTGAAAAAATCAAAACCGGCGACAAGAGCGAAGGCTGCGATGCGATGCCGACGCCATACACCGGCTCGCTGCAATTTCGCAGCAAATACGAAGGCTCCGACAAGGCCCGTTCGACACTGAACGAGGCATCGGAGAAAGCCTTCCGCGACAGCACCGCCGACATCACCAAACTGGAACGCGGCACCAGCAAGCGCGTGATGCAGTTCATGCGTGACGGTCGTCCGGAACAACTCGAGTGCACGCTGAACTGGTTGACCGCCTGGGCCAAGGCCGATGCGTTAATGTCCAAGGACTTCAACCACACCGGCAAGTCCATGCGCAAATGGGCGCTGGGCAGCATGGCGTCGTCCTATATCCGCCTGAAGTTCTCCGACTCGCATCCGTTGGCGAACCACCAGCAAGAGTCGCAGTTGATTGAAGCCTGGTTCAACAAAATGGCCGATCAGGTGGTCAGCGACTGGGACAACTTGCCGCTGGAACAAACCAACAACCATTCGTACTGGGCCGCCTGGTCAGTGATGGCAACGTCCATCGCCACCAACCGCCGCGACCTGTTCGACTGGTCGGTGAAGGAATTCAAGGTCGGCGCAAATCAAATCGACGCCCAGGGTTTCCTGCCCAACGAACTCAAGCGCCAGCAACGCGCCCTCGCCTATCACAACTACGCCCTGCCGCCGCTCGCGATGATCGCCAGTTTCGCTCAGGTCAACGGTGTGGACTTGCGTCAGGAAAACAACGGCGCATTGAAACGTCTGGGTGATCGAGTGCTCGCGGGTGTCAAAGACCCGGAAGAATTCGAGAACAAGAACGGGAAGGAACAGGACATGACCGACTTGAAAATCGACTCTAAATTCGCCTGGCTCGAACCGTTCTGCTCGCTCTACACCTGCTCGCCGGATGTGCTTGAGAAAAAGCATGAGATGCAGCCGTTCAAGACCTTCCGCCTCGGGGGTGACCTGACCAAGGTCTACGACCCGGCGAATGAGAAGGGCAAAAAAGGCTCCTAGAGCCAAACGCAAAACCCCTGTGGGAGCGGCGGCGCGACGATTCGACTTGCTCGCGAATGCGGTCTGACATTCAACATTGTTGTCGACTGACACACCGCTTTCGCGAGCAAGCCCGCTCCCACAGGGTCAGTGCAAGACATGAATTTTGTGTGATGTGTCCCCCGGTTTTCGGTGGGGGGTTAGGGGGGGCCGTTGGCCCTTGACTGTTGGTTAAACATGGAGAGACCGGGATGGTATTTTCATCCAACGTGTTCCTGTTTTTGTTCCTGCCGATCTTTCTCGGCATGTACTACTTAAGCGGAATACGCTATCGCAACCTGCTGCTGCTGATCGCCAGCTACGTGTTCTATGCCTGGTGGCGTGTGGACTTCCTTGCGCTGTTCGCAGCCGTCACCCTGTGGAACTACTGGATCGGCCTCAAAGTCGGTGCCGCAGGCGTTCGGACCAAACCGGCACAACGCTGGTTGCTCCTGGGCGTGGCCGTAGACCTGTGCATTCTCGGCTACTTCAAGTACGCCAACTTCGGCGTCGACAGCATCAACGCGATGATGACCTCCGTCGGTCTGTCGCCGTTCATCCTGACCCACGTGCTATTGCCGATCGGGATCTCGTTCTACATCTTCGAGTCCATCAGCTACATCATCGACGTCTACCGTGGTGACACGCCGGCGACCCGCAACCTGATCGACTTTGCCGCTTTCGTGGCGATCTTCCCGCACCTGATCGCCGGTCCGGTGTTGCGCTTCCGCGATCTCGCCGACCAGTTCAACAACCGCACCCACACCCTCGACAAGTTCTCCGAAGGTGCGACGCGATTCATGCAGGGCTTCATCAAGAAGGTCTTCATCGCCGACACCCTGGCGGTCGTGGCCGACCATTGCTTCGCCTTGCAGAACCCGACCACGGGCGATGCCTGGCTCGGCGCGCTGGCCTACACCGCGCAGCTGTATTTCGACTTCTCCGGTTACAGCGACATGGCCATCGGTCTGGGCTTGATGATGGGTTTCCGCTTCATGGAAAACTTCAAACAGCCGTACATCAGTCAGTCGATCACCGAGTTCTGGCGTCGCTGGCACATCAGCCTGTCCACCTGGTTGCGTGACTACCTGTACATCACGCTGGGCGGTAACCGTAAAGGTACGCTGATGACCTACCGCAACCTGTTCCTGACCATGCTGCTCGGTGGTCTGTGGCACGGCGCGAACATCACGTACATCGTCTGGGGCGCCTGGCACGGCATGTGGCTGGCGATCGAAAAAGCCCTCGGCCTGAACACCTCGCCGCGCAGCATCAACCCGATCCGCTGGGCGCTGACCTTCCTGCTCGTGGTCATGGGCTGGGTGATCTTCCGCTCGGAAAACCTGCACGTCGCCGGTCGTATGTACGGCGCGATGTTCAGCTTCGGAGAATGGTCACTGTCGGAACTCAACGCGGCCAGCCTCACCGGCCTGCAAGTGGCGACTCTGGTGGTGGCTTACATGACCCTGGCGTTCTTCGGCATTCGTGACTTCTACACCAACCTGCCGCCTGAAAAGACCAAGCCTGTTGTGAACGTCGAGGCCGATGGCCCGGCTGCCGCGACCCCTGGAATGATCAAAGCCGTACCGGGCGACAACCCGGGCAGCATCCACGAGCCTGGCTACACCGTCGGCGTTGAAGCGACTGTGCAACCGGCCTACTGGACTGCGGACTGGTCTCGTTACGTGATGCGCACGCTGGTACTGGTGCTGTTCATCGCCTCGATTTTCAAACTCTCGGCGCAAAGCTTCTCGCCGTTCCTTTACTTCCAGTTCTGAGGGATCTGACTATGACCCGCTCATTACGCATCCTCTACATCGGCCTGTTCCTGCTGACCCTGCTGGTGCTGGGCCTGTGGTCCACGCGCAGTTTCTTCGGCTTTAACACCAGCGCCGAAACGACGGTGCTCAACGGCCGCTGGACCAAAGCCGTGGAAACGCATTACGACGACGAGTTTCCGATCAAGCGTCTGGGTACCAACCTTTGGGCTGCGCTGGATTTCAAACTGTTCAACGAAGGTCGTCCGGGCGTCGTGCTCGGCCGCGATCAGTGGTTGTACAGCGATGAGGAATTCAACCCGATCGTCAACGAAGAGCTGAACCTGCAAGGCAACTACGCGCTGGTTGAAGGCGTGCGCCAGGAACTGAAAGCGAAAGGCGTGAAACTGGTCATGGCGATCGTGCCGGCCAAGACTCGCCTGTACCCGGAACACCTGGGTGAAGTGAAGCCTTCAAGCATCCACGCCAACCTCTATGAGGACTTCCACGCTCGTGTTGCGGCCAACAATATCGTGGCTCCCGACCTGTTCGGCCCGATGCTGAAAGCCAAGCTGAACGGTCAGCAAGTGTTCCTGCGCACCGACACCCACTGGACCCCGGAAGGCGCACAAATCGCCGCCGAGACCCTGGCGAAATCCATTTCCGACAAATACCCGCTGAGCGGCGAGCCGCAACACTTCGTCACTGAACCTGCGGAGAAGGTGACTCACAAGGGCGACCTGCGGTTGTTCCTGCCGCTGGACCCGCTGTTCGAAAACCTGATGCCCAAGCCAGAGCCGTTGCAGAAGCGCAACACCGTTGCGGCGCAAGACCAGCCTGCCGGTGATGACGCCCTGTTCGCCAACACTGAAGTACCGGTGGCCCTGATCGGCACCAGCTACAGCGCCAACCCCAACTGGAACTTCGTCGGTGCGCTGAAACAAGCGCTGAACAGCGACGTGGTCAATTACGCCGAAGACGGTCACGGCCCGATTCTGCCAATGCTCAGCTACCTGAAAAGTGATGCTTTCAAGAACAGCCCGCCACAGGTGCTGATCTGGGAGTTTCCTGAACGTTATCTGCCTGTGAACAACGAAATCGGTGACGCCGACCCACAGTGGGTCGCAGAGCTCAAAGAAGCCGGCGCGCGCCAACAAAACGTAGCCGCAAACACTAAATCCGAGACGCCCGACCGGGCGCAAAACTGAAAGAGAGAGGTACTTCCATGACTTTCACTACTACTCCTCGCCGTCTCGCCAAGACCTTCGCTTTGGCCGCGACCTTCAGCGTCCTTTCCATGAACGCTTTCGCCGGTGGTGACTCCGCGCTCTACGGCCCGACCGCACCGAAAGGCTCAAGCTTCGTGCGTGTCTACAACGCCGGTAACGCTGAAGTCAGCGCCACCGTCGGCACCACCAACCTGGCCGAGGTCGCGCCGCTGTCCAGCACTGACTTCAGCTTCATGCCGGGCGGCGACTACAGCGCCAAGGTCGGTAGCCAGTCCCTGCCGGTGAAACTGGCCGGTGATCACTATTACACCCTGGTCAACAACGCCAGCGGCGCGCCGCAACTGATCGAAGAACCGCCGTTCAAGAACAAGCAGAAATCCCTGGTTCGCGTGCAGAACCTCAGCGACAAGGCCCTGACCCTGAAAACCGCTGACGGCAAGACCGAAGTGGTCCCGACCGTGGCCGCCAAGGGCCGTGGCGAGCGTGAAATCAACCCGGTCAAAGTCAGCCTGGCGCTATACGATGGCGACAAGAAAGTCGGCGACGTGAAACCGGTTGCCCTGGAACGCGGTGAAGCCGCCGTGCTGTACGTGACCGGCACCGGCAGCAGCCTGGCGCCAGTCTGGGTAAAACGCCCGGTTTCGACGCGCTAATCATATTTTCGGGTAGCCCACGGGCTACCCGGACACGGAATAAGAACAAGAGTGAAACGACAGAACGCAGTAGCTCTGACCCATACGATTTTCAAGGAGTAACAACATGATTCCGGTGATCTTGTCAGGTGGTAGTGGCTCACGTCTTTGGCCGCTTTCGCGCAAACAGTTCCCTAAGCAATTCCTCGCCCTGACCGGCGAACAAACATTGTTCCAGCAAACCCTGGAACGCCTGGTGTTCGAAGGCATGGACACCCCGATCGTAGTCTGCAACAAGGAACACCGTTTCATCGTCAACGAGCAGCTGGCCGCCCGTAAACTGGACGTGCAGCGCATCCTGATGGAACCGTTCGGCCGCAACACCGCGCCAGCCGTGGCCTTGACCGCACTGATGCTGGTCAACGAAGGTCGCGACGAGTTGATGCTGGTACTGCCAGCCGACCACGTGCTGGAAGATCAGAAAGCCCTGCAACGCGCGCTGGCCCTGGCCACGGTTGCTGCAGAAAACGGCGAAATGGTGCTGTTCGGCGTACCGGCCACCAAACCGGAAACCGGCTATGGCTACATCAAGTCGACCAATGATTCGCTGCTGCCGGAAGGCGTCAGCCGCGTCTCGCACTTCGTCGAAAAACCGGACGTGAAACGCGCCACCGAGTTCGTCGAGTCCGGCGGTTATTTCTGGAACAGCGGCATGTTCCTGTTCCGCGCCAGCCGTTTCCTCGAAGAGCTGAAAAAACACGATCCGGACATCTACGACACCTGCGTGCTGACCCTGGAACGCAGCGAGCAGGATGCCGACACGGTCGACATCGACGCCGCCACCTTCGCTTGCTGCCCGGACAATTCCATCGACTACTCGGTGATGGAAAAAACCCAACGCGCCTGCGTCGTACCGCTGACCGCTGGCTGGAGCGATGTCGGTTGCTGGGCGTCGCTGTGGGAAGTGAACGAAAAAGACGCCAACGGTAACGTCACCAAAGGCGATGTGGTCATTCAGGACAGCAAAAACTGCATGATCCACGGCAACGGCAAACTGGTGTCGGTGATCGGCCTGGAAAACATCGTGGTCGTCGAAACCAAGGACGCCATGATGATCGCCCACAAGGACAAGGTCCAAGGCGTGAAACAGATGGTCAACACCCTCAACGACCTAGGCCGCAGCGAAACCCAGAACCACTGCGAAGTCTATCGTCCGTGGGGCTCCTACGACTCGGTGGACATGGGCGGCCGCTTTCAGGTCAAGCGCATCTCGGTCAAACCGGGCGCGTGCCTGTCGCTGCAGATGCACCACCACCGCGCCGAACACTGGATCGTGGTCAGCGGCACTGCTGAAGTGACCTGCGACGAAAACGTGTTCCTGCTCACTGAAAACCAGTCGACCTACATCCCGATCGCCTCGGTCCACCGCTTGCGCAATCCGGGCAAGATCTCGTTGGAAATCATCGAAGTGCAATCGGGCAGCTACCTGGGCGAAGACGATATCGAGCGGTTTGAAGATATCTACGGTCGCTCTACCCCGATCGAACGCGGCGTGTCGGTGAAAACCATCGCGCGGTGATTGATCTGTAACACAAGAAGCCCCCGCCCGACCCGCTGCGTTTCCCTATCCGCAGCGGGTTGGGTGGGGGCTTTTTTATTTCTCGTTCCCACGATCTACCTCGCAAGCCCATCGCCAACCGCACCCATGCTTAGGTAGGATGACCTTCTCCCCTCCCGAGGTTTGCGTCATGTTCATCGGCGTCCTGCTGGTCATCACCTGGCTGATCTTGTTGCTGCGCTACCCGGCCAAGGCATTGCCGGTCTCGGTGGCGGCGGCCATCGGGTTGGGTCTGGTGGCAACGTGGGTGATCTGGCTGGACAACCGCGAGGTCAAGCAACTGGCGCGCCTGGAGTTGCGCATCACTTACGCGCCAGAACAGTGCCCGGCCGATCGCCCACTGCAACTGAAAATGAACAACGGCAACGACGTGCCGCTGACTGAACTGCGCTGGCGCATCGCCGCCTATGCCCCGGGCGACACGGTCAACCTGGCCGACAATCAATATGCCGCACCGCGCTATCGCGGCCCCGGTGAACTACAGGCCGGCGCGAACTGGGAAGACTGTTTGCCGCTGCCGCCACTGCGCCCTGGTTATCGCCCGCAAACACTGGAGTTTCGCGCCGAGCGTTTGCAGGGTAGTTTCTCCGACTAATTCACTTCTTCTTTTTGCACAAGGACCGCGCCATGCCCGTTGCTTTGATTACCGGTTGCTCCAGCGGCATTGGCCGCGCCCTCGCTGATGTTTTCAAAAATGCCGGATACGACGTCTGGGCCAGTGCCCGCAAGGCTGAAGACGTAGCGGCGCTGGCCGCTGCCGGTTTCACCGCCGTGCAACTGGACGTCAACGACGGCGCGGCACTCGAAGACTTAAGCGAGCGCATCAACCAGCAACATGGCGGCCTCGACGTGCTGATCAACAATGCCGGTTACGGCGCCATGGGGCCGCTGCTCGACGGCGGGGTGCCGGCCATGCAGCGACAATTCGAAACCAATGTGTTCGCCATCGTCGGCGTCACCCGCGCCCTGTTCCCGGTACTGCGTCGTGCCAAGGGTCTGGTGGTGAACATCGGCAGCGTGTCCGGGGTTTTGGTCACCCCATTCGCCGGCGCCTACTGCGCCTCGAAAGCGGCAGTACATGCCTTGACCGATGCGTTGCGCATGGAACTGGCGCCGTTTGGCGTGCGGGTCATGGAAGTCCAGCCGGGCGCCATCGCCTCGAGTTTTGCCAAGAATGCAGGCCATGAGGCGGAGCAGCTGATCACCGAACAATCGCCATGGTTTCCGCTGCGTGAAGGCATTCGCGCACGGGCCAAGGCCTCCCAGGACAACCCGACCCCGGCCAGTGAATTTGCCGCTGGTTTGCTCAAGGCTGTACAGCAGAGCAAACCACCGCGTCTGGTGCGTTTGGGTAACGGCAGCCGGGCGTTGCCGTTGCTGGCGGGGTTGTTACCTAAAGGGCTGCTGGAGGCGGGGTTGATGAAGCGGTTCGGGCTGAAGGGGCAACTTCCATGACCGACTACACCGAATACTTTGATGAAGTGATCCAGGCCCACGTCGCCATCGAGCAATGGTTGGCCGAGGATCAAGACGAGCCGGCGCTTGAACAGTTGCTGACGCGTTTTTCACCGCAGTTTTCCATGGTCTCGCCGTTGGGGCGGGTGCTGGATTTCGATGCGTTGAGTGAGTTGTTTTTGATGGCGGGCGGGAAGAAGCTCGGGTTCAGAATTGAGCTCAGCGAGTTGCGTGGCATTGCCTGGCACGATGGTGGCGCGACGGTGAGTTATCGCGAGCAACAGACGGATGCAACCGGTCTGCATTCTGACCGGCGTTCGACCGTGGTGTTTGAGAAGCGGGCCGATGGCAAGCTCATTTGGCGGCATTTGCATGAGACGTTTTGCAAGGGATGAGATCAGTTAACAACCACGGTACAAGTAATCCCCGCCGCCAACACCACACCCTCCGGCACTTCATCAATGTGAATCCGCACCGGCACCCGCTGCGCCAACCGCACCCAGTTAAAGGTCGGGTTCACATCGGCAATCAGCTCGCGACTCTGCGGGTTATCACGGTCGTAGATGCCGCGAGAAATGCTTTCCACATGCCCCTTCAACACTTCCCCACTCATCAGCTGCATGTCGGCTTTATCGCCGACCCGCACGTGGGGCAATTTGGTTTCTTCGAAGAAGCCGTAGACCCAGAACGAGTTCATGTCGACCACGGCCATTTTCGCTTCGCCGATGCGCGCGTAATCGCCGCGATGCACATTGAGGTTGGTCACGTAACCGTCCACCGCTGCGCGGACCTCGGTGCGTTTGAGGTTCAGTTCGGCGGCTTCGAGCTGTGCCTGAGCATGCTGGTAATCGGCCAGGGCCGAATCGGCGATGTTACTGGCGTCATCGCGGTTTTCCCTGGAGATCACCAAGTTGTCCATGTCAGCGCGGCGGTGGGCGTTGACCTTGCGCATCTCCCAAGTCGACTTGCGTGAGGCCACCAGCGCCTGAGCTTGTTTGACCGCAATGCGGTAGTGCTCGGGGTCGATCCGCATCAGCAGATCACCCTTCTTCACCTGTTGATTGTCGCGCACCGGCACGTCCACCACTTCCCCAGTGACGTCGGCGGCGACGTTGATGATGTCGGCGCGCACCCGACCGTCGCGGGTCCATGGTGTGTCCATGTAATGCACCCACAGGGTCCGGCCGATCCACATCGCAAGGGCCAGCACCAACAGGGTGGCGAGCAGGCTGAAAAGCTTTTTCATCAGGGCCTTCTTCAGTGATAGAGAGTCAGTGATAGAGAGTCAACGGTAAACAGTCAGCGCCAGGGCGCCGAACAGACAGGTAAACAGACTCAGGCGCAGCAGCGCCGGGTGCCAGAAGAAGCGGTACAGATCGAACCCGGACAGGAACCGATCGAGTGCCCAGGCCAGCGCCGCCGCGATGAAAAACATCAGGGTCATGGTCGGCATGTACACGCCGTGGAAGGCGATTTCACGAGGCATGTTCAAGTCCTTGGGGCTTGGCGGTGGCGTTGGCCTTTATGTAGCCGGCGAGCGGCGATTGCGGGTCCAGTAACGAAGTGCGGATAAAGTGCAGGTAGCTCTTCACCCGGCGCAGGGCCGAGGTGTCGAAGTGCGGCGCGAAAGGTTCGTCGGTGGCTTGCACGCGGCTGATCGCGTGATCGACGGCGATCAGGCCGCGCTCCAGATTGCTCTGGCTCGGTTGCAGAAACAGCCTCACCAGCGAGCGCCCCATCACCCGGATCGCCTGACGCCACGGCTGCGATTCGGCATACGCCGGATGCACCGGCAGGATCGCCTGTTCCTTGCGCAACTCGATGATCGCGTGGCCGACTTCCAGCACCACGAACATCCAGCGCAGCAAGTCCCGTTGCACCTGCGGCTGCCCCGCCGCGAGACCGTAGGCCTGATGCAGCAAGTCCCGCGTACTGCTTTCGAAACTCGACGCCAAACCCTTGAGTTTGCCGCTGATGGCGTACACCACTTGCCCGCGTAAATCCTGCTCCAGCCGACGCCACAACCAGCGGCTGTTGGGCGGCAGAATGATCGCCCCGGCCGCCGCGCACACCAGCATGCCGAGCACCATAGCGATGTAGTCGTTGATGAACGCATAAGGGTTGTAAACGGTGAGGTTGTCCGGCACTGAACCGGTGCTGAAGAAGATCAGCAAACCGAGACCGACACCGGCGTATTGCGGCCGTGAAGTCAGGAACGAACCCATCACGATCACCGGGGCGAGCATCACGCAGAGCAACGGAAAGCCGTCGATCCACGGGAAGATGAAAAACATCTCGACGAAGCCGATCAGCGCCCCGAGGAGCGTCCCGCAAGCCATCTGAAATGCCATGCGTTTTGGATTCGGCGTCGCCGCTGAAAGGCCCACGGTCGCAGCGGCGATCAGGGTCATCGTCGCCCCGCTCGGCCACGCGGTGGCGACCCAATAACTGCCCAGCACCACCAGAATGAACGCCGCGCGAATCCCCGAGGCGGCCGACGCCATCCAGTTGGTTTGCGGGGTGAACGGCTCATCCCATTGCTCGCGCGCATGGCTGTGATCGGCCAGGGACGCGTGGGTCTGTGCATAACTGTGCAAGTCGTCGACGAAGCGATAAAGCAGTTCATATGCGGTATGAAAATCCAGCTGCTCGGCGTCGCTCGGATTGCTCTCCTGAAAAATCGCCCGCAGGCTGCGAACGCGCGCAGGCAGACCTTCTTTATAGGCGGTCAGCGCGATGACGAGGCGCCCCGCATCGCCGTTGGTCAGCGCACGGCCGCTGAAGCCGTCGAGCAGTTCGGCCAGGTCCCGCAAACCCGGCTTGATCGCCGCAACCACGTGATCGGTGCCGCTGCTGCGCAAGCGTTCGAGCAACTGGTGCAAGGCGTTGAAACGGGTGGTGATGCCCATGAATTCGCTGTTCAGTCGACTGAGCCGACCGTTGCGCCGACGCATGTGCGGGTCTTCGAACACAGTGACGCTACGCAGTCCTTCCAGCCCCACAGCCTCGGCGATGAAGCGCACGTTGCTCGCCTCGAAAGCCTCCCGTTTACTGCGACCGCGCAAGCCATCGGTGACGAACAATGCGAACACGCCGAAGCGCTCATACAAGGCGTTGCGCATCGCGGCACTGGCGGATTGCGGCAGGATCGCGGCGCTGACCAACGTGGAGCAAATGATCCCCAGGGAGATTTCCAGCACCCGCCAGACTGCCGCCATGAACGCGCCGTCCGGGTGCGCCAGTGCGGGCAAACCAACCATCGCGGCGGTGTACCCGGCGAGCACGAAACCATAGGCGCGGAAGTTGCGATAGCGCGCCGCACCGGCCGAGCAGACACCCACCCAGATCGCCAGCGAACCGAGGAACAACTCGGTGTTCTGCGCAAACAAGGCAATCAACGCGACCATCACCGCCGAGCCGGTCAATGTCCCAAGAAAGCGATAGAAACTCTTGGCCAGCACGTGGCCGCTTTGCGGTTGCATGACGATGAACACGGTGATCATCGCCGTGCGCGGCTGCGGCAACTCCAGGCGCATGGCCAGCCACAGGGTCAGAAACGCCGCGAACAGCACCTTGAAAATGTAGACCCAGGTCACGCCATCACTGCGCGCCCAGTCGAAGAAACCCCGGCGCCATTCAAGGGAATACAGCCAGCGCAAAGGTGCGGGCAAGGGAGTCATGAAATCCCGCTCAATGATCGAGGGCTTGGAGAATGGCCGGGGGTTTCGGCGCCTGCGTCTGGCTGTCTTTCGGCACGTCGTTACCCGCGCCCAGTCCGCCGCCGAGTGCCGTCACCAGTCCGGCGTGAGCACTGAGGCGTGCGGCTTGAACCTGCTGCTGAACCTGCTGCTGTTTGAACAACAAGGTCTGGGCGTTGAGCACGTTGAGGTAATCGGTTAGGCCGCGCTGGTAAGCGATCATCGCGATGTCGTAAGTCTTCTGGGCTGTGGCCACCGACTCGGCGGCGAAGGTTTGCTGCTTGTCCATGGATTCGCGGCGGATCAACTGGTCGGAGATGTTTTTCAGCGCGTTGACCAGCGTCTGGTTGTACTTGGCCACGGCGATGTCGTAACCGGCCGAGGCTTCGCCCAACTCCGAGCGCAAACGGCCGCCGTCGAAGATCGGCAAAGAGATGGCCGGGCCGACGCTGTAGTTGAGCTTTTTGCCGGTCAAAAACGCCAGCGCTCCACCGCCGGTGGCCATGTAGCCGAGGCTGCCGACCAGGTCGACGTTGGGGTAGAAACCAGCGTGAGCGACATCAATACCCCGTGCCTGGGCCGCCACTTGCCAACGACTGGCGACTACGTCCGGGCGTTGACCGAGCAACTGCGCGGGCAACGACGACGGCAGTTTCAATGCTGCGCCTAACGACAACGTTGGCCGCTGCAACTGCGCGCCCTCCCCCGGACCTTTGCCCGCAAGGGCCGCGAGCTGGTTGCGGCTGAGGGCGATTTCTTCGTCCAGCGCATCGAACTGGCGGTGGGTTTCAGGCAGCGGCGTTTCAGCCTGACTGACTTCGAAATGGGTGCCGATGCCGCCGTTCAGGCGCTTCTGTGCGAGGTCGAGAATTTGCCGCTGCTGTTTCAAGGTCGCCTCGACGATGTCCCGTTGCGCGTAATCCAACGACAACTCGATGTAGGCGCGCACGATGTTGTTCTGCAATTCGAGCTGGGCCAGACGCGCTTCGGCGGCGCTCATGTGAGCCATGTCCACGGCGCGCTCGGTGGCGTTGCTTTCGCGGCCCCAAAGGTCGAGGGCATAGCTGAAGCCCAGCGCGGCGTTGTTGTCCCAGGTGGTGGTGTTGGCCAACTCGCCCGGCCCGTAGAACTGATCGGTGGGCCAGTTGTGGCGTTTGAGAGTGGATTCGCCATTGATCTGCAACGACTCGGCGGACTCGGCGATCCCCGCCATGGATTTGGCCTGACGCACTCGCGCCGCCGCCATGGCCATGGTCGGGCTGCCTTGCAAAGCGAGGTCGATCCAGCGGTTCAGTTGCGGGTCGCCATAGGCCTGCCACCATTGCGCGGTGGGCCAGTGAGCGTCCTGTGCGGCGTTCTGGATGGCTTCGTCGGTGGCCAATGAATTGGCCTCCAACGCCTTGCCTTGCGGGGCAATACCTCCGGTACCGATGCAGCCGCTGATTGCCAGGGTTAAAGCCAAAACACTGAGCGTCTGAAGCGCTCTGTTGATGCGACGCGGCACTGCTGCGATTTCCTGAGGTGGGGAGTTGTTCCTGAGGTGCGCAATTCTAGGGGTCGGCTTTGTTGGCGATAAGCTGGGAATCCTGTGAATCTTTGTTACCGTTAACGCGATAATCCCTTGGTCCATCTTTAGTCGCCTGTAGAAAGTCAGCAACTTCGTGTCACAATTTGCCATTCGCCTAGAGAGCACCCCATGGACACTTTGCAAAACATGCGCGCCTTCAGTTACGTGGCCGAGGCCGGCAGCTTCACCGCCGCCGCCGTGCAACTGGACACCACCACGGCCAACGTCTCGCGCGCGGTCTCCAACCTGGAAGCCCACCTGCAAACCCGCCTGCTCAACCGCACCACCCGTCGCATCGCCCTCACCGAAGCCGGCAAGCGTTATCTATTGCGCTGCGAGCAGATCCTGGCCTACGTCGAAGAAGCCGAAGCCGAAGCCAGCGACGCCCATGCCCGTCCGGCCGGGCAGCTCAAGGTGCACACCATGACCGGCATCGGTCAGCACTTCGTGATCGACGCCATCGCCCGCTACCGCAAGACCCACCCCGACGTGACCTTCGACCTGACCATGGCCAACCGCGTCCCGGACCTGCTGGACGAGGGCTACGACGTGTCCATTGTGCTGGCCAGCGAGCTGCCGGACTCGGGCTTCGTCTCCCAGCGCTTGGGCATCACCTACAGCATCGTTTGCGCCTCGCCGGCCTATGTGAAAGCCAACGGCTGCGCACAGAAGCCCAGCGATTTGCTGAACCACGCGTGCCTGCGTTTGGTGAGCCCGGTGATTCCGCTGGAGAAATGGACCTTCGACGGCCCGGAAGGCCAGGAAATGGTGACGATCAATAGCTCACCGTTTCTGGTGAACTCCGCCGATGCGATGAAGACGGCAATCACCAGCGGCATGGGGGTTGGGGTTTTGCCGGTGTATGCAGCGATTGAAGGATTGCGCAACGGCACCCTGGTGCGGGTGATGCCGAACTATCGGTCGCAGGAATTGAATCTGTATGCGATCTATCCGTCGCGGCAGTATCTGGATGCGAAGATCAAGACGTGGGTCGAGTATTTGCGCGGGTCGTTGCCGGAGATATTGGCGGCGCATCAGGCGGAATTGGTGGCGTATGAATTGAGCGGGAGCATGGGTGGGGTTCGGGTGGCGAACTGATTTTGTCCGCGTACAGCTGCCACCTCCACTTCCCGTCGATTGCCGACATCAAAGCCACCCCGCGCACGCCCAACACTGTTCACAGTGGACTCAGAGGCCACGACCGAAACCCTCGTGGTTTTTCTGGTCGAGACGCTAGCCTCGGTCGATGTGATGGTCCATCACCTGGTGGACCATCTTGACGGTGGGTCGCGCAATACCCTGCTGGGCATTTCAAACATCATCATGCTGGCGGAGATCACGGCGAACCGAGTGCTGGGTAACATCGACACACCAAAACCTTCGCCGCACAGCTAATCCCTTGTGGGAGCGGGCTTGCTCGCGAAAGCGGTGCTTCAGTCGATATTAATGCTGAATGACACACCGCATTCGCGAGCAAGCCCGCTCCCACAATTGAATTTGGTACATCAGCAATATATTGGTCGGCTGTCAGGCCGCCTCGCAGGCAAGCCAGCTCCCACATCTATGGTTCGGATACGCCTTTCGCTCCTCACCACTCAACAGGCCGAGCGTTAGCTCGCCTGCAGCTCTTGATCTTGATCCACCCGCCCCTTCGGGAGGCTGAGTGGAGGTGTTCATCCGGGGAGTGGCGCGCAGCGCCGTTCGACGCAGTCGAACACGCTGCATGTAGGTCGTCGCGCAGCAGACCGGAGGGCAGTGTCCCCGGATGGATACCGGAGCGAAGGAACGCCGAGCCTAGGCGAGGGGCCGGACGCTCGGGGCGAGCCTTTTTGGGTACTTTTTTGGCGTTGAAAAAAGTGCCTCGCCGTAAGGGCGAAACCGCCATCCGCCGTTACCGCAGAAATGGATATGTACACCACCAACAGGAACATGGTCGGCCCAAAGGCCGCCAAGGACAAAAGAGCCCAACGGCCTCGCCCAAATCCAAAGAAGAATGTTAGCGTGCTTGGCATTCACCTGCGCCGAGAGCCCTCCTCCCATGAAAAAGACCGTCCTCGCCTTCAGCCGCATCACCCCCGAAATGATCGAACGCCTGCAACAAGACTTCGACGTCATCGTGCCAAACCCGAAAAACGGCGACATCAACGCCCAATTCAACGAAGCCCTCCCCCACGCCCACGGCCTGATCGGCGTCGGTCGCAAACTCGGTCGCGCACAGCTGGAAAACGCCGCCAAACTGGAAGTCGTCTCCAGCGTCTCGGTCGGCTACGACAACTACGATGTCGCCTACTTCAACGAACGCGGGATCATGCTCACCAACACCCCCGACGTCCTCACCGAAAGCACCGCCGACCTCGCCTTCGCCCTGCTGATGAGCAGCGCCCGCCGCGTCGCCGAACTGGACGCCTGGACCAAGGCCGGCCAATGGCAAGCCACCGTCGGCGCACCACTGTTCGGTTGCGATGTGCACGGCAAGACCCTGGGCATCGTCGGCATGGGCAACATCGGTGCGGCCATCGCCCGACGTGGCCGACTGGGCTTCAACATGCCGATCCTCTACAGCGGCAACAGCCGCAAGACCGAGCTGGAACAAGAGCTCGGCGCACAGTTGCGCAGCCTTGATCAACTGCTGGCCGAAGCTGATTTCGTCTGCCTGGTGGTGCCGCTCAGTGAAAAAACCAGACACCTGATCAGCCATCGCGAACTGGCGTTGATGAAGCCGAGCGCGATTCTGGTGAACATTGCCCGCGGCCCGGTGGTGGACGAACCCGCCTTGATCGAAGCCCTGCAAAACAACCGGATTCGCGGTGCCGGGCTGGACGTTTACGAAAAGGAACCGCTGGCCGAGTCGCCCCTGTTCCAACTGAAAAACGCAGTGACATTGCCGCACATCGGCTCGGCGACTCATGAAACCCGCGAAGCCATGGCCAACCGTGCCTTGGCTAACTTGCGCAGCGCTTTACTCGGTGAGCGACCGCAAGATCTGGTGAACCCACAGGTCTGGAAGCACTAACTAAAACGGGCAGGTGCTTAACCGCCTGCCCGTGACCTACACACCTTGCAATTCAGTTAACTGCTAAAAAAAGATGCTCACTATACACTCCCAATACTTAGTCTAACTTACGGACTTTAGTTATGGAGAGCACCTACCTTGAACCACCTTACGACCGACAAACTGATTAGATACAGCAAAGTAGTACTAATGGCCTATATAAGCTTCTTTGGCTTGATGGTGATGTACAGCAACTTTACCGACTACCCATCCAATTACGAATACGTCGGCCATATTCTCAGCATGGACACCACCCGAGAAAACCTGAACCTGAGCTACAGAGCAATCACTTCGCCGATGCTCCATCACCGCATTTATTGGTTCATCATCACTCTGGAAGTTGTTTACACGGCTTTCTGCTTGCTGGGTACCTACCATCTTTATCGAAACATAAATACACCTGCAGCCGTTTTTCACGAAGCGAAGAAGTTCGCGATCATCGGACTATTAATTGGTCTTTTTGTCTATTACATCTGCCTGCAAGTGATCGGCACCGAATGGTTCAACATGGATGAGTCTGCAATCTGGAACGCCAAGGATTGGGCTCGACACATCGTGGACTTCATGTTTCCACTGCTGATTTACATCGTGCTCAAAATCGAACGCTGAAATTTCAGCGCTCGATCAACCAAACCTTCATGCCAGTTTGCCGTTCCCTTGCACCATCGGCGCCCTGGGCTTAGAAAACACCAGCACATTGCCCAGCATCACCAGTACCAAACCCATCAATGCGGGCGCGGTCCATTGGTAGCCTTCGGCAAACGCCGACACGTTCAGCGCCACGACGGGGAACAGTACGGTGCAATAGGCTGCGCGTTCCGGCCCCATCCGCCCGACCAACGTCAGGTAGGCCGTGAAACCGATCACCGAACCCGGAATCACCAGGTACAACAGCGAGCCGATGTAACGCGCATTCCATTCCATGTCGAACGGAATGCCTTTGACCAGGCACCACGCCGACAGCATGGCCGCGCCATAGGCCATGCCCCAGGCGTTGGTGGTTAGCGGTTTGAGCCCGGCTTTCTGTTGCAGGCTCGACAGCATGTTGCCCGCCGAGAAGCACAACGTCCCGAGCAACGCCAGACCCAACCCGAGCAAGGTTTGCGGGCTCGCGGTGTGGCCCGCCACCTCAGGCCAGAACAACAGGCCAAGCCCGAACAAGCCCAGCGCACCGCCCATCAGCACATTGCGAGCGACTTTCTGACCGAAGAACACGCGTGCATTGAGTGCGTTCCACAACGTAGCGGTAGAAAACACCACCGCGACCAGACCACTGGGTATCCACTGGCTGGCAGTCAGAAAACACATGAAATTGATGCAGAACAGGCACAACCCCTGCGCCAGACAGATCAGGTGCCCGCGACGGTTCATCACTTGCAGGCGGCGACTCAGCAGCAGCATCACGAACAGCACCAACGCCGCGAGGCCGAAGCGATAGACGATCGACACCGGAATCGCCACCACGCCCAATTGCCATTTCAAGGCAATCCAAGTGGTGCCCCAGATCAGCACGGTCAGCAGATACAACGACAGGTTCATGGCAGACACTCCTCAGTTGGCTTTCAGTGTCTGCCCCGGATGACCGGTTGCGCTTGCACAAACTTGCTCTTTTTTAGCTCAGGCAATGGCACCAGAACCTGAAGCATTACCGCGATTTATCAATTGACGCGTTAAAACTGTCTCCCGAACAAGAGAGAAAGCGACTGCATCTAGTTACCCTGAAGAACCAACAGTAGCACCATCTGAAAAGCTTAAATTTTCCAAGCAAACCCTTCAATCGAGTCTATAGTGGGAGCGGCATAGTTAGCCTCGTAAAACACTGATACACGACCGAGTCTATTCAGATCGTTTCTCGGGTTTGAAAAATCAATCACATGATCGCCTCCTTGGACTTCTCCCATAAAGCGATCATCCTGATTAAAGAACTGAACAACGTCATCCGTTCGACTCATCAAATTAAAACGAATACGTCGAATGTAGTCTTCAAGCTTCAACGTGATCCTGGTTTCTGCATAAACCCCCTCTAACTCCTGATTCTCAAAAGCAAAGACGTTCCCCTGCATTCCTGCTTCAACCTCATATGACCTAGCGGGTCGACACTCGATTCTATAGTAGTCCGGCCCCCCAAACCCTACTCTCGCTTCCATCTTGAAGCTATCTAATTGAAGTTCCTTATAACTCCCGTGAGACACATTTTCAAAGCCCTCTTTCCATAACAATTCAATTGAGCCATGTGACATGATAATTCGCCTTTTAGTGATGGTTGTGTTTCCGCATTTAAAACGCCCCCACCCTCTACCACAACTGTCATATTTGACAGTTATTTAGAACAAAAGGAAATTAATGTGTTGAGTTTCGCTGTTTTTTTTACTATCGACACTTACATAATCTTGCGCTTTTATCGGGCGGCGAGATGGCAGGCCAACATCTACGGAGTAGGATGCAAGGCGTTGGAGAGAACCAATCATGGCCGCACTGGAAACCCTGCAAGTCTTTCAAGCCCTCAACCGCTCGCCCAATGCTCGCCTGGAGCACAGCGCGGAGCTCGGTGACGGCATGGCTGCGGCTTTGTGGAGCAACCATCACGACGCCCAGGACTATGAGGCGCCGAGCCATCACACTTTGTCGTGCTACATCGCCGGCGGCACCGGGACCTTTCGCCGCGATCAGCCCGGCACCAAGGGCGGCCCCGACAAGCTGTGCATTCTGCCGGCCGAGCATCAATCGGGTTGGGTGATCAACGGCGACATTCGCCTGGCCCACCTGTATTTCAGCCCTGAACAATTTGCCCTTGGCTGCGTTACGTTGCTGGACCGCGAACCTCGCGAGCTGCAGCTGTGCGAAGCCACCTTTCTCGACGACCCGGCGCAAGCCCGGCGCTTTCGGCAAATGCTCACACTCAACTGGGACGAGCCCGGCGAACGCGTGCTCACCAGCAGCCTGGCCCATGAAATGCTCAGCCACGTACTGCTCGGCCAGGTTGGAATGCGTGAGGGCTTGCGGCTGAAAGGCGGATTGGCTGCGCATCAGCGACGGCAGTTGGTGGAGTTCATCGACAACCAATTGGCCGAGGCCATCAGCCTGGGACAATTGGCGGCGTTGTGCGCGCTGTCGGAGTATCACTTTGCGCGGATGTTTCGAGAGAGCTTTGGGTTGCCGCCGCATCAGTATGTGCTGTCGCGGCGACTGAGCCGGGCACGGGAGTTGTTGCGTTCGACGTCGCAGCTGTTGGGGGATATTGCGCTGGCGTGTGGGTTTGCCAGTGCGAGTCATTTCACCAATCGGTTTCGGCAGGCATCGGGCGGAACGCCTGGAGAGTATCGGCAGGCGTTTTTGCGGTAGGCCTGAGATTTTCGGTGTCTGGGATGCAGCCTTCGCGAGCAAGTCGAATCGTCGCACCGCCTCTCCCACATTTGATCGCATTCCCATGAGAGAACTCGGTCAAATGTGGGAGAGGCGGTGCGACGATTCGACTTGCTCGCGAAGAACGATGACGCGGTCTGCGATCAGAACTCCAACGTGCTCGAAAGCGAAATCTGCCGCGAATCCCCCATCGACACGAAAAACCGGCTCGCCGCCGAGGTGTAGTAGGTGCGGTCAAACAGGTTCTTCACGTTGAGCTGGAACTTGACCTTCTGCCCCTCGACTTTGGTGTCGTAAGTGGCGAACGCATCGGCCACGGTGTAGCTCGGCAAGTCGAAATCGTTCACCGCGTTACCCGCTCGCTCACCGACATAACGCGCACCCGCGCCGACCCGTAGCTGATCCCCACCGATGATGTTGCCAAAGTCATAAACCGCCGACAGCGAGCCACTATTCTTCGCTACGTTTTGCAATTTTTTGCCTTTATAGGTTGGGTCTTCCGTGACTTCGGCATCGGTGTAGGCATAGCTGCCGATCATGCTCCAGCGATCACTCAACTGCCCGCTCAAGTCCAATTCCAGACCACGGGAACGCACTTCACCGGCGGCGCTGTAGATCGTCACCGGACCTTCGGAGTTGGCCACCAGCACATTGCGTTTTTTGATGTCGAACAGCGCGACGTTACCGGTGACGCGACCCGGCATATCTAGCTTGGCGCCGATTTCCCAGGACTTGGCTTCTTCCGGCGCGACGCTGCCATCAAGCACGGTGCTGCTGCCGCTCAAAGGTGCGATGGTCGAGTTGGGTTTGAACGACTCGGTGTAGCTGCCGTAGAACGACAGTTCATCGGTGTAGCGATACACCAGACCGGCGCGAGGCACCCATTTCTGGCCGTTGCTGTCGGTGTTGGCCTTGAACGGCACGCCTTTGCCGGCGTACTGGTCGTATTCCTGGAAACGTGCGCCAGCGACGAAAATCCATTGATCGTTCAGGTGGATCGAGTCCTGGAGGAAGATCGAATCGCTGCGCAATTCATCGGTCTGCGCGCTGTCGGCCGGGCTGACGGTGGTACCGGCGACTTCGCGGCCGTAAACCGGGTTGATGTAACTGAAGGTGCTCAGGCTTTTCTGCCGGATCAGGTCTTCGCGGTAGATCTTGCGGTATTCGTCATCGACGCCGAACACCAGGTCATGCTTCATCCCCGCGAGCTGGACATTGCCTTCAAGGCTGGCGGTGGTGAAGCGGTCGGTGCTGATCGCGTTCTGGGTGCCGTCCATGCTGCGAGTCAGGGTGCCTTTCTTGGTGTCGATGGCGGTGATGCGCACCTGGCTGGCATCGTAGGTTTCGCGATTCCAGCTGTAGCCGAAGTGGGCTTTCCAATTGTCGTTGAGCTCGTGATCGGCCTCGAAGTGATAGAGGTCCGAGCGGCCTTCCATGTTGTTGAAGGGCTCGTCGAGACGACGCTCGCGGGAGATGTCCAGCGGATGATTGTCACGCGGGTCGATGATCGTGCCGCGGTCGAACGGGGTCAGAAACTCGCGGTGTTCGTAGGCGAACAGCAGCTTGGTGCTTTCGCCGAACCAAGCCAGTGACGGTGCTACCAATGTCTCGCGATGAGTACCGAAGTTGCGCCAGTAATCTTCGTCTTCGTGGTCCAGGACCATGCGATAGGCCAACCCGGATTCGCCGAGTGCACCGGTGCTGTCGAGGCCGCCACCACTGCCGTTTTTGCCGTCGCCGTAGGTCGAGCCGCGCAGGGTCAACGCGTTGTACTGCTCAAGCTCGGGTTTCTTGCTGACCATGTTGACCACGCCGCCCGGGTCTTGAATGCCATAAAGCAGCGAAGCCGGGCCCTTGAGCACTTCGACCCGGTCCACGGTCGCATTCATGCCACGGCCCTGCACGATCGGCATGCCGTCGCGCATGATCGAGCCGTTACGGTTGTCGCCGAAACCGCGAGTCATCACCGAGTCCTGAGTGCTCGCCAGTGTGTTGCCTTGAGTAATGCCGCTGACGTTGGCCAGCGCGTCATCCAGATTGTGCGGCGCTTGATCACGAATGACCTGAGCCGGAACCACGTTGACGGTCTGCGGGATTTCCTGGAGCAAGGCCGATGAGCGCATCACCGAACTGGTGGGTGGCGGCTGATAGCTCATGGATTGATCGGCCACCGAGGTGATGGTGGTCGCGCCCAGGTTCAAGGCACCCTCGGTAGGCAACGGCTCCAGCACCCATGTGCGGCCGTCGGTGCGACGGAAGGTGAACCCCGAACCGCTGAGCAAACGCTGCATCGCCTGCTCGGCACTCATCTGCCCGCTGAGCGCTGGAGCGTTGATGCCGTACGGCGCCTCATCGGTGTAGACCACACTGATGCCGGTGATCCGGCTGAAGTCGCTCAAGGCCTGAGGCAGCGGTTTGGCGGCTATCGCGAAGTTGAACTGCGCATTCTGTCGGGCACTGCCGGCCTCAGCCGCCACCGCAATACTCAACGGCAGCAATGCCAACGCCGAAAAGCTCAAGGCACACGTACCCAACCATTGTTTGACCAAACCCGATTTTGCCCTGGACTTCATTGCTCACGACCGGTGTAGAACCTACGGAATGCGAATGACTCGCAGTTTCAGTCACTACACGAATGGGGCTTGGGTTTACCTCACCAAAATTTTGAAAATAATTTTATCGGGATTATGTATTGCTTGACTGGACGCATTCGCGAGAAAGCCCGCTCCCACATTTAATTGCATTCCCTCTGAAGGAACTCAGTCGAATGTGGGAGCGGGCTTGCTCGCGAAAGGGCCGGTAGCCTTACCGCAAAATAATCAGATGCCCCAGAACCTTGTGCTGCTCAAACCCCAACACCCCCTGCAACGAACTCAGCACCGCTTGCGGATCCTTACTCGGAAAGCTGCCACTGATCCGCCGCGCCGCGAGTTCATCGTTGAGCAGCACAATCCGTCCCGGGTAATAACGCCCAAGGTCTTGGACCACCTCGGCGAGTGTCGCCTTGTAGTAATTGAGCCATCCCTGGCGCCACGCCAATTGCGCTTCGCTGTCGACCCCGTGGAGTTTTTCCGCCGAACCCTCGCCATAGGCCGCTTGCTGGCCAGCGGTGAGAATTTGTTGCGCGGCGTGCTTGTCCGCCGTCACACCAACCCGCCCGGACAACACCGTGACCTGCGCGCCGTGCGGTTGCAGGCGTACTTCGAACTGAGTCCCCAGCACCTGCGCCTGGCCTTTTTCAGCGTCCACTACAAACGGCTCACCGGTGTGGGTCACGCTGAAAAATCCTGCGCCGCGCCGCAGCTGAACGTGCCGCTCGCCACGACTGAAATCCACCGCAATCGCGCTGTCAGCATCAAGCGTGACTTGTGACTGATCCGCCAGCGTGACGGTGCGAATTTCCCCCGGCGCCGACACATAGTCCGCGCCCAGATCATCGACCCAGCGCGACGGTTGCCAGCCAGCACCGAAGCCGATCATCAACACCAGACACGCGGCCATCGCCAACGCCCCGGACCAACGCCGAACGCTGGTACGGCGCGAGCGATTCATGGCGTTGAGGTAACCCTGCAAGGCAAACGCGTCTTCATCGGCCAACGTTCGGGCCGGTGTTTCGGTCAACTCCCACACCACTTGCGCCTGGGCGTAAGCCTCGGCATGGGCGGGGTCGGCCTGTAGCCAATGGCTGAAGGTGGCCTGATCGCCGCTGCTGGGCTGATCATGCAACAGACTCAGCCAGGCGAAGGCCGCCTGTTCCTGAGCAGGCGTCGGGGTGACGCGTTCGGTGTAGTTCACGGTGCTTTCCCTGGCATGCGCGGTTCGGGTTCCCGCAGGCTGGCCTTGCAAGCCTCGAGGGCGCGCATCATATGTTTTTCCACGGCGCTTTGAGACAAGCCCATGGCCTTGGCGATCTCGGCGTATTTGCGCCCGTGAATACGGTTGAGCAAAAAAATCTGCCGCGTCCGCTCAGGCAGCGCGCGCAACGCCGCTTCGACGTGACGCAAGTCGTTGCCCGCCTCCAACGCCGCTTGCGGTTCGCTGCCGTGACTGTCGGGTTGATCTGGCATCCAGCCCTCGCTGACCCGCACTCGCGTGCCTTCGCTGCGCAAATGGTCGATGGCGATGTTGCCGGCGCAGCGCAACAGGTAAGTGCTGAGCTCTTCAACCTGCACCAGCGGCCGACGCCAGAAACGCAGGAACAAGTCCTGCACCAGATCTGCGGCCGTCGCCCGACAACCGACACGACGGCTCACCAGCGCTTCCATTTGCGAACGCTGGGAAAGGAACACCTGCAGGAAATGCGCACGCGCACCGCGATGTTCATCGTCTCGGGATTCCGGGGGGCTAGTGATCATCAGGTCAGCCCTGCGCAAACACGGCGACGGGGCTGGCGAGCACGCTCAACCCGGCCAACGCCAAGGCCAGGCGCGGGCGATACGGCATCAACAACACCAGCAGCAAAGCTGCTGAGCATCAACACCGCAAACCACTCCACCAATCCAAGCCCCCAACCCGTCGACGACACCGCAGCCCACAGCGATAACGCCAGCAACAGCCAGCCACTGAGTTTCATCCCTTGACGGCGACGAGCCGAGGGTTTGCGCCCCAACAGTTCGGCGTGATGCCGATCCATCGATAAACACAGCACGGTGAAACCGCCGTAGCACAGCAACAGGGCCAGGAACATTCAGTGCGCCTCTTGCTCAAACATTATCGATTTCGCCCGCGGTCGGGTGACGATTCCAGGCTGCCCCGCGCGCTGCATTTTCCACGCAGCCCACGCGAAAAACAGACCACTGCCCAGGCACGTCAGATCGAAACCGGCCATGGCCCAATCACCCTGCATCAGGGTGACGCCCAAGTGATAAGGCGTAGTCAGCGCGTTCAGCAGCGGCAGCGCACAGAACAGCAACGCCGCCAGCGCCAACTGTTCGACCCACGCTGCACGACCACGGCGGACCATGGCGTGCAACACACTGAAGCCCCAGACGATGAAGAAGCCGTTCACTTCCCAATCCGCCCGCTCCGCCATTGCGACCGGCAACAATCGATTGGCCCAGAAGAACGCCGCCACCGCGACCATCAACCCCGACATGCTGGCGATGTTCAGGACTTCCACCAGCCGCAACTCAAACGGCATCACACCGCTCTTCGCATGTTTGAGCTGACGCTTGCCGAGCCAGATCACCAGCCCGGTACCGATCATCGCGGTGCCCGCCAAACCACACATGAAGTACAGCCAGCGCAACACCGGACCGGCGAAATGGCCCATGTGCAAGCCATAGAAACTGCCGGCAATCGCCATGGTTAGTGCTTGCTTCGGCGTCGTGCTGAGTAGCTGCCCGGTCACGCCGTTGAATGTCAACGCGCTGCCAAAGTCGTGGACCACTCGGTCGGCGCCGTCACGCGCAAGAATGACCGAGGCATTCGCATCGCCCGGATTGTTCACCGTCAGCCGCCCGGCCCGTCCGCCCGGCCATTGCTCGCTGGCCCGTTCCAGCAGCGGTGCCAACGGTGCCAACTGACCCGGCTTGCCTGCCATGTCGGGCGTATTGGACGCCGGAAACACCTCATCGTAAAACGCCTCGGCATCACCTTTGTACGCGGCAAGGATGCTCGCTGGCATCACCATCGTCATGAAAATCACCAGGCTGCTGTAAGTGATCATCAGATGAAACGGCAACACCAGAACGCCCACCGCGTTGTGCCCGTCGAGCCAGGAGCGCTGGCCCTTGCGCGGGCGGAAGGTGAAGAAGTCCTTGAAGATTTTCTTGTGGGTGATGATCCCGCTGATCAGCGCGACGAACATCACCATCGCTGCGATGGTCGACAGCCAGCGCCCCCACGGATAGGGCATCTGCAACTGTAAGTGGAAGCGGTAAAAGAACTCGCCACCGCGTGTGTCCCGGCCCTGCACTTCTGCTCCGGTTTGCGGGTCGAGGCGTTTTTCGGTGAATTGACCTCGCGTGCCGGGCTTGGCCGGCGACTGTTGCCAGCGCACCGACAGGCCCGGCTCTCGAGAACTCGGCAGATCGATCAGCCAGCGCGAAGCACCCGCTGCGTGTTGCTGAAGGTAGTTTTGCGCCAGCGTCAAACTGGCTTCGGAGGTCACCGAACGCGCCGGTATCTCGGGCTGCATCCAGTGGCTGATCTCATCCTTGAAATAGGCGAGCGTGCCGGTCAGGAAAATCGCAAACAGCAGCCAGCCGAAGATCAACCCGGCCCAGGTGTGCAGCCAGGCCATGGCCTGTCGAAAGCCCTCTTTCATCAGTGGCCCATCCAGTACGCCAGCCCCGACACCGCCGCCAAAACCACGCTTGGCACAATCAATCCGAACCAGGCTTGCCACGCACTGCTACAGGCAAAGCACCAGAGTACGGCGACCAGATACACCAGAAACGAGGTCATCATCCCGGTGACCACCGCTTCGCCGCGAGCCATGGGCAGCCACATCGTCAGGCTGACACTGGCCAATGCCGCGACGAGGTAACCCCCCAGCACGGCGGCCAGCACTCGGGAAGTGATGGCTAGGCGGCAGGAAACGGGGAGCGCGGTGATTTTGCCTTTCATGTTTCGACCTTGAAACGGGTGAAGCCTCGTGAACGTCACGGGGCCAACAAGGTCGCAATACTAATGATAAATATTCTCATACGCAAAACAGATCCGATGGGATCGTTGTTACGGCAGTCCAAATGATCGTTCCCACGCGCAGCACAAACAAGAACGGGCCTGCATAAGCAGGCCCGTTTTCAGTGGTGGAAAGGTAAAAAGTGAATCAGGCCTCAGCCGTTTTGTGCAGCCTGTTCGTTCTCGAGAAACTCGTCTTCCAGCAGCGCATCGGCTGCGACTCTCTCGAACGGCACCACAGCGGCACGTGGTTTGCCCCGAAGTTTGCCAAACAGGTGTTCCAGCGCATGTTCGAGTTTTTCGGCCGCCCCGTCGATCGCCAGTTCCAGGGAGTCGGCTTTATGGGTTACAGAAATCGGTTGGTGGCCTTTTGGACGCGCTTCCAGCTGACAGCGCATGTCATGGGGACCGGGCTTGTCGCCGTTCTCGTCCCGCAGATGAACCTCGACGCGTGTCAGGTCCTCTTCATAACGTTCGAGCGTGCTCTCAATGGTAGTACGTACCCACTCCTCCAGTCGGATGCTGCTTTGAATATGGTTATCGCTGTTGACTTGGATTTGCATAGTTCATCCCTTATTTCAGCTAGCTCGCGAGAGGCACATCGGCTGGCCCTTGGGCGTCATCACCGTGACCTCTTACTTACACAATCGGTCTGCTCGCAGAACAATTCAACCCCTAAAAAAAGATAATTTTCGATTCGCAAAAAAAGCCGGACAAGGAGCAAAAGCGCTGTTAAGGTCGGGAGTTGGGTCGCCTGACTCTTTTGTCACAATTGCTCACATCTGGCGCTCCGCCAGCGGGTGCAGGCTTCGAAAAATCCCCGCTTCCTCCACCAGCCAGTCATGCACCGCGCGCACGCCTGGATGGCTCAGCGCCCCAGGCGCATAGAGCAGCACGTAACGCTTGTGATTGGGCACCGCCAGGCCAAACGGCACGATCAACGTCCCCCGCTCCAACTCGTCATTGAGCAACGTTCGCCGCGCAATCGCCACGCCCATCCCGGCAATCGCCGCTTCGATGGTCAGGTGATTGCGATTGAAGGTATGCCCGCGCCGCACGTCCGCACCTTCGAAGCCGATGGCGTTGAGGTAGAACTCCCACTCTGCATACTCGTAACTGCCGCGCCAGGCGGTAATGTCGTGCAGCAACGGAAAATGCATCAGGTCCGCCGGGCCATGCAGCGGCGGCCGACCGCGCAGCAGGCTTGGGGCACAGACCGGAAATATCTGTTCGTCGAGCAAGGTTGTGGATAACAAACCGGGATAGCTGCCGTCATTCAGGTCGATGGCCAAATCGAAGTCGCCTTCATGCAATGGCACGCTGCTGTCCTCGGCCACCAGGCGCAATTGAATGTCCGGAAAGCGCTGCTGCAAACGCGGCAACCTTGGGGTCAACCACTTGCTCAGAAACGATGGAATCGAGCGCACCCGAAGAATCCCACTGATCATTCCGGCGTCCAGTCGTCGCAATTCCGCATCGATGCTGCCGTAAGCCTCGTTGACCGTGATGGCCAGTCGCTGGCCCTCGGCGCTCAGTTCCACACCCCGAGCGCGACGGTGGAAAAGTCGAAACCCCAGCCGTTCTTCCAGTTGTCGGATTTGCTGACTGACCGCACCCGGCGTGATGTGCAGTTCTTCGGCGCAACGGGTGAACGACAAGTGCCGCGCGGCACAGGAAAACACGTGCAGCCAGACGTAAGTCTGGGCGTGCAATTGGCGACTCATTGTTTAGTCCTGCTAAAGGCTATCTTAGGAAGTTTCGTTGGTCACGTAGGACCGAGGTAGGCAGTATCGCCGACATTGCGCTTGTCCTACAAAAATGGCAGCGATTTCTCTTCCATTACTTGTATAGGCTTTAGCATGGCTATCAGTGTTTTCGATCTCTTCAAAGTCGGCATCGGTCCGTCCAGTTCCCATACCGTCGGCCCCATGCGCGCCGCCGCGACCTTCGCCCAAGCCCTGATTGACCAACAATTGCTGGCCGACGTACGGCGAGTAGAAATCCGACTTTATGGCTCGCTGTCGGCGACCGGCGTCGGTCACGCCACCGACCGCGCCTGCGTCATGGGCCTGATGGGCGAGTGGCCGGACAGCATCGATCCCACGTCCATCGACAGTCGAATCCAGACCCTGCGCGAAACCGGCGAACTGTCTCTGGCAGGCAAAACCACCATCGCCTTCAACTGGCAACGCGATCTCCTGCTGCTCGACGAGAGCCTGCCCTACCACCCCAATGCGATGTCCCTGACAGCCTTCGGCGAAACCGGTGAGTTGTGGGAGCAAACGTACTACTCGATCGGTGGCGGTTTCATCATCGAGGCGGCTGAAGCCGAGTCAGGCATCGCGCCCACCAGCGATGTGGTGCTGCCGTACGATTTTTCCAGCGCCGCCGAACTACTCAAGCTCTGCAACCTGCACGGTCTGCGCGTTTCCGAGTTGATGATGGCCAATGAATTGGCCTGGCGCAGCGAAGCCGAAATCCGTCAGGGTTTGCTGCACATCTGGTCGGTGATGCGCGAATGCGTCGAGCAAGGGTTGCGCCATGAAGGCATCCTGCCCGGCGGTCTGAATGTTCCGCGTCGTGCTGCGAAACTGCACCGCAGTCTGTTGGAAATCGGCAAGCCGAATGTCATCACCTCCACGCTATCAGCCATGGAGTGGGTGAACCTGTTTGCCCTCGCCGTAAACGAAGAAAACGCAGCGGGCGAGCGCATGGTCACGGCACCGACCAACGGTGCGGCGGGGATCATTCCGGCGGTGCTGCATTACTACATGAAATTTAACCCGGACGCGTCGGACGATGACGTGGTGGCGTTCTTTTTGGGCGCTGCGGCCGTAGGCATTCTCTGCAAGAAAAACGCGTCTATCTCCGGTGCCGAAGTTGGCTGTCAGGGCGAAGTTGGCTCCGCCTGCGCCATGGCCGCCGCCGGGCTGGCGGACGTGCTCGGCGCCACGCCCGAGCAACTGGAAAACGCCGCCGAAATCGGCCTGGAACACAACCTCGGCCTGACCTGCGACCCGGTCGGCGGCCTGGTGCAAGTGCCGTGCATCGAGCGCAACGCCATCGCCGCCGTGAAGGCGATCAACGCTACGCAAATGGCCCTGCGCGGCGACGGTAAACACTTCATTTCCCTGGACCGGGTGATCCGCACCATGCGCGATACCGGCGCCGACATGCACGACAAATACAAAGAGACTTCACGGGGCGGCCTGGCTGTTAGCTGGGTGGAGTGCTGAGGAGCATTCCTTGACTGCGATTCTGTTGGGGTACAGCGGGCGCTGACCAACACCTTGAGCAGCTTCATGAAACATCAGTTGCACATCGCCCCGCCACCGCGGCGATTCTGTCGCTGGTGCTGATCTTAGGTCTGATGTCCATCGTCCGTTGCGGCCAAGGCGTCATCGTCAAAAGCATGAGCGTGCTGGTTTACCCGTTTGTCGCAGCGTTGCTGCTGCTCGGCGTGAGCCTGATCCCGAATTGGAACGGTGCATTCTTTCGCCACCGCCATTGAAGGCATGTCGATGCCGCTGTTCTTCAAGACGTTTTGGCTGGCGATCCCGGTGATGGTGTTCTCGTTCAACCATTCGCCGATCATCTCCGCCTTCTCCGCCGATCAGAAACAGCGTTACGGCGAGCAGGCCGAACGCAAAAGTAGCGGCATCCTCGCCATCGCCCACGCGATGATGGTGGTGACGGTGATGTTCTTCTGCTTCAGCTGCGTGCTGGCCCTGTCCCCGGCTGATTTGGCGGTGGCGCTTTCAGGGTCTGATCGTGAAAAGCCTGGGCGGCCGAGGCCGGGTGATGTCAGCGAGTTGGCGGAACCGCGTGACCGCGCTGTTCATGATCCTCAGTTGCTGGGCCGTGGCGACGTTCAACCCGAGCATCCTCGGCATGATCGAAACCCTCGGTGGGCCGATCATCGCGTGCCTGTTGTTCCTGATACCGATGTACGCCATCCGCCGCGTGCCGGCCTTGCGCCAGTATTCGGGTAAGGCCTCGAACGTGTTCGTGGTGTTGATCGGTTTGATTGCACTGTCTGCGATCATCTACTCATTCATGCCCTGAAACGGGCAGGCAAAAAGAAGGCGGGCTGTAGTGCCCGCCTCTTTTTTGCCGTGTCTATTGTTCGACAATTTTTCCGGCATGCCCCTTGCTGTGCCTTTGCACGGGTGAAAGTACATGAACATGGAATGCCGGTGGTCTGGTGTTGCGAACTAATCCCGATCACGGCCGGTCAACAACTGCACGTTCAATCAGGCGGTAACGCATCATGGACAATCCTTTTCAGCTCATTACCGATGCTTTTGCACCGGAATATCAGATCAACCTGAGCATTCAGGGTCTGGATGGCAGCATCATGCTGACCCTGTCCAACAGCGGTCACGTGGTCGCCAAACGGATGATCAGCGCCGAACAACGCAATGACCCCCAGCGCCTCAAACGCCTGGTGCAAAGCATTCAATTCGGCATTGCCATCGAACAGGGCCACAGCGCCGTGGCCATCCTCGAAGCCATGACCGACGGCGACAATCACAACCTGCCGCCGCCACGCGTCAAGGGCCACAGCCGGCCAGCCATGAGGCTTTAAAGCTCGCCCTTCTCGACTTCGGGATGCTCACCGGAACCCGCACCGATCTTGCGCTGCGGGTGTTCGATCTTCACCGAAGGGAATTGCGACGAGGCGTAACGCACCACCAGAATCGAGAACGCCAGCAGCAGAATCCCGCCGCACAGGTAGATGATGCCGATATCCGGCGGGTTGTGGTGCGAGACGTTGGAGATCAGCAGCCGCGTCAGCGCAGTGATCGCCACGTAGATCAGGAAGCGCACCGGCATGTGGTTGGTCTTGAAGTAAATCCCGACCATCGCCCCCAGTTCCAGGTAGATGAACAGCAGCAAGATGTCATCGATCTTGATGTGCCCCGCCTCGATCATCTGCAAAAACTCCATCACCGCCGCCCACGCGGTGACTGCACCGATGGCGAACAACGCCAGGTAGTGGAAGGTCTCGACGAATAGGTTGCCCAGAGACTCGGCCAGTTGATGCACGTTCTGCCGCAGGTTCTCGGCCCAGTTGATTTTCACGATGATTCTTCCTTAGCTCGGTTCGAGCGGATGATGCGGGTTTGACGTGACGGTTGTTCTGCATGCAGAAAAAAGGCCAGAGGCTGTTGGGTGAGATGGCGATAGGCTGCCACTGGACACTTTTGTGGAGAGTTCGAGGGCCTCATCGCGAGCAAGCTCGGCTCCCACAGGTCTTGCGCAGACCACCTGATTTCGGTCTACATTAAAAAGCCACTACCCAAAGCGCAGGGATTCGCTTATCCTTTTCGCTGTATATAAATACAGTAGTCGAATAAGACAACTTAATGTGAAGGCATGTGAGGTGGTGAATGGCCGTCGAAGTGGTATACCGCAGCAGCCGAGATCTGGAGCGCTTGTTCATGGATAAAGCCGAAGCTGACCGTCATGACAAAATGCTCGAACTGGCCGAGTTGCTGGCTGAAGTGTTGCACAAAGCCGTTCCGTCCCTGACCGAACAGCAAGTGGAAGAAGCCGGGATCTACATGGCGAAGAACCGCGATGTGTTCGCCAAGGCGTTCAAGAGCCAGCCGGACGCGTTGTCCGAATTGCTCAATGCGCCTGCTGAAGTCGTTGAAAAGGCTGCCCCCGTTGAGGCGCCTGCACCTGTTGAAGTCGCTGAGCCGACCAAGCCGGCAAAAGCCCCCAAGGCCGCCAAGTAAGCAACGCCCGAATTGAATAGGCCCTGAGTCAAAAGACTCAGGGCCTTTTTCATGCCTGCGAAAAACCTACGCGTCGGGTTGTTCCAGCGCCTCGACCAGCGCCTTGAAGAACCGCGCCGCCTCGCCCCCCGTCACCACGCGATGATCGAACGTCAGGGACAGCGGCAGGACCGGGTGCACCACCACTGCGCCATCGACCGCCACCGGTTCGTCGCGAATCGCACCAGCGGCGAGGATTGCCACTTGCGGCGGCACCACCACCGGGTTGGCGTAGCGACCGAACAAGGTGCCGAAATTCGACAACGTCAGGGTCGCCCCCATCATTTCCTTGGGCGGAATCGATCGCGCCTGCACGTCGGCCCTTAATCGCATGACGCCTTCCTTCAAGTCAGCCGGGGTGCGGTGACCGACATCGCGCAGCACTGGCACGAACAAGCCGTCCGGGGTGTCCACGGCGATGCCCAGATCGAGCCGTTCGTGTTGTTTGAGCGACAGGCTTTTGCCGTCGAAGGCGCTGTTGAGCACCGGTTCCACGGCGCACGCGGCCGCCATCGCCTTGGCCAGGCGAATCAGCGGTTCGCGGGCCTGACCCCAGCGATGCAGGTCGGCGTCACCGAAAATCGTCACCGGCACGACTTCGGCGTGGGACCGCGCCATGTTCAGCGCCATGCTGCGCCGCACACCGCGCAACCGTTCGCCGCCGAAGCGATCCAGTTCAGTTTGAGCCGCGTTTTCCACATCCGTGCGGGTGATCAGCCCCTCGTGGCCGGAGCCGGTCAACCCGCTCAGCTCCACGCCGAGTTGCCGAGCCAGTTGCCGCACGGCCGGCGTGGCGCGAGTCGCCAGATGCTCTCGGGTCGAGGGGGCAGCCCCAATGAAAAACGAGTCCTCCTGACTGCTGCCGCCACCTTCGAGTCGCCCCACTACGGTGCCCGCATCGGCTTCGCCTTCGTAGCCGAGCAAGGGTTCACCGACGTGAATAATGTCGCCCTCGCCGCCGTAGAGTTTCGCCACCACGCCGTCATAGGGGGCAGGGATATCCACTAGCGCCTTGGCGGTTTCTACCGACACCAGCAGTTGATCGGCCTTGACGTTATCGCCGACGGCGACGTGCCAGCGGACGATTTCCGCCTCCTGCAAACCTTCTCCCAGATCCGGCAGTTTGAAATATTTCATCAAGGCCTCCGTGGGTTCAGGCGAATTTCAATACCGTGTCACAGGCGTGAAGAATGTCTTCGACGTTGGGCATGTACAGCGATTCCAGTCGATACAGCGGCGGCGGAATGTCCGGCGCGGTAACCCGCTGGATCGGTGCCTGCAACTCCAGCAACACCCGCTCGTAGAGACTGGCGGCGATTTCTGCACCGACGCCACAGGACCGCGGCGCCTCGTGGACGATCACACAGCGACCGGTCTTGCGCACCGAGGCTTCCAGGGTGTCGAGGTCCAGCGGCTTGATACTCGCGACATCGATCACTTCCGCCGAGACGCCCCGTTCGGCCAATGCGGTGGCGGCTTGCAGGGTTTCCATCACGCTGGCGCCCCAGCTGATCAAAGTGATGTCGCTGCCTTCGCGCAGGGTGAAACAGCTGTCCAGCGGCAGGCGTTTACCGTCATCCACCAGCGTTTGCGGGTTCATGCGATAGAGCCGGGTCGGTTCGAGAAACACCACCGGGTCCGGGTCATCAATGGCCGCCAGCAACAAGCCATAGGCCCTGGCCGGCGATGACGCAATCACCACCCGCAGCCCTGGAATGTGCGCGAACAATGCTTCAGTGCTTTCGCTGTGATGTTCCGGCGCGCGAATCCCTGCGCCCATCGGCGTGCGCATCACCATCGGGCATGTGATCCGCCCGCGCGTGCGATTACGCATGCGGCTGGCGTGGGACACCAGGTGTTCCATGGCCGCGTAGATGAAACCCATGAACTGGATTTCCACCACCGGCTTCAAACCCTGAGCGGCCATGCCGACCACCAGCCCGCCGAGCATGGTTTCGGCCAGCGGCGAGTCGATGACTCGCTTGAAGCCAAAGCTGTCACGCAGCCCTTGGGTGGCGCGAAACACGCCGCCGTTCACTCCGACATCCTCACCGAGGACGATGACGTTCTCGTCTTCGCTCATCGCCCGATGCAGCGCGAGATTCACCGCTTCCAGCAACGTGACTTTGCCGTTACTCATGGCTCGAATCTCCCGCTCGGCGCGCCGCCTTTTCGAGCAACTCTTCACGCTGCCCGGCAAGGGACGCCGGCCATTGGACGTAGACGTGATCCATGATCGATTCGGGCGCCTGAGTACCCGCTGCCTCGAAGTTATCCACAGCGCGCTGCACCAAGCCTTGGCATTCGCTGATCAGCGCCTGTTCGCGGCCTTCGTCCCACACGCCCTGGTCGACCATGAAACGTTGCAGGCGTTTGACCGGTTCTTCCAGCCAGGCCTGTTTGACCTCGTCCGCCGGCCGGTAGCGTGTGGCATCGTCAGCGGTGGTGTGGTCGCCGAGGCGATAGCTCAGGCATTCCAGCAACACTGTGCCTTTACCATGACGCGCCCTTTCGAGGGCCACGTGTACTCGGTCGTAAACCGCGAGCATGTCATTGCCGTCGACCTGCTCACCGTGGAACCCGGCACCGATCGCTTTCTGTGCCAGCGTCGGGGCGCCGCACTGAATCCGTCGTGGCACCGAGATCGCCCATTGGTTGTTATTGACCACGAACACCACCGGCAACTGCCAGGCACCGGCGACGTTGAGGGCTTCGAGGAAATCGCCCTTGCTGGTGGCGCCGTCGCCGCAGGTGGTGACGGCGACCCGATGTTCGCCGCGGATTTTGAATGCACTGGCAACGCCGCAGGCATGCAGGGCCTGGGTGGCAATCGGCACACAGATCGGAAAGTCCTGGGCCGCCGCCGGTTCGGTAAAGTCGCTGCCGCGCTCGTCGCCGCCCCAGTACAGGAGGATTTCTTCCATGCGCACCCCACGCATCAACTGCACGGCGGTGTCACGGTAATACGGAATCAGCACGTCTTCGGCGTGCATCACGCTGCCGACGGCGACGCCAATGGCTTCCTGGCCCAATGTCGGCGCATAAGTGCCAATGCGCCCGGTGCGTTGCAGGGCGACGGCTTTCTGATCGAAAAGGCGGGTCAGGACCATCTGCCGATAAAGGCGCGTCAGCAAATTGAAATCGTCGGCCCAGGCAGGAAGTTCGCCGAGCAATTGGCCGTCAGGGGATAAAAATCGGGTGTAAGGCAGCTCAACCTTGTGAGGCATCAAAGGGGCTCCTGGCACGCCGCGTCAGCGTGCGTCAGTCAAGCCTGACGCTTGTGGCGCCAGGCCTAGGGAGCAAGTCTGGGATAGGCCCTCACTCCTTCATCGGTTCAACCTCATCGATACAGCACTTTCTCCGCCAACTCGTCAGCCACTCGGGCCGGCGAGCGTTTTTCCGCCTGGGCATGGGCGAAGACTTCGGTCAGCCGGGAGCTGATTTTCGACAGGTGTGCGGTGATGGTCGTGAGCTCTTCGCCGCGGTGCTTGAGCGAAACGTAGATCAACCCTCCGGAATTGATCACGTAATCCGGCGCATACAGAATGCCCCGCCGCTCCAGTTGATCGGCGACTTCCAGATGGGTCAGCTGGTTGTTCGCCGAGCCGGCCACCGCTGCGCAGCGCAGTTGCGTCACGCTGTGGCTGTTGAGCACGCCACCGAGGCCGCAGGGCGCGAGAATGTCGCAAGGGGTGCTGAGCAGCGCCTCGTTGGCGATCGGATGAGCGCCGAGTTGCTCCATCGCCAGTTGCACCTTGCCGTGATCGATGTCGCTGACCAACAGTTCGGCGCCGGCGGCGTGCAGTTGTTCCGCCAGGGCAAAACCGACGTTGCCCAAACCCTGGATGGCCACGCGCAAGCCTTCGAGGTTGTCGCTGCCCAGGCGCGCCATCGCAGTGGCGCGGATGCCAGTGAACACGCCCATCGCCGCGTGCGGTGCAGGGTCGCCCGCCGAGGTGGTGCTGGTGACGTGCAGGGTCTGCTGGGCGATGCAATCCATGTCCGCCACGGAGGTGCCACTGTCGATGGCGGTGATGTAGCGGCCGTCGAGTTGATTGATGCAACGCCCGAAGGCTTCGAATAGCGCGGCGCGGTTTTCCACATGGACCGGGCGCACAATCACCGCCACGCCGCCGCCCTGAGCCAGGCCGGCCAGCGCCGCCTTGTAACTCATGCCTTGGGCGAGGCGCACCGCATCCTCGACGGCGGACTCGTCGCTCGGATAGGCAAGGTAACGACACCCGCCGAGGGCAGGCCCCAGACGGCTGTTATGAATGGCAATGACCGCCTTCAACCCGGTGACCGAGTCGACGCTCAGATGCAGGGATTCAAGGCGAGTGCTTTGCATGAGAGCGAACATCGTAGGGCTCCCGAATCACTTCTTGTAGTCGCCAGTATAGGCTTGCGCCCGAAAATTGCAGAAGCGCACCGGAATAAGCGACGTCGCCAAGCAGACTTTCGGACATAACCTGTAACCGCCTATGTTCGGCACTGGACGAATGCCTGAGACGGGGCTAAAACGAGGCATTACCCGGAGATTTTGATGACCCCCCGCCAACGTTTTTTCGACTGTCTGCAACGTTCACCGCCCGCGCTGTTCGAGGCGGCGCTGTGGATTGCCGCCGAACACGACACTGAGGTAAATCCCGAAGCGGTGCTGCACGATTTCAAGGACCTGCAACAACGGGTCAGTTATGGCTTGCCGATGTTGCCGGTCAGCGAGTTGGCCCAGCCGTTGTTACGGCGCATGAATGACCTGGGATTCGCTCAGGACGACTCCACGCCATTGCGTCCGCAAGTCGCGCTGGTCAATAAAGTGCTGGAACGCAGACGTGGGCAGCCGCTGAGTCTGGGATTGATTGCCCTGGAACTGGCCAAAGGTCTGGAAATCCCCATGGTCGGGGTCAACTTCCCCGGGCATTTCCTGCTGCGGGTACCGGGCGCCGATCACCTGCTCGACCCATGCGGCGGACGTCGGTTGTACCCCAACGATTGCCGGGAACTGCTGCATCGCCAGTACGGCCCGAACATGCAGCTTGGCGCCGAGCATTTGCTCACCGCCGAGCCGGTGCAAATGCTGCAGCGGCTGTCGCGCAACCTGCGTCAGTTACACCTTTCCAACGATGACTACATCGGCGCCCTGATCGACGCCGAACGTGTGCTGGAACTGGGCAACGCCATCGCCTCCGACTACCTGGCCCGGGCCAGCCTCTATCAACGGCTGGATTGCCCGAACGCCGAGCGCTTTGACCTGGAGCATGCCCTGCTGCTCAGTGACGACCCGATCCAGCGGATTCGCCTGACTGAGCGATTAGGGCACCTGCCGCCTAACTCAATCGTCCATTGATAACGTTTTACGGTGTATCTGGCTGATTCGCCGGATGCGCCTGGATGAACGCCGGATGCGTCGCCGCCAACGCCGCCACTCGACGAATCCGCGGATATGCCTCAAGTGAAATGCTGAAACGCTCGGCCGCATACAACTGCGGGATCAGGTAGATATCCGCCAGCCCAGGCGTCGGACCAAAGCAGTACCCTTCATCGCCGATCAACTGCTCCACCGTCGCCAACCCTTGGCTGATCCAGTGCCCGATCCACTCCACCACTTGCGGTTCATCGTGCCCCAACTGCCGCAGCTTGTTGAGTACGCTGACGTTGTGCAGCGGATGCACGTCGCAGCCAATCACTGCCGCCACGGCACGCTCATCGGCGCGAGCGGCGAGGTCTTTGGAGAGCAGCGGCACCTGTGGATAACGTTCCTCCAGGTATTCGATGATCGCCGGTGACTGGATCAGCAGTTCGCCTTCGTCGGTGCGCAAGGCCGGCACCCGGCCTTGCGGATTAATGCTCAGATACGGCGGCTGTCGATGTTCGCCACCTTGCGGCGCGATCAGATTGATCGGCAACGCCTGGTAATCCAGCCCCTTGAGCGCCAACGCAATGCGCACCCGATAGGACGATGTCGAACGGTAGTAGGTATAGAGTTCCATGACCCGATCCTCTTAGCGCGCCGGCAGCACTTTGCCACGGCATTCGCCGAAACCGATGGAGGCAAAACCGTCGCGGGTGCAACGAGCCCGCAGGATGATTTCGTCGCCATCCTCAAGGAACTTACGCACCTCGCCGGACGCGAGTTCGATCGGCTTTTTACCGCCCTCGGTGATTTCCAGCAGGCTACCGAACTGACCGTTCTCAGGCCCCGACAACGTGCCCGAACCGAACAGGTCTCCGGCCTGCAATTGGCAACCGTTGACGCTGTGGTGCGCGACCATTTGCGCCACGGTCCAGTACATGTGTTGGGTATTGCTGAGGGTCAGGCGATGGGCCGGCAGTTTTTGCTCGCGCAGGCCTTCGGTGAGCAGCAGCACTTCCAGTTCGATGTCGAAGGCACCCGCCGCTTGATCGCGTTTGTCGAACAGGTACGGCAGCGGCTGCGGATCGCCTTCCGGACGTGCCGGCTGAGCGCGACGGAACGGCTCCAGCGCTTCGGCAGTCACGACCCACGGCGAGATGCTGGTGATGAAACTCTTGGACAGGAACGGCCCCAGCGGCTGGTATTCCCAAGCCTGAATGTCGCGCGCCGACCAGTCGTTGAGCAGGCAGAAACCGGCGATGTGATCGGCAGCGTCACCGATGGCGATCGAGTCGCCCATCTCGTTGCCCTGACCGATCCAGATGCCCAGTTCCAGTTCGTAGTCCAGACGTGCGCAAGGGCCAAAAGTAGGCTCGGTTTGGCCGGCTGGCAAGGTTTGACCTTTCGGACGGCGAACATCGGTGCCCGACGGGCGAATGGTCGAAGCGCGGCCGTGATAACCGATCGGCACGTACTTGTAGTTCGGCAGCAACGGGTTGTCCGGACGGAACAGTTTGCCCACGTTCTGCGCGTGCTCGATGCCGACGTAGAAGTCTGTGTAGTCGTTGATTTTCGCTGGCAGGTGCATCTCGCAATTCGCCGCCAGTGGCAGCAGTTTTGCGCCTTGGGCTTCAATCTTGCCGTGCAGGGTGCTGCCTTCCTTGAACAGTTCCAGCAGGCGTTCACGCAGGGCAACGCGAGCGTCACGACCCAGTTCGAAGTACGCGTTCAGCTGACCGCCACGGGTGGCTTCGACTGCAGTTTTTGCGACGCCATCGAACAGCCCGGCGTCCAGTGCAGCTTCCAGATCAAAGATATGTTCGCCAATGGCCACACCACTGCGCGGTGCCGAACCCTTCACGCTGAACACGCCCAGCGGCAGGTTTTGCAATGGGAAATCAGCATGACCGTTGGCGGAGGCAATCCAGCTACGAGTGATGGAAGTCTGAGTCATGGGTTATCTCCGGGTCGGGTCGAAAGTGGCGGGCAGCGTGGCCCAGCAGGCATCGTAGTTGTTTTGCAGTTGCGGGCAATCCAGAGCGAAACGGCTCGGGCGCAGCACCTGGCTGGTCTCGAACATGAAGGCCATAGTGTTGTCGATTTTCGCTGGCGCGAGTTCGGCGTTGATCGACTTGGTGCAGGTTTCGCCGTCCGGCCCATGGGCGCTCATGCAACTGTGCAAGGACGCACCACCGGGCACGAAACCTTCGGCCTTGGCGTCATACTCGCCTTTGATCAGGCCCATGAATTCGTTCATGAGGTTGCGGTGGAACCACGGTGGACGGAAGGTTTTCTCGGCGACCATCCAGCGTGGCGGGAAGATGACGAAGTCGAGATTGGCCAGACCGTGGACGCTGGTCGGCGAGGTCAGGACGGTGAAGATCGACGGATCCGGGTGATCGAAACTGACCGTGCCGATGGTGTTGAAACGACGCAGGTCATATTTGTATGGCACGTTATTGCCGTGCCAGGCGACCACGTTCAGCGGCGAATGATCGAGCTCACAGCCCCACAACTGGCCGAGGAATTTCTGCACCAGGGTGGTCGGTTGCTTGAGGTTTTCGTAATGCGCGACCGGCGTCAGGAAGTCCCGCGCGTTGGCCAGGCCGTTGCTGCCGATCGGCCCCAAGTCCGGCAGGTGCAGTGGCGCACCGTGGTTTTCGGCGATGTAGCCGCGAGCTTGCGGGTCGAGCAGTTCGACGCGAAATTTCAGACCGCGCGGCAGCACGGCGATTTCCAGCGGCTCCAGTTCCAGCACGCCCAATTCCGTTGCGATGCGCAGACGCCCCAGTTCCGGTACCAGCAACAGTTCGCCGTCAGCGTTGAAAAACACGCGCTCCATGGAGCGGTTGGCGCGGTAGCTATAGATGCTGATCCCGGCCGGTTTTTCCGCGGCCGAGTTGGCGGCCATGCTCACCAGCCCGTCAATGAAATCAGTTGGCTCGGCCGGAACATCCAGCGGGTTCCAGCGCAGACGGTTGGGGGTCACTTCACCCAACGGGCCGCCAGCCAGTTGCCGATCCAGTTTGACGAACGCCGGGTGATTGGCCGACGGCTGAATGCGGTACATCCAGGTGCGCCGCGCTTCGCTGCGGGGCATGGTGAACGCGGTGCCGGAGAACAGTTCGGTGTAGAGACCGTACGGGGCTTTTTGCGGGGAGTTCTGGCCGACGGGCAGTGCGCCGGGCAGCGCTTCACTGCTGAATTCGTTGCCGAAACCGGACTGATAAGCCAGCGCTGGCGCCGTTGAATCGAGGTTCATGGAGCCTCCTGAACAGGGAGTAGACATGGCTGTCGCTCCATTCAAGAGCTTTCGGCACGCCTGGGTTATTTTTATCGTAATTCGATTACGCTTAACGTAATTTGATTGGTATTGACCGTCAAGCTATAAAGACGCCCATTCGTCCCGGGATCACACCGCCTCCATGGAAACGCCGCGCAGCAACGATAAACAGAAAGTCCGCTCGGCCGAGGTCGGCACCGACATCCTCAAGGCCTTGGCCGAGTTATCGCCATCGACTTCACTGTCGCGCCTGGCCGAACACGTACAAATGCCGGCGAGCAAGGTTCACCGCTATTTGCAGGCGCTTATTGCCAGCGGTTTTGCTGAACAGAATGCTGCTACCAACCACTACGGTCTGGGCCGCGAAGCTTTGCGTGTAGGGCTGGCAGCCCTCAACAGTATGGACGTGCTGAAAGTCGGCGCCCTGCCCCTGGCTGAATTGCGCGATGAGTTGAACGAAACCTGCTTTCTGGCGGTGTGGGGCAATCAAGGCGCGACCGTGGTGCACATCGAGCCGGCGGTGCGCGCGGTGACGGTGGTGACTCAGTTGGGTTCGGTGTTGCCGTTGCTCAGTTCGTCCACTGGACTGGTGTTTAGCGCCTTTCTGCCACATCGGGAAACCGATGAACTGCGCGAACGGGAAATCGCCGTCGCCGACCACCTGCTGGCGGATGAAAGGACCTACGCCATCTTGTGCGAACAGATCCGCGAACGCGGTCTGCATCATGTGCATGGTTTGCTGATGCCGGGGGTCGATGCGTTGTCGGCGCCGGTGTTCAATGCTGTCGGGAATGTCGCGGCGGTGATGACCATTGTCGGCCCGGCATCGTTGTTCCACGCCGACGAAAACGGCCCGGCGGCGCAGCGATTGCTGGCGGCGACGCGGGCCGTTAGTTGGCGGATGGGGTATGAGACATCTCCCATCCATTGTTGAAATGCAGTTCTAGTTCTACGCCTGGACTTTTCGAGGCCTATTGATCACTGCATTAACCTATCAATCGAGTCGTGCTCTGCACGTCGTGTTGTGGAACGGCGACTGCCGTTATATAGCTGATGCCTACCGGGACCCCGGTTATAGTCGAGAGGAGGTCAGCAATATCCTTGATGCTGGACAGTAGGCCAACAGCATTAACAGGAGCTCCTACCGAAGCGACTTTACCGATGTACAGAATAATAGCCGCTCTCCAGGCAGTGGCAAAATGGGCATTGGCCGCCTTGTCATCCCCCTCGCTGGAAGCAACTATTCCCAGGACGACTGAGTGAGTGATTCGCAGCACGCTCACCACAATGCCAACTGGCGGGATTAACAACGACACCACATCGAGTGCCAAGTCAATCAGGATTTTTGCTTCCTGCCATATCAATTCGGCCGGGCTTGTCGTCTGATAATCCACATCGGCAATAAAGCGTCCAATCATTGACCCGTATTCCTGCTTGAAAGTCAAAACCGGATAGCTATTCTCCAGCACAGGCGTAGACGAGATCGGATCTTTCGAATGACTGTAACGACTTATTTTATTTTCTATGGCATTTCTATCTTCCAGACGCGCCAACTTCAAAATATGCTGGCAATAACGCAAGTCCTTCAATCGAGCGGCTAACTTGTTGACAGGAAAGAAGTCTTCGCCATCGGGCGTATCAGGTATATAGATAATGAATTCATCGTGACCGTTAACCTTACGACCGAAGACATAAGCGCCCTCCAGTTTGCGACCTTCAAGCGTAAATTCGTAAACCCCAATACCCGGCTTACCACCTGCGACAATGTTACCCTCACGAAGGATGTCTCGATAAAAACCGTCAATCAATCCCTTCAACCAGTTAGACTGTTCCTGCGACATCTCACCTTTCATTTTCTGCGTGAGTGCCGACCTGAACATTTCATTTTGTTTGAGCTTGCGATAAAGGCTCACCTTCAAATCAACATCCGGAGCGTGCAGAAATTTGGCCCTAAGATACTCAATGTATTTTTCACCTGGCATTAGACGAATGAGGGCATCAACTACCCTTCCATTCAATCTCTGTATCGATTGATTAGTAAAAGTCCAGAAGTGCGCCGGGGTGGAACCGTCACCATTGAAAATATAATCTATACCCGTGCCCACGGCCGAGCCAGATTTTGGCCACAACTGCCACTGAATAAACAAATTGGTCAAGCTGATTTTCGAAACGCCATGAAACTTCACAAATACTTCATCAGGGTCAATCTGCGGATTAGATCCGGTGCGACTCAGGTACTCGTTCAGCGTCTTCATCACCAGGCTTCGAGCGAATTTATGGAACGGCTCAATATCAAGCTTGTCTTTGGAAATCTGATAAATCGCCTTGAAGTCTGCATTTAAGCGATTCAACAGAAGCTGATCTGCCACATTCGAGTTCCTGTACCACCACGGCGTAGCGACTTCCACCTCGTCCGCCTCCCAGCTGATTACATTCTGGATACTCCCTTTTAATGGACTATCTTCGATCCACTGTGTCAGTTGGATCGAGGACCACCACCACTCTTGTAACATCAAGCTCGGCTCTTCTACGTGATAAATTTTTTCCAACTCTTCTCTTTCACTTGAATATCCCTTCCCCCTCAAGTAGGTCTGCCCTTTTTTGTCAAAAGCCCAACGACCAATTTGCTGTTGTAAGCTTTTCAAATCAGGAAACTGAGACCACTCCTGCCCCGTCGGAAAATCCGGCGCATAAAGTACATGAGTGCTTCTATTGACATCGGCACTTTTTCTCCGATACACCATCAAATCTTTCATCGGCTTGAATCTAGCCTTCAGCGATATCCCCGTTGTCTCAATCGACGGATCGCCGAAGTTAAAACGCTGCACTATGTCCTGAGCGACCGAGGTAACGTGGTTTTGCAAGATGGCGCCAAACATTGTCAAGGCGGTCTTTCGCCCCAAGCGCTCCCGCATCAATTCGACGACGTGATCCTGCGAATAAACCCGCTGTCTCGCCATGTTAAACTCCACACGAAGATTTAACGACTGAATCGCTTGCGCAATATTAGAAGGACTTAACCTTGGATTATTATAGAACTCCTCTACAGCCACCACATACTGCCCCTCTTGATCATGAGCACCGTACATGAAAGCCTGAGTCAGCGTTTTTCGTTCACTGTGCTCTACTTTTTTTCCGTCCGCTAATTTAACAGTATGCCGAACAGTCACAAAGATGGTGTCTGGATCAATACGTTCATCTGTACCTGGCGATATGAAATCTCCTACAACTCCGTGAACATAGTTTTTAAACGTTGAAGCACCTTTAGTCGCTTCATGGAGCTTCACCTCGCTTTCAAGCAATCTCTGCTCAAGGGACGCATAAATTTCTTGATTAGTTTCATAACTCTCCTTCAACCATCCTGGCCGGGCATTTCTCGAAATCAACTTAATGAAAACGGCGGCACGACCTTTGGCATCCTTGGTCATCTCTTCCAGATGCAGCATTGAGCCAATTTCCTGCACCGATTTTTCGTTATCCCAACGCGAGCCGTTCATTTCCCGTAGCTGACGAACGATATTGGCCCTTTGTTTCTTCAGCGCGGCATTGATGCCAGCCGAAAATACATCTTCATCAATTCTCGAATAACGAATATCAGGACTATTGCTGACCTGATCTACGTCATCGGACGAAAGACCTTTCAGGAGCTCTGCCCGATGGTCCGGCTCACTCAGACGCTTCTTGAGTGCCTCATGCAGTGCCCGCGAAGTAGCGAACTTCTCCACACCTCGACTCGGTGTATAAACAATCACTGCACTGTCAGTCGCCGGGATAATCGCCCCCAACGACTGACCATCCAGGCGCATGACGAAGGTCGAAGCCAATGCCGCGAAGCCTCCTTTGTGCAACTGAACCGAGACACCATAAAACGCGCTGGGAAGCAGAGGGCTGGCCAACTCATTGACTTTCTTTTCGTCGTCCGGTGTCAAACCACCCTCCGCTGCCATGACGGCCAACTCACGCCAGAAAAGCCTGACATAGAGGGTCCGCAATATGCTTTTACGCGTAGACAATGGTCGCCCTGTGGCGTCGGAACCCTGAGAGGCAGACCAATACCCGTCAATAACCGCAGCGTACTTTTCCGGCAGATTCAGAAGTAGTTCTGCGATCAGTTTGCCAATCGTTACGATATCCAGAACAGGGTGGCGGTCCTCTTCAGCCGTCGAGTCACGCCAGTCGTATACACCATACTCAGCAGCGTTATAAACAGGTGCACGCCCACGTAACAGACACTCCATAACTACGTCATTCAGCACGCCTGTTGGCTCATTGGCAGACGCAGAAGCACTGTCGCGCCGATTGATAAAGACCCTGCTGACATACACTTCCGAATCCAGCTGCTGAAGTTCCTTCAGCACACACTCCTGAAGCAATCCTTTGAACGAAGGAGCATTCGCCAACTGACTAGATAACTGCTTAATAGCCTCACTTACTTCAGCTAATTTAAATTGCGAACTTAAAATCTTCTGATCATCCATAACCAATTTCTCTGAATTATTTAATTACAGGAGTGAAGCTCTTAACCTCACCCACTTGCAATCAAGCTAAATCAGACACCAGCAAAAAATAAAGTCAGATTTATTTTCAACTTATGTAGTGCTTTAAAGTTACAGTATCAACACCCGTTCCTCCTCAGCACTCTACTTCCACAAACCCAACAATCGGGCCTTGGCAACAGCATGAGTTCTGCGCTCCACACCTAACTTTCCGTGAATTCGCCGCACGTGAGTTTTTACCGTATGCAATGAAATAAAAAGTTGTTCGGCGATCTGCTGATTCGAATTGCCAGACGCAATTAATGTCAGCACCTGTGTCTCTCGCAGACTAAGCGGGTTATCGCCGTTCGCTGCATCGACTTGATCTGCAATGGACGCAGTCATACCCAGTTCGATTAATAGATTCGGCTGACGTAGACGAAGCTGACACAACAAAAACGACAAGTTACAACGACGAATGAGTTCCAGACCTTGCTCAAGAGTCTCCCTGGCCAAAGCAACTTGGCCCTGAACAAAAGCCACCTCCGCCATCGCCAGATGCAACTCGGCCTCCAGGCGTTGAGCGCCCTGTGCTTCTGCACAATCTGCAAACCGCTTGAGCCGGGCCAGCGGCTCTTGCGCTCTTTGAAGATGAACCTCCGCCAAAACCAGCAGGTATTCGATACGTGGTATCAAGTTCAGCGTCGCCGGCGGTGCCTGTCGCGCGTGCGGCCCACGATAGTGGCGCAACACACGAGTCAACGCTTCATGAGCCAGTTCCGGCCGCCCTTGCTGCAACCAGAAATGACTGCTGACTTGCAGCAGGGCGCCCCTGTAAACGGTGTCCGGGATCTGGCGCTGTTGCATCAGCCGCTCCGCGTCGCGCAGCCGGACAAAGGCCAGGGCATAGTCACGCTGATTGGCTGCCAGTTGCGCCTGACCGAGAAAGCCGTAGAGCACGCGCTTGTCGTGGTTGCGCAAACAAACGTCCAACCCTGCCTGGAAGAGTTCCGCTGCGCGCTCGTCCTGCCCCTGGTACAAAGCCAGACGCCCCCGACGCAGGGCGATTCGGCCCAGCAATGGAGTGGAACGGGTTAATTGTTCACGGAGCAGATCAGAAATGTTGGCAAGTAGTGTTTCTGCACGACCGAGAGCGCCACGCTGCTCCAGTAATTGCGCGTGATCGAGTTCCAGCAGCCCTTCAAAAACCAGCGAGCCTTGTGCTCGCGCCAGGCACAACGCATCGCGGTTTATCGCTTGTGCCACATCGAGTTCCCCCCGCAGCAGGGCCTGTTGCGTCAAACCCGACAGGCACATCAAGCGCACGGGCCAGAGGTCAGGACCGAGCACGGTCAGCGCCTCGAGAAAATGCGCGCACGCCCCCTCCATGCGCCCCTGTAAATGCAGTAGCCAGCCTTGCTGGGCCTGCCAACGCGCAATCAATTGCCGCTGAAGGAACGCCGACGGCTGAGGGGTGAATCGAGACAGATGTTCGATGCAATCGGCCGCTTGCTCGAATCGACCGGCAAACAGCAAGGCTGCGGTGATCAACCCGACCAGTTGCGACGACCCGAGCATCAGTTCCTCGCCCTGCTGCTCATGCAAACGCAACAACAGCACCACCGTTTGTTCCTCGAACAGGTGCTCGAAACTGAAATGCTGCAACAGGCTGACGGCGACCTCGAACTCTTCAGCCAGCAGTGCTTGTTCGAAGGCGGCTTTCCAATCGAGTTCGGCCGCAAACCACTGGCAGGCACGACGATGCCAGGAACGTCCCGCCGGCCATTGCTCATCGCGCATCAACTGGGTAAGTGGCGGGAAAATCTGCAGCCAGTCTGCCGAGTCCTGCCAAGGCTCGATAAAACAACCCAGTTCTTGCAACGTCCTCAAACATTGCGCACCTTCACCCGCGCCAAACAGGTGATCGCACAGCCTTGCATTGAATCGCGGTAAATGGGCGAGTACCCGCCAGGCTTCCGTCAGCTCCGGCGTCAGCGTGGTGAACAACTCGTGCTCCAGGTAATCGAGCAAGGTGTTCGTTCGGCCATGTGGCGTGTTGTTGTGTGACCAGTCGCATTTTTGCAGCAGTGCAATCCGTACGCCGGCGCACCAGCCACCACTGCGCTGGATGATCTTGCCGGCGACAGTATTAGCCTCGGCCGGTGCCAAATGTCGCAACAGCTGGGCGATCTCACTTTGATTAAACGCCAGCGTGGAGTGCTCGCACTCATACAACTCATCATCAAGCAGCAAGCGCGGCCAGTTGCATTGCGGCCGGCGGCGAGCACCCAGCCACCAGGTCAGCATCGGGTTGCTGACCGCCAGCATGCGATCCAGCAGCAGGTCTAATTCGGGGTTCGGGACGCGGCAATAGTCATCGAGAAACAGCCAGGTTGGCGTCTGCAATCGTGACAGATACCCCAGCAACTCGGATTCGCCTGACGAAGCCAGCCCCAGCGTCTCTGCCAGACGATGACGAAACTCCGTCGCACTCGACGCCACGCCAGACAATGGCAACCAATGCACCCGGCACTGGGTTGGCGCCTGCAACAGGCATTCGGCGAGCAGCGTTGTCTTGCCACTGCCGGCCGGCGCGCAGAGTAATCTCACTCGTGCCGTGGAGGCCAGCAACGGCTCGATCAAGCGAGCCCGTGACTGGTGATGAGTGGACAGACGGGGCAGGAATCCAGAACGGTCCAGACACGGGATCATGGCGGTCATTGCGGCGTGCCTTTTTATAATTGTCCGGCAACCCTAGCCCTCTCTCACCCGCTTGTTGAGAAGTATTCAGCACGCTGATTGGCAGCCATAAAAAAGGCGACCACCCGGTCGCCTTTTGTACTGTCGATGTATCAAAACCCTTACCGAACGCCCTCGGCGCGCAGGGCCGAAGGCGTGTAGTCGGCGGCCTTGGCTTCGAAGCCGAATTCGAAACTGTGTTTCTCTTCGTTCTTCATTCCCAGGGCAATGTATCGGCCGGCAATGATGTCGTAGAGCGCTTCGAGGGTGTAGGCCGGGGTCTGGTGATCGTAGTAGTACTGAGCGTGCCCCTCGGCCACCCGCCACAGCTGACCGCGACCGTCGTAGTGGTCCGCCAGCGCCACTTGCCAGCTGTCTTCGTCGAGGTACATGTGGCGTTTGGCGTAGATGTGCCGTTCGCTCGGCTTGACCGTACCGATCACTTCCCAGACCCGGTGCAACTCATAGCGGGTCAGGTCCTGGTTGATGTGCCCGGCTTTCACAATGTCATCGTACTTGAGGCTCGGCGAGTCGAGTTTGTAGCTGTTGTAAGGGATGTACATTTCCTTCTTGCCGACCAGTTTCCAGTCGTAGCGATCCGGTGCGCCGGAGAACATGTCGAAGTTGTCGGACGTGCGCAGGCCGTCAGCGGCAGTACCCGGCCCGTCATAAGCCACTTGCGGTGCGCGACGCACACGACGCTGGCCGGCGTTGTAGATCCAAGCAAGACGCGGCTCTTTCACCTGATCGAGGGTTTCGTGCACCAGCAGCACGTTACCCGCCAGACGTGCAGGCGCCGTCACCGACTGCTTGAAGAAGGTCAGCACGTTGGCAGCTTTTTCCGGGTCCAGTTCCTTCATCAGCTGCGGTACGGCGATCTCTTCCTCGAAGCGGATTGGCGTGTAGCTGCCGTTCGTTTGCGGGGTCACCTGAGTGATGATGCGGCGCAGGTTGCCGCCGTGATAGCGGGTGATGTGGTTCCACAGCACCTCGACGCCGGCCTTCGGAATCGGGAAGGCGTAGTAGCGGTTGCCGGTGAAATTGGCCAGGCCGTTACCGTCGTTGATGCTGTTCACGTTCAGTGCGCTGCGCTTGGCCGACTCGTAAATCTCCGGGGGTACGGCCACGGTGCGGTGGGTCGGGTAGACCGGGATCTTGTAGGTTTCCGGGTAGCGCTTGAACATCGCCACCTGACCTTCCGACAACTTGTCTTTGTACTTGTCGACCGTCGCGGCCGTGATGATAAACAGCGGTTTTTCGCTGGCGAACGGGTCAGCCAGGAAGCCTTTGCTGTCCACCGCGCCGGCATTTTTCGGGATGCCGCCGGTCCAGGCCGGGATCGAGCCGTCGGCGTTGCCGGCCTTCTCGGCGCCCAGCGGAGTGAGGCTGGTGCCAAGCTTGTTGGCTTCTTCAGGCGAGACCGCCGCCATCACGTTGGCAGCCAGTAGACTCAAGGCCAGGGCGCCGCATTGCAGAATCATCTTGCGCATTAAAATCATCCTTCTCAGCCAGATCAGAAGTTCACGCCGAAGCTCAGCGCCAGGAAGTCGCGGTCTTCCAGGGTGTTGTAGTCACCGCCGAAGAAATCGGTGTAACTGAGGCTCGCGGTATAGGTGTTGCGGTAGTCGGCATCGACGCCGACGCTGACCGCCTTGGCGCCTTCGTTGAACAGACCGTTGGGGCCATAGCCGGCGACGTCGTGGGACCAGGACAGGTTGGGCTTGAGGTTGATCCCGCCAATCACGTTGGCGTAATCGAGGATCGCCCGGGCGCGGTAGCCCCAGGAGGTCGAGGTGACGAAGCCGTCGGTATCGCCGCCAAAACCGTACTGGCCATAGACCGAGTCACGGCCGTAACGCAGCTTGGTTCGCGACTCCAGACCACCCACGTGCACCACCGCCGCTTCGCCAACCAGGGTCAGCCGTTGGGCGCCCAGCACTTGGTCGAAGAAGTGCGTCAGGGTGCTCTGGACCTGCGTCACTTCTTTGCGGCGGTAGCCTTTGTTGTCGGCACCTGGCGTGGTCGCGATAGGCGATGCCGCGCCGCGTGCGATCGGGTTGAGCAACGCCAGGGTCAGATCGTTGGTGTTGACTTGCACCGGAGCGTTGGGGCGATAGCTGATCTCGCCGGTCCACGCCGTGCCGGTAGGCAAGGTGGTGGAAAAGCTCGCGCCGTAGAGATGAATGTCTTCCGGGTACTCAAGGTAATACTGGCCGCGTCCGAGCATCACACTCTGTGCCAGTGCGGACCCGGTACCGGGTGCGATTCTGTTGGCGGCACCGACGATGGCCGGGATCCGTGCCAGCGTTGTCAGGCCGGCAGTGGTGGTGCCGACCGTCGGGGTACGGCTGTGATAGTTCATGAAGTACAGACCGTACTCGGTGTCGTCGCCGAGCCAGCGCAACGCCGTGCCCCACTGCCCGGAGTCGCGGGCATCGCGGTCACCGCCACGTGGGACGATCACGCCTTCCCTACCGACCTCGAAGCCTTGGCCAAACGCTGCAGCGATCGGTTGCAACGGTGCGATCGCCGGGCTGGCAACGGTGTAGTTCTTGTTGCAACCATCCGCCACCACGTCGTTGCCAAAGAAGGTGCCGCAGTTGTCGACGACAGTCTGGTCCCACTCCAGTTGATAGAAACCTTCCACCGAGAGCTGATCGGTCAGACCCTGGGAGGCGAACAGCATGTTCACCGGAATCAGGCCTTCCTTGATTTCGGCGCCAGGACGGCGGAACGCTGAAACGTCAATCGGGTTGATGCTGTTGATCGAGTTGCCGATGAAGGTACTTTCACCCCAGCTGACCACTTGTTTGCCGGCGCGCACAGTGCCCGGCAGATCGGCGATGGAATAGTTGTGATAGACGAAGGCGTCGAGCAGCTGCGCCCCGGAGGACTTGGCGCCTTCTTTACGACCGCTGTCACTGATCTGCTTGAACTCACGGTCCTCGTCCTTGAGTTCGAAGTCGTACCAGTACTTGCCACGCACGAACACACCGGTGTCACCGTACTTCAATTCAAGGTCATGAATACCCTTGAAGATCTTGGAGAAGGTTTCGCCCTTCTTGAAGTTCAGCCGCCCGTCATCCCCGGTCGAAGACTGGCCGGTCCCGCCATTGACGATGCCCACCAGAGATTTGTCAGCATCGCGCATACCCCAGCTCGCGCCGACAGACAGCGAAGAGTCAAAGGTCCCCTCGATTTCCCCAATGTTGAATGAAACAGCCTGCGCCTGGGCGCAGCAACCCAAGGCAACCGCAGCGACCAGCGCTTGCGGCGTGAAGATGGCGCGCATTGTTGTTTTTGTCATGCGTCTTCCCCGGTGAGTGACAGAAGGCCCCACCCTACTGCCGCACGTTGGGAGCGATAAGCGCACCAAGGAGGTATTCGCGATGTACCTCCAAAGGATGAATGCCCGCATGGGACGGGGATTTGCGCGGGTTATGGATGGGCTGGATGGGGGGTTATCAGTCAGGTGCATAGGGCGTTGTGAACGCAAACCTGTAATTGGATGGACTCGCCCAAGCCGAGGCGTCAATGCGCCACGGTGGCAGTCTAAACAGCCAACGACAGCGAGGGCGAGTCCATGAAAAATCATAGTTCGATTGATCAATCCCTGTCTTCTTCCG
>NZ_VOBM01000007.1:0-199131 GCF_008370005.1 Pseudomonas sp. ANT_J28
GGCCAGATCGACCGCCACGGTTGTGCAGGCCGACAAATCGGAAGAAGACAGGGATTGATCAATCGAACTATGATTTTTCATGGACTCGCCCTCGCTGTCGTTGGCTGTTTAGACTGCCACCGTGGCGGATTGACGCCTCGGCTTGGGCGAGTCCATCCAATTACAAGGGTTGCGGTTAGCCTCTGGGATGGTGTTTGGCGTGCAGGTCTTGCAAGCGGGCGCGGGCGACGTGGGTGTAGATCTGCGTGGTCGACAGATCGCTGTGGCCGAGCAGCATTTGCACTACCCGCAGGTCGGCGCCGTGGTTGAGCAAGTGTGTGGCGAAGGCATGGCGCAAGGTGTGCGGCGACAGCGACTTGCCGATCCCGGCCACCTTGGCCTGGTGCTTGATGCGATGCCAGAAGGTCTGCCGAGTCATCTGCTCGCCGCGCTGACTGGGAAACATGACATCGCTGGGACGCCCGCCAAGCAGCTCCTGGCGGCCATCGCGCAGGTAACGCTCGACCCAGACAATCGCCTCCTCGCCCATCGGCACCAACCGCTCCTTGCTGCCCTTGCCCATCACTCGCAGCACACCTTGGCGCAGATTGACCTGCTCCAGTGTCAGGCTGATCAGTTCCGTCACACGCAAGCCGCAGGCATAAAGCACTTCGAGCATGGCGCGGTCGCGTTGGCCGATGGCTTCGCTCAGGTCAGGCGCTTTTAACAAGGCCTCCACATCCGCTTCCGACAGGGATTTGGGCAACGGCCTACCCAGTTGCGGCATATCGACACGCAAAGTCGGATCGACGGCGATCAGCTTTTCCCTCAACAGATAGCGATAAAAGCCACGCACACCGGAGAGAAATCGTGCGGTGGAACGGGGTTTGTAGTTTTGCTCCAGGCGCCAGGCCAGGTGATCGAGAATCAACTCGCGCCCGGCATTGATCAACTCCAACCCTTTTTCCTGCAGCCAACCGTTGAACAGGGCCAGGTCGCTGCGATAGGCATCGCGGGTGTTGTCGGAAAGACCTTTCTCCAGCCACAGAGCGTCGAGGAATTGGTCTATCAGGGGATGATCGATGGCGGGCATAAAGGCTCAGGCAAGACCGACAGTACGGCCAAGGAAGATAAATCGCAGGCAACAAAAAAGCAGCCCGTAGGCTGCTTTTTTCTGCATCGGAAGCTGGACTTAAGCCAGTTTTTCCTTGATGCGAGCTGCTTTACCGGACAGGTCACGCAGGTAGTACAGCTTGGCTTTACGTACGTCACCGCGACGTTTAACGGCCATGCTGTCGATTTGCGGGCTGTAGGTCTGGAAAGTACGCTCTACGCCAACACCGTTGGAGATTTTACGAACGGTGAAAGCACTGTTTACGCCGCGGTTACGCTTGGCGATAACAACACCTTCGAACGCTTGCAGACGCGAACGGTCGCCTTCCTTCACTTTCACCTGAACGACAATGGTGTCGCCCGGGGCAAAGGTAGGGATCTCTTTGGTCATCTGCTCTGCTTCGAGTGCAAGGATGATTTTGTTAGTCATGCTGTGCTCCTAAGGTAAATCGTCGGATCTACCATCGATACGTTGTTAACTATCGTCCCGCTCGCGGATGTATTCCTCGAGCAGCTTCTTCTCTTCTCCAGAAAGCGAGCGGCTTTCCAGAAGATCGGCGCGTCGTTCAAAGGTCCTACCAAGGGACTGCTGTAAACGCCAACGCCGGATATGCGCGTGATTGCCACTTAGCAACACGTCGGGAACACGCTGATCCGCATACACCTCCGGTCGGGTGTAGTGCGGGCAATCCAGCAAACCATCCGTAAAGGAATCTTCCTCGGCGGAGTCCGCATGCCCTAAAGCTCCAGGCAGCAGTCGTGTAACCGCATCGATCAGGACCATCGCCGGCAGCTCGCCGCCAGACAGTACATAGTCGCCAATCGACCACTCTTCATCGACATGAGCCTCTATAAAGCGCTCGTCAATGCCTTCATAGCGGCCGGCAATCAGGATCAATGCATCCAGATTCGCCAACTCGCGTACCGCCGACTGAGTCAGTTGACGGCCTTGGGGGGACAGGTAAATTACCTTCGCCGCCTCCCCGGCTGCTGCCTTGGCCTGAACCAACGCATCTTCCAGGGGCTTGATCTTCATCACCATGCCCGGACCACCGCCAAATGGGCGATCGTCCACAGTGTGATGTCGATCCGTCGTGTAGTCTCGCGGATTCCAACAGGTGAGCTGCAAGAGCCCCTGTTTCACCGCACGACTGGTGATGCCGTACTCGCTGATGGCGGAGAACATCTCGGGAAACAAACTGATCACTTCTACGCGCAAGTTAGCCACGCTTAGAAGTCCGCATCCCATTCCACCTTCATCTCGCCTGCGGCAAGGTCGACGGCCAACACGCATTGCTCCGTATAGGGCAACAGGCGTTCGCGATCATCCAGGCTGCCAGCGCAAGGCTTGACCACCATTACATCATTGGCGCCGGTTTCCAGAAGATGATCGATTTTCCCGAGCAATTGCCCGAGTTGATCAATGACCTTCAGACCTTCCAGCTGGTACCAGTAGTACTCGCCGTCGGTCAATTCAGGGAACAGGTTGCGCGGCACGCAGATCTCATAACCAGCCAGAAGACGCGCTTCTTCACGATCATCAAGACCCTTGAGCTTTGCGACCAGGAACTTGTCGCTCCCGCGTCCGCTGACCAGCTCGACCTGTTTCACATTACCTTCGCGCTTGAGCGTCCAGGTTTTGTACTGCAACAGGTTTTCAGTCGGATCAGTAAAGGAATACACCTTCACTTCGCCGCGAACGCCATGAACCGAATAAATTTTGCCAATAACGATCAAATCATCAGCAACAGCTGGCGTCGCGTTCATATTGCTCAGGCCGCAGCCTTAGCCGCGTCCTTCAACAACTGAGCAACACGCTCAGAAGGTTGTGCACCAACGCTCAGCCAGTAGGCTACGCGCTCTTGGTTCACGGACAGACGGACTTCTTGACCACGAGCAACAGGGTTGAAGAAACCAACCTGTTCCTTGTGCGAACCGTCGCGCGGGTTGCGGCTGTCGGTTACGGTCAAGTGGTAAAACGGGCGCTTTTTGGAGCCGCCAAGGGCAAGACGGATTGTTAGCATGTGAACATCGTTCCTGTAGTCGGTGCTGCAAATCTAAAGGCACAGCGGGCATAGGTGCCCGAAAGGCCGCATATTCTAAGGAATATCCGGACTTTTGCAAATGACTTTTTCCGGCGGCCTTTCAGTCGCCATCAAGATTTGCTATAGAGCCGTCGTTGAAAACGGCCAGTCAGCTCCCGCCAAGTGCGGGTTTGCTGGAGATCCCACTTCCGTGTGGGAGGTGCAAGGGCAAGCCCCTGCGTAAATTATTTACATTCTCGGCATGCCGCCGCCGGGCAACATACCGCCCATGCCGCGCATCATTTTGGCCATTCCGCCTTTTGCGGAGAATTTCTTCATCATCTTCTGCATCTGCTTGTGCTGCTTGATCAAGCGACCGATGTCCTGCACCTGAGTGCCGGAACCCATGGCGATCCGGCGTTTGCGCGAACCGCTGATCAGCTCAGGGTCGCGGCGCTCGGCCGGGGTCATGGAATTGATGATGGCTTCCATCTGCTTGAATTGTTTCTCGGCCGCACCCTGAGCGTTGCCCATCTGCGCCAGGTTCATGCCGCCGATATTTGGCAGTTTGTCCATGAGGCCGCCGAGGCCGCCCATGTTTTTCATCTGTTGCAACTGATCGCGGAAGTCTTCGAGGTCGAAGCCCTTGCCCTTCTTCAGCTTCTTGGCCAGTTTGTCGGCCTTGTCCTTATCGAGGGTCTGCTCGGCCTGCTCGATCAGGCTGAGTACGTCGCCCATACCAAGGATGCGCGAAGCAATACGCTCAGGATGGAACGGCTCGAGCGCTTCGCTCTTCTCGCCCATACCGATGAACTTGATCGGCTTACCGGTGATGGCGCGCACCGACAGTGCAGCACCGCCACGGGCGTCGCCGTCGACCTTGGTCAGGATCACACCGGTCAGCGGCAGCGCGTCGCCAAAGGCCTTGGCCGTGTTGGCGGCGTCCTGACCGGTCATGGCGTCGACCACGAACAGCGTTTCGACCGGGTTGATCGCGGCATGCAGCGCCTTGATCTCGCCCATCATCTCTTCATCGATGTGCAGGCGACCGGCGGTATCGACGATGACCACGTCGATGAATTTCAGTTTTGCTTCTTTAATAGCCGCTTGCGCGATGTCGACCGGCTTCTGGCTCAGGTCGGACGGGAAGAAGGTAACGCCGACTTCACCCGCGAGCATTTCCAGCTGCTTGATCGCCGCCGGACGGTAAACGTCCGCAGACACGACCATGACCGACTTCTTCTTGCGCTCTTTAAGGAAGCGCGCGAGTTTGCCGGCGGTGGTGGTTTTACCCGCCCCCTGCAAACCGGCCATCAGCACGACGGCTGGAGGAACGGCGCTCAGGTTCAAGTCTTCGTTGGCCGCGCCCATCAGGCTTTCGAGCTCGGCCTGGACGATCTTCACGAAGGCCTGGCCCGGCGTCAGGCTGCGCGACACCTCGGTGCCGACGGCGCGTTCCTTGACCGAATTGACGAAGTCCTTGACGACCGGCAAGGCGACGTCAGCTTCGAGCAACGCCATGCGCACTTCGCGCAGGGTGTCTTTGATGTTGTCCTCGGTCAGCTTGGCCTTGCCGGTGACATGGCGCAGCGTCTGCGAGAGACGGTCGGTTAAGTTTTCAAACATTGCGCGATCCTTTCAGGCCCTGTGTAGACCGGGATAATGGCGGCCCAGACCGGAATAAACATGTGCTCGGCGAGCCTGCGGCGTGGGCAGGTCGCGGATTATAGCGAAGACTGCGTCTGGCGGACACCTCGTCGTCAGGTTGCATGGTCTTTCGTGCTGCGGGGGTTCTATGCCAAACTCAGCGCCTTTCGGGCTTGCCTAACAGGATTTATGCTCCCCTTGTCACCCAGTCTGCTAACTACCCTCGCCGCCGCCTGCTTATATGCCGCTGCGACTCTCTATCAGGGCACTCGTCTGGCCACCGGTGCCAAGGCGAACAAACGCCTGCTGGTCACGCTCGGCGTACTCGCCGTGCTGGCTCATAGCGCCAGTCTGTTCACCCATCTGCTGACACCGATTGGCCTGGGCCTGGATTTTTTCAGCGCCGCCAGCCTGATTGCCGCCGCGGTGATTGCCCTGACGCTGTTGGCCTGCTCGCGGATCCCTGTGGAAAACCTGCTTATATTGCTGTTCCCGCTCGGTGCCGCCACCGTGCTGCTCGCACAGTTCGCCCCCGCCGGCACCGTGCAGATCATCGACGAAGAACCGGGCATCCTCGCCCACATCCTGCTGTCGATCCTCGCCTACGGCATGTTCACCATCGCGGTATTCCAGGCGTTGCTGCTGCTGGTTCAAGACCATCAGCTCAAGCACAAACACCCGTCCGGCCTGATCAAGAACTTCCCGCCGCTGCAAACCATGGAAAGCCTGCTGTTCGGTTTCCTCTGGGCCGGCTGGACCCTGCTGTCGCTATCGCTGATCTCCGGCTGGCTGTTCGTCGACAACCTGTTCGCCCAGCACCTGGTGCACAAAACCTTGCTGGCATGCCTCGCCTGGATCGTTTTCAGCGTGCTGCTCTGGGGCCGTAACCACCTCGGCTGGCGCGGACACAAGGCCATTCGCTGGACCCTCGCCGGTTTCTGCCTGCTGATGCTGGCCTATTTCGGCAGTAAGCTGGTTCGTGAATACATCCTGCATATCTGACGGGCGGCATTAATGGACGACTTGCCCATAGGGCCGATGCTCGCGGTAGTGGCCCTGCTGATTTTATGGTCGGGGCTGTTTACCGCCATCGAAGCTGCGCAACAGTACTTGCTCGCCCAGCGGACCGCTTCGCGTTCGAGCGACAAGCCGGTGGCAAAACTGAGCTTTTCGCTCAATAGCCTGATCCTCTGCAACACCCTGTGCCGCGCACTGGTCGTGGTCATTAGCACCTTGCTGGCGATTTTCACTTGGGCGGAAAACGGTCCATGGGTGGCCTGCCTGGGGGCTGGCGCCGCGCTTCTGGTGTTCGCTGACTACCTGCCGCGTACCCTCGCCGTCCGTTATCCGGACGCCGTCCTGACCCTGGGCAACACCTTGCTTGGCGCGCCACTGAAAATCATCTATCCCGCCGCCTGGTTGCTCAATGGCATAAGCCAGCTGCTGATGCGACCGTTCGCCCGCAAAGTCAACGTGGTGCAGCAGAGCGAAGACCAGGCCCCGAACGATCGGCTCGACAATCACGAACACGCCGTCTGCCGCCCACACCCGCTGGCAGGCATCCATGCGCTGGACAACATCACGGTCAACGACATTCTGGTGCCACGCAGTGACGTCGACGGGGTCAATCTGGACGACTCCCTCGAGGAAATCATCGAGCAGCTTCGCGCCAATAAACGCACGCGCTTGCCGGTTTTCCACAGCGACATCAATCAGGTCGAGGCGGTGCTCAATACCCGGCAGATCCGCCATCTGCTGTCCGACGCCAGTCTGACCCGAGAGGCACTGCTGGCAGCCTGTCACGACCCTTACTTCGTGCCGGAAAGCACCCCGTTGCAACTGCAGCTGTTGAATTTCCACAAACAACAGCGACGCCTGGGCATGGTGGTCGACGAGTACGGCGAAGTGCTCGGTGTCGTGACTCTGGAAGACATTCTCGAAGAAATCGTCGGCGAGTTCGAAAGCCAGCACAGCCTGGATAACCCGCACATCCATCCACAGGCCGATGGCCGCCTGGTGATCGAAGGTGCAGCGTCGATTCGCGAATTGAACAAGAGCCTGGGCTGGCACTTGCCGAGCGACGGTCCGAAAACCCTCAACGGGTTGGTGACCGAGGCGCTGGAGACGATTCCGGACAGTGCGGTATGCCTGAAGATCGGGCGTTATCGGCTGGAGATTCTGGAGACTGAAGACAATCGGGTCTCGCGAGTGCTCATCTGGCATACGAGTTCGGCCCCAGCGGTTGTACCTGCACGATAGATCGCGGCGATCTTTTTGCCCTTGTTGAATCGTTAGCCGCCTTTCTATAATCGAGCCGCTTATCCAAGCCCCGCCATACCCAAGTGCTACCCGCACTCCGCGTTAAGCCCACATCCCTGGGTGTTCGACCATAATAATTCGCTCCACTGGGGCACATGACTGTCAGGGATAACCGCATGACGACCAGCACGACTTATAACGACACCGCGCCTGCGCAGCCGACGAACTCCGCCACCCGCGTGGCGACCGCGAGTTTCATCGGCACCGCCATCGAGTTCTACGACTTCTACGTCTATGCCACTGCCGCTGCGCTGGTGATCGGTCCGGTATTCTTTCCGCAGACTTCCGGCACGGCACAGATGCTGTCGGCGTTCCTCACCTTCGGCATCGCCTTCCTGGCTCGACCGCTAGGATCGGCGCTTTTCGGCCACTTCGGTGACCGCACCGGGCGCAAATCGACGCTGGTTGCCTCGCTGCTGCTGATGGGCGTATGCACCACGCTGATCGGCGTGCTCCCGGGTTACGACAGCATTGGGGCCTGGGCGCCGATCCTGCTCTGCGTGCTGCGCTTCGGCCAGGGCCTGGGACTCGGCGGCGAATGGGGCGGCGCGGCGCTGCTGGCCACCGAGAATGCGCCCAAGGGTAAACGCGCCTGGTTTGGCATGTTCCCACAGCTCGGCCCCTCGATCGGCTTCCTCGCGGCCAATGGGCTGTTTCTGACGCTGGCCATGACCCTGAACGACGAGCAGTTCCGCTCGTGGGGCTGGCGGATTCCGTTCCTGCTCAGTGCCGCGCTGGTGATGGTTGGTCTGTACGTGCGCCTCAAGCTCCACGAAACCCCGGTGTTTGCCAACGCAATGGCTCGCCAGGAGCGGGTGAAGATCCCGCTGGTCGAGCTGTTCAGCCAATATTGGGCGCCGATGTTGCTGGGTGCCGGGGCGATGGTGGTGTGCTACGCGCTGTTCTATATCTCGACGGTGTTTTCGCTGAGCTATGGCGTGTCGACGCTCGGCTACACCCGCGAGACCTTCCTCGCACTGCTGTGCTTCGCCGTGCTGTTCATGGCCGCCGCTACGCCGCTGTCGGCCTGGGCCAGTGATCGTTACGGGCGCAAACCAGTGTTGATCATCGGCGGTGTGCTGGCGATTCTGTCCGGCTTCCTGATGGAGCCGCTGCTGACCCAAGGCTCGACGTGGGGCGTGGCGCTGTTCCTGTGCATCGAGCTGTTTCTGATGGGCGTGACGTTTGCGCCGATGGGTGCTCTGCTGCCGGAACTATTCCCCACTCACGTGCGGTATACCGGTGCGTCGGCAGCCTACAACCTGGGCGGCATTGTCGGGGCCTCGGCGGCGCCGTTCTTCGCACAGAAGCTGGTCGCGATGGGTGGCTTGAGTTATGTCGGCGGGTATGTGTCGGGGGCGGCGGTGCTGAGCTTGATTGCTGTACTGTGCCTGAAGGAAACGCGCAATAACGATCTGAATCGGGTTGCCTGACAGATCGCCATCGCGAGCAATCTCGCTCCCACAGGGTTCTTGGTTGGCCACAGATTGTGTGTACACCCCAATTCCCATGTGGGAGCGAGCGTGCTCGCGATAGCCGCGACTCGGTTTACAACTCTACAACAACAGCCTGGGAAGCGCGGGTCGCTTTAGCACGAGCCGCTTCAATCGACTCATCCCGCGCCAACGCCACACCCATCCGACGCTGACCATTGACCTCAGGCTTGCCGAACAGACGCAACGCAGTATCCGGTTCGCTCAACGCAGCACCGAGATTGGCGAAAGCCGTCTGTGTCGACTGCCCTTCCACCAGAATCACCGCCGAAGCCGATGGGCCGAACTGACGAATCAATGGAATCGGCAGGCCCAGAATCGCCCGTGCGTGCAGCGCGAACTGCGACAGGTCCTGGGAAATCAACGTCACCAGACCGGTGTCATGTGGACGCGGCGAGACTTCGCTGAACCAGACTTGATCGCCTTTGATGAACAGCTCAACACCAAACAGACCACGGCCACCCAAGGCTTCAGTGACGGCTTTGGCAACGCGCTCGGATTCGGCCAAGGCAATCGGACTCATGGCTTGTGGCTGCCAGGATTCCTGATAGTCGCCCTTCTCCTGACGGTGACCGACTGGCGCGCAGAACGTAGTGCCGCCAACGTGACGCACGGTCAACAGGGTGATTTCGTAGTCGAAGTCGATAAAGCCTTCGATGATCACGCGGCCTTTACCGGCACGGCCGCCTTCTTGAGCGTAATCCCAAGCGGTTTTCACGTCATCGGCGCTGCGCAGCAGGCTCTGACCTTTGCCCGACGAGCTCATCACCGGTTTAACCACACATGGGAAGCCGAGGTCTTCGACAGCCTTGCTGTAATCCTCGAAGGTGTCGGCGAAGTGGTACGGCGAGGTCGGCAGGTCCAGCTCTTCAGCGGCCAGGCGACGGATGCCTTCGCGGTTCATGGTCAACTGCGCGGCGCGAGCGGTCGGGATCACGGTGAAGCCTTCGGCTTCCAGTTCCACGAGGGTCGCGGTGGCAATGGCTTCGATTTCCGGCACGATGAAATGCGGCTTTTCGGCTTCGATCACCGCTCGCAGGGCGGCGCCGTCGAGCATGTTGATCACATGGCTGCGATGGGCGACCTGCATGGCTGGCGCATTGGCGTAGCGATCCACGGCAATCACTTCAACGCCCAGGCGTTGCAGCTCGATCACCACCTCCTTGCCCAACTCGCCACAGCCACACAGCAATACGCGGGTCGCGGTTGGCGACAATGGAGTTCCGATACGGGTCATCTCAGGTCCTCAAGAAGCGGATCATCGAGGGTCGCAGCGCCTGGCGCGCTTCCCATGGGGAGAAAGCGCGGCATTTTACATGAACCGAGGGGTTTGGCTTTAACCGGGAATCGCGTTCTTGCGCAGGCGCCAGGCCATTGCGATCCAGACAATGGTTACGCCCGCGAACTTCGAGCCCATGGCGGTGAGGATCACGCCTGGAGTGAACGCATCGATCATGCCGAAGAAAATGAAGGTGTCGAGGGGAATACTCAGGGCCGAACTTATCCACAGGCGGTCGTGCAAGGGACGCTTGGTGATGCTGAACACCAGCCAATCGATGCATTCGGACACCGCGAACGCAGTGGCGCTGGCCAGCGCGATGGAGGGATCGGACGTCACGTAGGACAACACCAGCGCTGCCAGCATCGCCGCGATCGCGCCATGGCCGAAACGGGTTTGCACCATATCGCGCAAAACGAACACCAAACCACCCCAAGCCGACCAGATGATGTCCAGGTGCGGGGCGGTGGAAAAGGCGAAGTTGATCAGCACGACGCTGCTGATGTAAGCGATCAGGAAGAACATGGGGCAGCGGGATACCTGTCAATTTGGCGCACAGAGTACCGTAGGAGCTGACGAGTGCAACGAGGCTGCGATCTTTTGACGTTGTTTTTAAAGGCAAGATCAAAAAATCGCAGCCTAGTTGCACTCGTCAGCTTCTACAGGTCAGGCGTTTTGTTGATCATCCAAAGTAACCCGCTCGACTTCGCCCGCTCATGGCACAACCCCAACACCTTGCGCCGCTCTTCGTTGTCCATCCGGCTCCAGCGCGTGATCTCCTCAACTGTGCGCTGACACCCGGTGCAAATATCGTCCTCGTCCAGCGCGCAGATATTCACGCAAGGCGATCGAACCGGGCGCTCGGGCGTGCTCATTCTTCCTGCTCAACCAGATCGCGGGCATAACGTTGCGAGTTATGCACATAGTGGGCAGCGCTGGCCTCCAGCATTTTTTTCTGCGGCTCGGTCAGCTCGCGCACCACTTTGCCGGGAGAGCCCATGACCAGCGAACCGTCTGGAATCTCCTTGCCCTCACCAATCAGTGAGTTGGCGCCGATGATGCAGTTCTTGCCGATTTTCGCGCCGTTGAGGATCACCGCGTTAATCCCGATCAAGCTGTAATCGCCCACCGTGCAGCCATGAAGCATGGCGTTATGGCCGATGGTCACGCCGGTGCCGATGGTCAGCGGGTAACCCATGTCGGTGTGCATCACCGTGCCGTCCTGGACGTTGCTGTTCTTGCCGATCAGGATCAGTTCGTTGTCGCCACGCAGCACAGCGTTGAACCAGACGTTGGCGCCCTCTTCCAGTTTGACCTTACCCACCAGCACGGCATTGGGTGCGACCCAGCTCTGCGGATGGGTTTCGACGCGGGCGTCGCCCAGGCGATATTTCATCTTATTGTCCTCAAGGCCAGGCTGGCTCACGTGCAAAAAGCGGGGTTCGCGCCATACGAGCGATGGCTTCAGGTGTTGATAAACGTCTTGGGTGGCTCGTGCAGGCTGATTTTGGCGTCATAGAGCAGGTTGATCAACTCGACGATCATAATCGCCGTCAGGCCCCAGATTTTGTACTCGCCATAGCGATAGCTCGGCACGTACCAACTGTGCCCCTGGTAATCGATTCGATGGGTGTGTTCGCGCGGATCCTTGCGGAAGAACTCCAGCGGTACGCTGAAGACTGCGGCAATCTCGGCATCGTTGGCCCGGTACTCGACAAAGTCCGGAATCACACCGACATAGGGTGTGACCTTGATGCCGTGCAGGGAGATCAACGGGCTCAGCGGGCCGATCACTTCGACCAGCCCCGGCGGCAGACCGATTTCTTCTTCGGCTTCGCGCAAGGCGGTGAAAATAAGGTCCGGGTCTTCAGGGTCGCGTCGCCCGCCGGGAAAGGCGACTTCGCCGCCATGGGTCGAGAGCCCGCTGGCGCGCAGGGTCAGAACCAGTTCCGGTTCGTCACTGCGAGTGATGGGCACCAGTACCGCGGCTTCAGGGAAACGTTTGTCGGTTTCCAGTGTGCGTGGGGTGTGGTTGCTTACTCGATGCAGTAGCTCGTCCAGCATGAGACTTCTCGATTTATTCGCTACCTCGCATCATGCACCAATCGAACCGACCGCCCAACCCCATAACCACTGCATGTCGCTAAACGACAACTTGCCGACAGACACCGCCGCACGCCAAGATAGGCGCAGCATTCAGGAACCCAAGCATGAAATTTTGCAGTCAGTGCGGCAACCCGGTCACCCAGCGCATTCCCGAGGGCGATTCACGCCTGCGTTTTGTCTGTGACAGCTGTCAGGCGATTCACTATCAGAACCCCAATATCGTCGCCGGTTGCGTGGCGACCTGGGGCTCCAAGGTCTTGCTGTGCCGACGCGCCATCGAGCCTCGGCTCGGTTATTGGACCCTGCCCGCCGGCTTCATGGAAAACGGTGAAACCATCGAGCAGGCGGCCATTCGCGAGACGGCCGAAGAAGCCTGCGCGCGGGTGCGCAACCTGAGCATCTATACGCTGATCGACGTGCCGCACATCAGCCAGGTGCATGTGTTCTTCCGCGCCGAGCTAGTGGACCTGGACTTTTGCGCGGGTCCCGAGAGCCTGGAAGTAGCGCTTTTCGAAGAAGCCGACATCCCTTGGTCCGAGCTGGCTTTCCGCACGGTGGGCCGTACCTTAGAATGCTTCTTCGCTGACCGGCGGACCGAGGTCTACCCCGTGCGGTCCGAGTCGATCCCACCGCTTGCTCAGCCTGCCATTACATAAAGCTCCTTGATCTAAAATCACCTATAACTAAATAGTCGCGACACCTCTTAGGGATATCGTTTCAATGCGCTGGTTGCTTGCCGTGTTTTGCTTGTCGTTCGTTGCTATCTCCCAGGCTTCCGTCGCTGAAACCCTGGACGGCAAAGTCATCGAAAAAGTTCTCGTACTCAAGTCCGCCCACCAAATGCAATTGATCAATGACGGCAAGCCGATCAAGACCTATCGCATCTCATTGGGAAAAAGACCCATCGGCCCGAAACTCATGGAAGGCGACAAACGCACGCCTGAAGGTTTTTACTGGCTGGACTGGCGCAAGGTCAGTGACCGTTTCAATCTGGCGATGCACATCTCATACCCGAACATCAGTGACTCCGCGCGCTCCCGGCGTGAAGGCGTCGAACCCGGTGGCATGATCATGATCCACGGCACCCCGGACACTGAAGAAAACCCCGAAGACCTGTTCCACACGCTGGACTGGACCGACGGCTGCATTGCCATGCGCAACATGGACATGCGCGAGGTTTGGGGTTTGGTGCCGGACGGCACGATGATCGAAATCCGTCCGTAAAGGCTACCTTCGGTCGCCCTCGAAAAAATAAATTCAAAAGATCGCAGCCTGCGGCAGCGCCTACCGGGTAGATACCAATTTCACCCGTAGGAGCTGCCGCAGGCTGCGATCTTTGCTTTCAAAACCCCCACCGCTAATACCACTTCAAACCAGCAACCCTATTACCCATCAATCAGGGCAGGCTTTCCCGCGCCAACAGCAAAGTGGTCTCATTGACATGGTATTTAAGTGGTATTAGTTTTCACCCCACCACCGGGCGACAACAATCCTATATCCGCATCGGACCAAACCTACATGAATGACCTCCACGCCCTACGCCCTGACGACACCCAGCCCACGCCGTTGTACCTGCAACTGGCGCGCAATCTGGAAGCGGCGATCCATGCCGGCCAGTGGAAAGCCGAACAGGCGATGCCGTCGGAGCGCAACCTCAGCGAAATGCTGGGCATCTCCCGGGTCACTGCACGCAAAGCGCTGGAAGTTCTGTTCGAGCAAGGCCTGATTCGCCGCAACCAGGGTTCCGGCACCTTCATCACCCCGCGCCTGGAACAACCGCTGTCGCGTCTCTCGGGTTTCAGCGAGATGCTGCGGCTGAAGGGCTTCGTCCCCGGCTCGCAATGGCTGGAACGTGAAATCACTCCGCCAACCCACGAAGAACTGATCCGCCTCGGCCTCTCGCCGAACGACAAGGTCGCGCGGCTCAAGCGTCTGCGTAAAGCCGACGACACGGTAATGGCGATCGAGATGAGCACCCTACCCGCCTCGATCATTCCCAAGCCGCAAGCCGTGGGCGACTCCCTGTACGAATACCTCGACGGCATCGGCAAGCCGATCGTCCGCGCCCTGCAGCACATTCAGGCGATCAACGCCTCGGACGAATTCGCCGCCCTGGTGGGCATCGCGCCCGGCACCGCCATGCTGCTGATGACCCGGGTCGGTTACCTGGAAGACAACACGCCGATCGAAGTCACCGACACCTACTGCCGCAACGACTATTACGACTTTGTCGCAGAGCTTCGTCGCTAGACAAGCAAACGAGAACCAATCATGTCCGAAGACAACATCCTCACCGCCCACGGCTGGGTTCACGGCCGGCTGATTCACGAACACGGTAAGGTCGTGTCGATCGAAGGCCAACCGTGCGATCCAGCCGACAACGACCTGCCTTACCTGCTGCCGGGTTTCATCGACCTACACGTTCATGGCGGCGGCGGAAAAGACATCATGGAAGGTGCGCCAGCCTTCGAGACCATCACCAAAACCCACGTGCGTTTCGGTACGACCTCGCTGCTGGCGACCACCATGACCGCGCCGCCGGAAGAAATTTCCAGCGTGCTCAAAGCCGTCGGCGAATATTGCGAGCGGCGCCCGAAAGGCAGCGCCCGAGTCCTTGGCGTGCACCTCGAAGGCCCGTACATCAACCCCGGCAAACTTGGCGCCCAACCGAATTTCGCCCACACCGCGTTGATGGCCGAAGTCGAAGAATATCTGGCACTGGCGCCGATCCGGGTGATCACCATCGCCCCGGAAATCGCCGGCCACGACGCCTTGATCCGTGACCTCAGCGCTCGCGGCGTGCGGATGCAAATTGGCCACACCCTCGGCAGTTACGAGGAAGGCGTGGCCGCGCTTGAAGCCGGTGCCAGCAGTTTCACCCACCTCTACAACGCCATGAGCCCGCTGCATCACCGCGAGCCGGGCATCGTCGGCGCGGCACTGGCCCACGCCAAATACGCCGAGTTGATTCCGGACTTGCTGCACGTGCACCCCGGCGCCATCCGTGTGGCCCTGCGTTCAATCCCGTGCCTGTATTGCGTCACCGACTCCACCGCCGCCGCCGGCATGCCCGACGGTGAATACAAGCTCGGCAGCCACACCGTGACCAAATGCCTGGGCGGTGTGCGCTTGCCCGACGGCACTCTGGCCGGCAGCACGCTGACCATGGATCAGGCTTTGCGCAATCTGGTGAAGATCGGTTTGCCGATCGCCGAGGCCTCGCAACGTCTTTCGCAATTCCCCGCCGACTACCTCGGCCTCAACGAACGCGGGCGCCTGCAACCCGGCAGCTGGGCCGACTGCGTGCGGCTGGATCGCTCACTCACACTGACCGCCGTCATGGTCGAAGGAGAAGACATTGACTTCAAAAATGCTTGAAGAGGCGCTGTCCTCGTTCGAGGCCGTGCAAGCCCAATTGCAGCAACTCGACCCGCAGATGATCGAGATCGCCGGGCGCCTGCGCCGTCAGCCACCGCAAGTGGTGATGACGGTCGCTCGCGGCAGCTCCGATCATGCCGCCAGTTATTTTGCCTACCTGACCATGCAGCAGTTGGGCTTCCCGGTGGCGTCGTTGCCGATGTCGGTGGTGACCATGCTGCAAGCACCGCTGAAGGTCAGCGGCCAAGTGGCGTTCGCCTTCTCGCAGTCCGGGCAAAGTCCCGATCTGGTGAACAGCATGCGTCTGCTGCGCAAGCGCGGCGCCCTAAGCATCTCGATGGTCAACGCCGAGAGTTCGCCGCTGGAGGCCGCGTGTGAGTTCAGCCTGCCGCTGTGCGCCGGCACCGAAAGCAGCGTCGCCGCGACCAAGAGTTTTATCGCCACCCTCAGCGCCAGCGCCCGTTTGATCGCCCACTGGAAAGAGGATGCGCAATTGCTGGAGGCCGGCCTCGCGCTGCCGGAAGGTTTGCGCGAGGCGGCGAAACAGGACTGGAGCCCGGCCATCGACGCCCTGCGTGATTGCCAGCGACTGATGGTGATCGGCCGTGGCGCCGGTTTCGCCATCGCCCAGGAAGCCGCGTTGAAATTCAAGGAAACCTCGGCGATCCAGGCCGAAGCCTTCAGCAGCGCCGAGGTCCGTCACGGCCCGATGGCGTTGATCGACGAAAATTATCCACTGCTGATCTTCGCCCCTCGCGGCGCCGAGCAAGCCGGTTTGCTGAGCCTCGCCGCCGACATGCGCCAGCGCGGTGCCCGCGTATTGCTGGCCGCACCGGATGATGTTGCCGAACGCGACCTCACCCTGACCCGCGCCGAGCACCCGGCCCTCGACCCGATTCTGGCGATCCAGAGTTTCTACGTCATGGCCGCAGGCCTGGCCGTCGCCCGAGGCATGGACCCGGACCAGCCGCGGCACTTGAGCAAAGTGACCCGCACGCACTGAGTGGAGAACCCTGTAGCAGCTGTCGAGTGAAACGAGGCTGCGATCTTTTCAACGCAGAATCAAAAGATCGCAGCCTCGTTTCACTCGACAGCTGCTACAGGGCGAGTTGATCCGAACCGTATTTCCTGATGAGACCGAGCCATGCACAACAATAATAAAGAGCTGACCCTCAGCGCCCCGCTCAGCGGCCCGGTGCTGACGCTCGCCAAAGTTCCGGACCCGGTGTTCGCCAGCGGCGCCATGGGCGACGGGATCGCCATCGATCCGCTGAACGACACCCTCCATGCCCCGTGCGCCGGCGTCGTGGTGCACGTCGCGCGCACCGGCCACGCCGTCACCCTGCGTGCCGACAACGGCGCCGAATTGCTGCTGCACCTGGGCCTCGACACCGTCGAGTTGCAGGGCGAAGGCTTCTCGATGCTGGTCAAGGAAGGCGCGCGAGTCAGCAACGGCCAACCGTTGTTGCGCTATGACCTGGACAAGGTCGCGCAACAGTGCAAAAGCCTGGTCAGCTTGATGATCCTGACCAACAGCCAGGACTTTCAGGCGCGGCCGATCACGCTGAAGTCAGTGAAAGTTGGCGAGCCATTGCTGCATATCATTCGTCGGCACGCGTCGGGTGCGCAGGCTGAAGCGGAGCTATCCGGGGAAGAAATTCATGGTTACGTTCGCATCGCCCATCGTGGCGGGCTGCATGCTCGTCCGGCGGCGCTGATTCGTCAGACGGCGCAAGGTTTCAAGAGCAAATCGCAGCTGCATTTCGCTGGGAAATCGGCGACCTGCGACAGCTTGATCGGACTGATGGGTTTGGCCGTTGGCGAACAGGACGAGGTTCAGGTCAGCTGCCAGGGCCCGGACGCCGAAGCCGCGTTGCAAGCGTTGCTGATCGCGTTATCCACAGCATTGGCCGAAGACAGCCACGCCGCCGCGCCGACACCGATTGCCCGACGCACTCGAGCGGCCGAAGCGGATGTGCTGCACGGCGTCTGCGCCGCTCCCGGTTTGGTTGGCGGGCCGTTGTTCCGCTTGACCGCTATCAGCCTGCCGGAGGACGCCGGCAACCATGATCCCGAGCAACAGCTACACGTTCTCGACACCGCGCTGACCGTTGTGCGCAGTGAAATCGACCACACGCTGGCCCAAGCCAGGAAACATAAAAACACCGACGAAGAAGCGATCTTTGCCGCGCACCTCGCCCTGCTCGAAGACCCGGCGTTGCTAGACGCGGCGAACACTTCCATCAACCAGGGCATGGCCGCGACCCACGCCTGGAGCCAGTCGATCGACGTGCAGTGCGAGGTGCTCCAGCAACTCGGCAGCCTGTTGTTGGCCGAACGCGCCAACGATCTGCGCGACCTCAAACAACGCGTGCTGCGCGCCCTGCTCGGCGAAACCTGGCACTACGACGTGCCGGCCGGCGCCATTGTCGCCGCGCAAGAATTGACGCCGTCCGATCTGCTGCAACTCAGTCAGCAAGGTGTCGCCGGGTTGTGCATGGTTGAGGGCGGCGCGACTTCCCACGTGGCGATTCTCGCGCGAGGCAAAGGCTTGCCGTGCATGGTTGCACTGGGTTCTACGCTGCTGGATCAGCAGCAAGGCCAAGCGGTTGTGTTGGATGCCGATGGCGGTCGCCTCGAACTGATGCCCAGTGCCGAACGTTTGGCCGAGGTGCATCAAGCACAACTCGATCATCAACAGCGCCGCGCCGAGCAACAGGCTCAGGCTCACACCCCGGCGCTGACGCTCGACGGTTTGCAGATTGAAGTCGCCGCCAATGTGGCCTCCAGCGCCGAAGCGGCTGATGCCCTGGCCAATGGCGCCGACGGCGTCGGCTTGCTGCGTACCGAGTTTCTGTTTGTGGATCGCAGCACCGCGCCGGACGAAGAGGAACAGCGCGCCGCCTATCAAGCCGTGCTCGACGCCATGGGCGACAAGTCGGTGATCATCCGCACCATCGACGTTGGCGGCGACAAACAACTCGACTACCTGCCGCTGCCGGCGGAGGCCAATCCAGTGCTTGGCCTGCGCGGCATTCGCTTGGCTCAGGTCCGTCCGGAAATCCTCGATCAGCAACTGCGCGCCTTGCTGCATGTCAGTCCACTTTCGCGTTGCCGGATCCTGTTGCCGATGGTGACCGAAGTCGATGAGTTGCTGCACATCCGCCAGCGTCTCGACGCGTTGTGCACTGAACTCGGTGTGCTTGAGCGTCCAGAACTGGGCGTGATGATCGAAGTCCCGGCCGCCGCGCTGCTGGCCGAGCAGCTTGCAGAGCATGCGGACTTCCTGTCCATCGGAACCAACGACTTGTCGCAATACACCCTGGCCATGGACCGCGACCACGCCGGCCTCGCTTCGCGGGTAGACGCCATGCACCCGGCGCTGCTGCGGCTGATCGCCCAGACCTGCGCCGGTGCTGCGGTGCATAACCGTTGGGTCGGTGTCTGCGGCGCGCTGGCCTCCGATCCTCTGGCCACGCCGGTTTTGATTGGCCTGGGCGTCAGCGAGTTGTCGGTCAGCCCGGTACAGATCGGTGAAATCAAGGACCGCGTCCGCCACCTGGACGCGAGCGAATGCCGACGCCTCAGCCAGGACCTGCTCAAGTTGAGCAGCGCCGCTGCTGTGCGTCACGCCTGTCACCAGCAATGGCCTCTGAGCTGAACAACAACAAAAATCCAGGGAGATACGCCATGTACCAATACTTCATCGAAGGCCTGCAGCGCCTCGGCCGCGCGCTGATGCTGCCGATCGCGATCCTTCCCATCGCCGGCCTGTTGCTGCGTCTGGGCGACACCGACCTGCTGAACATCGCGATCATCCACGACGCCGGCCAGGTGATCTTCGCCAACCTGGCGATGATCTTCGCCATCGGCATCGCAGTCGGTTTCGCCAAGGACAACAACGGCACCGCAGGTCTGGCCGGGGTGATTGGCTACCTGGTGATGATCTCCACCCTCAAGGTGCTCGACGCGAGCATCAACATGGGCATGCTCGCCGGGATCGTCAGCGGCTTGATGGCGGGCGCGCTGTACAACCGTTTCAAGGACATCAAGCTCCCGGAGTACCTGGCATTCTTTGGCGGCCGGCGCTTTGTGCCGATTGTCACCGGGTTCGCCGCCGTCGGCCTGGGCGTCATCTTCGGCTTGATCTGGCCACCCATCCAATACGGCATCAACAGCTTCGGCACGTTGATGATGGAGAGCGGCAGCTTCGGCGCGTTCGTCTTTGGCGTTTTCAACCGCCTGCTGATCGTCACCGGGCTGCACCACATCCTCAACAACATGGCGTGGTTCGTCTTCGGCAACTTCACTGACCCGACCACCGGAGCCATCGTCACCGGCGACCTGTCGCGCTACTTCGCCGGTGACCCGAAGGGCGGCCAGTTCATGACCGGCATGTTCCCGATGATGATCTTCGGTCTGCCCGCCGCGTGCCTGGCGATGTACCGCAATGCTTTGCCGGAACGCCGCAAGGTCATGGGCGGGATCTTCCTGTCGATGGCGCTGACGTCGTTTTTAACCGGTGTGACTGAGCCGATAGAATTCGCCTTCATGTTCCTCGCGCCGCTGCTTTATCTAGTGCATGCGTTGCTGACGGGGCTATCGATGGCGATCACCAACCTGCTGAACATTCACCTCGGGTTTACGTTTTCCGGTGGTTTGATCGACATGATTCTCGGCTGGGGAAAATCCACCAACGGCTGGTTGATGGTACCGGTCGGCCTGGCGTATGCGGTGATCTACTACGTGGTGTTTGATTTCTGCATTCGTCGGTTCAACTTGAAGACGCCGGGGCGTGAAGATGTTCTGAAGGGCGACAAAGTAGTCATCGCCGAGAATGAACGGGCCGGGGCTTACATCAAGGCGCTGGGTGGTGCACAGAATTTGATCACCGTGGGTGCGTGCACCACTCGGCTGCGGCTGGACATGGTGGATCGCAACAAGGTAAACGATGTGGAGTTGAAAGCGCTGGGTGCGATGGCGGTTGTGCGTCCGGGCAAGGGTGGGAGTTTGCAGGTGGTGGTCGGGCCGATGGCCGACAGCATTGCCGATGAGATTCGCTTGGCGATGCCTGCTTTGGGGCGTGCGATCATTTCCTCCCCCGCTGCGATGATCGATACCCCGAAACCTGCGGCGGTGGCGAATTCAGAAGCACAGCAATGGCTGAACGCTTTGGGTGGCGGCGAGAACGTGGTGCAGATGGATTGCATCGCCATGACCCGGATACGGCTGCAACTGGCGGACGGCAAGGCCTTGTCGGAGTGTGATTTGAAGGCGTTGGGTTGCCAGGGTGTGAGTCAGTTGGACGGCGGCGTTTGGCATCTGTTGGTTGGCGACAAGGCAGCGAGTTTGAATGATGCGCTGAATGCGTTGGTGAATCGCAGTGAGGTGAGTGCCAAGGTTTAAATTGTGGGTCCTCCCGGGCAATAAAAAACCCGCTGAAATCACTTCAGCGGGTTTTTCATTTCAGCGATCTGGAAGATCAGAAATCCTCCAGCCGCCACACCTCATAAGCCGGTGTCTCGTAGGGATGACTGAGTTTCAATGCTGCCACCACGGCCACCATCAACTCATCCGCCACCACAAGCTCAACCTTCCATTCCTCAACCTGCTCGACCTGCCCCGCTTCACCAATAAACGGCTGACTGCCATCCAACGGGCGAAACTGGCCGAGGCCGAGCACTTGCCAGGCGCAATGGTCATAAGCACCGATCCGCCCGCCACCGGCGGCGAATACGGCACCCTTGACCTGTTCCACATGACTGGCCGGAACAAAAAAAATGAGCTTGTACACGGCGCTTAGTTCACCCAGACGCGCGCGTTACGGAACATACGCATCCAAGGTGCGTCTTCGTTCCAGTCTTCCGAACGCCACGAGTTCTGCACCGCGCGGAACACACGCTCCGGGTGAGGCATCATGATCGTCACGCGACCGTCACGGCTGGTCAAACCGGTGATCCCGCGCGGCGAGCCATTCGGGTTGGCCGGGTAGTTTTCGGTGACCTTGCCGTGGTTGTCGACGAAACGCATCGCCACGCAACCCGACAGATCGGCTTCCAGCAACGCTTCTTCGCTGGCGAACTCGGCATGACCTTCACCGTGAGCAATAGCGATCGGCATACGCGAACCGGCCATGCCCTGCAGGAAGATCGAGTTCGACTCCTGGACCTGAACCATCGCCACGCGCGCTTCGAACTGCTCGGAGCGGTTACGCACGAAGTGCGGCCAGAACTCGCTGCCCGGGATCAGCTCGTGCAGGTTGGACATCATCTGGCAACCGTTGCACACGCCGAGGGTGAAGCTGTCGTTACGTTCGAAGAAGCCCTGGAACGCATCGCGAGCACGGCTGTTGAACAGCGCGGACTTGGCCCAGCCTTCGCCGGCGCCGAGAACGTCGCCGTAGGAGAAACCACCGCAAGCGACCAGGCCTTTGAACTCGTTCAGGTCGACACGGCCGGCCAGAATGTCACTCATGTGCACGTCGATCGCGTTGAAACCGGCGCGGTCGAACGCGGCCGCCATTTCCACCTGACCGTTGACGCCCTGCTCACGCAGCACGGCAACCTGTGGGCGGATGCCTTTCTTGATGTAAGGCGCGGCGACGTCCTGGTTGACGTCGTAGCTCAGCTTGACGCTCAGGCCCGGGTCGTCTTCTTCCAGCAGCACGTCGAACTCTTGCTCGGCGCAGTCGGCGTTATCACGCAGACGCTGGATCTGGTAGCTGGTTTCAGCCCACTGACGTTGCAGCAGACGACGCTGGCCTTCGAACACGGTTTCGCCGTTGAAGGTGATGTTGATCTGGCCGTTGTTCATCGGCTGACCGATCACCGACACGCACTCGCCCAGACCGGCAGCGCTGAACTGCGCGAGGATGTCTGGAGTAGCGTCCTGGCGAACCTGGATCACGGCGCCCAGTTCTTCGTTGAACAGGATCGCGGCGATGTCGGCGGAAGTTTCTGCCAGACCGTCGAGGTTCAGGCTCAGACCGCAATGGCCGGCGAAGGCCATTTCCACGGTGCTGGTCAACAGACCACCGTCGGAACGGTCGTGGTAAGCCAGCAGGTGACCGTCGGCGTTGAGGCCCTGGATCACGGCGAAGAAGGCTTTGAGGTCTTCGGCGTCGTCGACATCGGGCGCTTGCGAGCCGAGCTTGCCGTGAACCTGGGCCAGGATCGAGGCGCCCATGCGGTTCTGGCCACGGCCCAGATCGATCAGGATCAGGTCGGTGGTGCCCTTGTCCATGCGCAGTTCCGGCGTCAGGGTCTGACGGATGTCAGCCACTGGCGCGAAACCGGTCACGATCAGGGACATCGGCGAGGTGACGGTCTTGTCGACGCCTTCATCGTTCCAGCGGGTGGCCATGGACATGGAGTCCTTGCCCACCGGAATGGTAATGCCCAGTTCTGGACACAGTTCCATGCCGACCGCTTTGACGGTGTCGTACAGACGCGCGTCTTCGCCTGGGTGACCGGCAGCGGACATCCAGTTGGCCGACAGTTTGATGTCGGAGATTTTGTTGATGCGCGAAGCCGCGATGTTGGTCAGGGTTTCGCCGATGGCCATACGGCCCGACGCCGGAGCGTCCAGCAGTGCCAGCGGAGTGCGCTCGCCCATGGCCATGGCTTCACCGGTGTAAACGTCGAAGCTGGTGGCGGTGACGGCAACGTCGGCTACCGGAACCTGCCACGGGCCGACCATCTGATCACGGGCCACGAGGCCGGTGATGGTGCGGTCGCCGATGGTGATCAGGAAGCTTTTGCTCGCCACGGCCGGGTGATGCAGAACGCGTTCGACGCAGTCTGCAATCTCGAGGGTCGACGGATCGAAATCGTCGCCCAGTTCGTTTTCACGAACGGCCGAACGGTGCATGCGTGGGGCTTTGCCCAGCAGCACTTCGAGCGGCATGTCCACCGGGCTGTTGCCGAAGTGACTGTCGGTGACGGTCAATTGTGGCTCGGCAGTGGCTTCGCCAACAACGGCAAACGGGCAACGCTCGCGCTCGCAGATCGCCTGGAAGCGTTCGAAGTCAGCCGGGCCGACCGCCAGAACGTAGCGTTCCTGGGATTCGTTGCTCCAGATTTCGTGCGGGGCCATGCCCGGCTCGTCGTTTGGAATGTTGCGCAGTTCGAAGCGACCGCCACGGTTGCCGTCGTTAACCAGTTCCGGGAAGGCGTTGGACAGACCGCCCGCGCCGACATCGTGGATGAAGCTGATCGGGTTGTGCTCACCCAACTGCCAGCAACGGTCGATGACTTCCTGGCAGCGACGTTCCATTTCCGGGTTTTCGCGCTGTACGGAAGCGAAGTCCAGGTCAGCCGAGCTGGTGCCGGTGGCCATGGAGGAAGCGGCGCCGCCACCCAGACCGATCAGCATCGCCGGGCCGCCGAGCACGATCAGCTTGGAACCGACGGTGATCTCGCCTTTCTGTACGTGTTCGGCACGGATGTTACCCATACCGCCGGCCAGCATGATCGGCTTGTGGTAACCGCGAACTTCGTCGCCACGCGGGGTGGTGATCGACTGTTCGAAGGTACGGAAGTAACCGGTTAGGGCCGGACGACCGAATTCGTTGTTGAACGCGGCGCCACCCAGTGGGCCTTCGATCATGATGTCCAGCGCGGTGACAATGCGCTCAGGCTTGCCGTACGGCACTTCCCACGGCTGCTCGAAGCCCGGGATTTGCAGGTTGGACACGGTGAAACCGGTCAGGCCAGCCTTTGGCTTGGCGCCACGGCCGGTAGCGCCTTCGTCGCGAATCTCGCCACCGGAACCAGTGGATGCACCCGGGAACGGGGCAATCGCGGTCGGGTGGTTGTGGGTTTCGACCTTCATCAGGATGTGCACCGGTTCCTGCACCGCGCCGTACTGGCGGGTTTCAGGGTCCGGGAAGAAACGACCGGCGACGTTACCGACGATCACCGAAGCGTTGTCCTTATAAGCCGACAGAACGCCTTCGCTGTGCATCACGTAGGTGTTCTTGATCATGCCGAACAGGCTTTTTTCCTGGCTCTGACCGTCGATGTCCCAACTGGCGTTGAAGATCTTGTGACGGCAGTGCTCGGAGTTCGCCTGGGCGAACATCATCAGTTCGATGTCGTGCGGGTTGCGCTTCAAGCCGACGAAGGCGTTGACCAGGTAGTCGATCTCGTCTTCGGCCAGGGCCAGGCCCAGCTCGGTGTTGGCTTTTTCCAGCGCGGCGCGGCCGCCACCCAGTACGTCGATCGCGGTCAGCGGTTTCGGCTCGGCGTGGCTGAACAGGCCGGCAGCTTGTTCAAGGTTGCCGAGGACGATTTGGGTCATGCGGTCGTGCAGCACACCTGCGATCAGCTGCGCTTCGGCGTCGCTGAACTGGCCGGCGACGTAGAACGCGATGCCGCGTTCCAGGCGCTGGATTTTCGTCAGGCCGCAGTTGCGAGCGATGTCGCTGGCTTTACTGGACCATGGCGAGATGGTGCCGAACCGCGGCAAGACCAGGAACAGACGACCGGTCGGCTCTTGTACGGGAACACTTGGGCCGTACTTCAGAAGGCGCGCGAGCACCTGCTGTTCGTCGCCGGTCAGGACGCCGGTAACTTCGGCGAAGTGAGCGAATTCAGCATACAAGCCGCTGACAGCCGGGACCTTCTGGCTCAGTTGCTCAAGGAGTTTGCTGTGGCGAAAGGCAGAAAGGGCAGGAGCGCCGCGCAGGATCAACATCTTCGGGACAGCCTCGGGAAGGGGTGTGCTTTGAGGCCGTGCATTCTAGCCTAAACAGGCCGCGACATCACCCGAAACGGTACGGGCGGCTGCACCCGGGCGTCGGGCCGGGTGTTCGGACATAAAATAGCCGCGCGCCGAGCGTTATTTTTTCTGTCACAAAATGCTGCTCGGGCCCATTCCTGCGGGCTCCGGAGCGGTTTTCAGTTGCCTAGCAGACAAGCCCTTCGCTGTCGAGATATGGCGCTCGTGGTCCTTTGCGTATACTGCGCAGATGTTTTCCCCAACGGCTTTGCGTCCGCGGTTCGCCAAATGGCTGATCGCAACCGGACTCTTCCTGGTGCTCAGTGGCTGTGTTGATAAACCCAACACGCTGGAGCGCGTAAAGGAGGATGGCGTGCTGCGGGTGGTTACCCGTAACAGTCCCGCCACCTACTTTCAGGATCGCAACGGTGAAACCGGCTTCGAATACGAGCTGGTGAAGCGCTTCGCCGACGATCTGGGGGTGGAACTCAAAATCGAAACCGCGGAAAACCTCGACGACCTGTTTAATCAGGTGGGCAAACCCAACGGCCCGGTGATCGCTGCTGCCGGCCTGGTCAGCAGCGAAGCACGCAAAAAGCAGGTGCGGTTTTCCCACTCCTATCTCGAAGTCACCCCACAGATCATCTACCGCAACGGCCAATCGCGGCCGACCGACGCGAAGGATCTGGTGGGCAAGAAGATCATAGTGCTCAAGGGCAGCACCCACGCCGAGCAATTGGCGGAGCTGAAAAAGAAATTTCCCGGTATTGAATACGAAGAATCCGACGCCGTTGAAGTCGTCGACTTGCTGCGGATGGTCGATGAAGGCCAGATCGATCTGACCCTGGTCGATTCAAACGAAGTCGCAATGAACCAGGTCTACTTCCCCAACGTACGGGTAGCCTTCGACCTCGGTGACGCCAGCAACCAGAGCTGGGCAGTGGCCGCTGGCGACGACAACAGCTTGCTCAACGAGATCAACGACTACCTCGACAAGGTGAAGAAAAACGGCACCCTGCAACGCCTGAAAGACCGCTATTACGGGCATATCGATGTACTGGGTTACATGGGCGCCACCACCTTCGCCCAACACTTGCAACAACGCCTGCCCAAATACGAACAGCACTTCAAGGCGTACGCCAAGAAGGAGAAAGTCGATTGGCGTCTGCTGGCCGCGGTCGGCTATCAGGAATCGCTATGGCAACCGGCCGTCACATCGAAAACCGGCGTTCGCGGCCTGATGATGCTGACCCAGAACACTGCGCAGGCCATGGGTGTGTCCAATCGACTGGACCCCAAACAAAGCATCATGGGTGGCGCCAAGTACCTGGCCTACATGAAGGATCAGCTGGATGAGTCGATCCAGGAACCGGATCGCACATGGTTTGCACTGGCGGCCTACAACGTTGGCAGCGGTCATCTGGATGACGCGCGCAAACTGGCGGCCAAGGAAGGACTGAACCCGGACAAGTGGCTGGACGTGAAAAAGATCCTGCCGCGCCTGTCCGAGAAGAAGTGGTTCAGCAAAACCCGTTACGGCTATGCCCGTGGCGGCGAACCCGTTCACTTCGTGGCGAACATCCGCCGCTACTACGACATCCTGACGTGGGTGACGCAGCCGCAGCTGGAAGGCAATCAGGTGGCCGAGGGCAACCTGCATGTGCCGGGGGTCGACAAGACCAAGCCGAATCAGGAAACCCCACAGCTCTAACAGAACAACCTAGATCCAATGTGGGAGCGGGCTTGCTCGCGAAAGCGGTGTATCAGTCAACGAAGATGTTGAATGTTAAACCGCATTCGCGAGCAAGCCCGCTCCCACAGGGTTTGGTGTTTGGCTTTAGGCTTTTGCGGCGGCCAGGATCAGTGCTTTCATTTCAGACACCGCCGACTTGAACCCGACAAACAACGCATGCGCCACCAGCGCGTGACCGATGTTCAGTTCGTTGATGCCTTTGATCGCCGCTACAGCTTCAACGTTGTGATAGTGCAGACCGTGACCGGCATTGACGATCAGCCCTTGAGCCAGGCCAAACGCCACGCCATCCGCCACACGCTTGAGCTCTTCAGCCACTTCGGTCGGTGTCTCGGCGTCCGCATAGCGACCGGTATGCAGTTCAATAGCCGGCGCACCAACACGACGAGACGCTGCAATTTGCCGCTCGTCAGCATCAATGAACAGCGACACTTCACAGCCGATCTTCGCCAGGCGATCCACCGCCGCTTTGATCCGCGCTTCCTGCCCCGCCACGTCCAGACCACCCTCGGTCGTCAGCTCCTGACGAGTTTCCGGTACCAGGCAAATGTGCGCCGGACGAATGCGTTCGGCGAACACCATCATCTCTTCGGTGACGCCCATTTCGAAGTTCATGCGGGTTTGCAGCACATCCTTGAGCAGCAATACGTCGCGCTCCTGGATGTGCCGACGGTCTTCGCGCAGGTGCACGGTAATGCCGTCAGCGCCCGCCTCTTCCGCGTCCAATGCTGCCTTGACCGGATCCGGATAGCGCGTGCCCCGGGCCTGACGCAGGGTGGCAACGTGGTCGATGTTCACGCCAAGAAGAATGCGATTGCTGGTGGTCACGGAAGCGCTCCTGAAAATGGAAAAGTTCGGCGCACAGCATACACGGGGCGATAGGGTCTGTTGATGTTTGGCAGCGGCCGCGACGGATGACCACTTGGTGCAGGGCAAGGCGCGAGGAACGTAGTTTGGTTGTTCCAAATAAGTTCCGAGCAACGCAGCCCTGCGCCAAGTGGGCGCCCGTCGCGGCCGCTGCCAAACATCAACAGACCCTATGGCTTGCGAAACAACTCGCGACTGACCAAGGGACGACCGCCCAGATGAACGGCCAGTGCCTGGCGCATCAAGCGCTTGGCTGCCGATAGCGCGCCAGGGGCTGACCAATCTGCATCGGCCATGGCCAACAGCTCGGTGCCATTGAACAGACCGGGTTGCAGCAGGTAGACCCGTTCGAGCCCCGCATCTACTTGAAGACGGTACAGACCGTCCGGCGCGATGGGCTCGTCGTGGATGTCGGTGGTCAGGGCGAAGCCGTAACCCAAATCGTCAAGCAGTCGCCATTCAAAGGAACGCAGCAACGGTTCCAGCGGACGACCTTCGGCAAGGGCAAGCAGGGTCGCGGCGTAGTGGTCAAACACAGCGGGATGCGGGTCTTCGGACGGCAACAGCCGAATCAACAGCTCATTGAGGTAGAGACCGCTGAACAGCGCCTCACCATTGAGCCAGGTAGAGACGCCAACGCTTTCCATGCGACCGACGTTCTTCAATTCACCCCGCCCACGGAACTCGACTTCCAGCGGCACGAACGGTCGCGCCAGCGTCCCGGCCTTGCCCCGAGCGCTGCGCAACACTGCCCGCAGCCGACCTTGCGGCGTGAGGAAATCCACCAATGCGCTGTTTTCGCGGTAGGCGCGACTGTGGAGCACGAAGGCGAGTTGGCCGATGGGTTGGGACATGGAGTTCTCAATGGAGAAACGCAATTTTACAAACAACCCAAAACCAATGTGGGAGCGGGCTTGCTCGCGAAAGCGGTGTAACAGTCAACATCAATGCTGAATGTTACATCCTATTCGCGAGCAAGCCCGCTCCCACAGGGGCTCACTGGTGTATCTGGAACCGAGGGTTACAGGTCGCCGTAACCCAGCGAACGCAAGGCGCGTTCATCGTCGGACCAGCCGCCTTTCACCTTGACCCAAAGGTTGAGCATGATCTTGGAGTCGAACAGCAACTCCATGTCCTTGCGCGCCTCGGTGCCGATGCGTTTGATCCGCTCGCCCTTGTCGCCAATGATGATTTTCTTCTGGCCGTCGCGCTCGACGAGGATCAAGGCATGGATGTGCAGGGTTTTGCCCTGTTGCTTGAACTCTTCGATTTCGACGGTGATCTGGTACGGCAGCTCGGCGCCCATCTGGCGCATGATTTTCTCGCGTACCAGTTCAGCGGCGAGGAAGCGGCTGCTACGGTCGGTGATCTGGTCTTCCGGGAAGAAGTGATCGTTTTCCGGCAGGTAACCGGCAATCACGCGCTCCAGCGTTTCGAGGTTATGCCCGTGCTGGGCCGAGATCGGCATGATCTGCGCGTTCGGCAACTGTTCCTGCAACCAGGTCAGGTGCGGCATCAACTCGGCTTTATCTTCGATGCGATCGGTCTTGTTCAGCGCCACGATCAGCGGGCCGGTCACGTATTGAACGCGCTCGAGCACCATCTGGTCTTCGTCGGTCCACTTGGTGCGGTCAACCACGAAGATCACCACGTCGACGTCTTTCAATGCTGCCGAAGCGGTCTTGTTCATGTAGCGGTTCAGGGCTTTCTCGCCACCTTTGTGCATGCCGGGGGTGTCGACGTAGATCGCCTGCACGGCGCCTTCAGTCTTGATGCCCAGCATGTTGTGGCGAGTGGTCTGAGGCTTGCGCGAGGTGATCGCCAGCTTCTGGCCGAGGATGTGGTTCAGCAGCGTGGACTTGCCCACGTTGGGACGGCCGACGATGGCGACATAGCCACAGCGAGTTGCAGTTGAATCAGTCATGGCCATTCTCCACGCCCAGGGCAATCAGTGCTGCAGCGGCCGCTACCTGTTCGGCAATACGACGGCTCACACCCTGACCTCGGCTTTTTTCATTCAGTAAGGTGATTTCACATTCGACGAAGAACGTCCGGCAATGCGGCTCACCCTGGATATCCACCACTTCGTAACGCGGCAGTTCACAACCCCGCGACTGCAGGAACTCTTGCAGACGGGTTTTTGGATCTTTGTTAGTGTCGACCAGCGTCAGGCCTTCGAACTCCCCGGCCAGCCAGGCCAGTACGCGTTCGCGTGCCATGTCCATGCCGGCATCCAGGTAGATCGCACCGATCAGCGCTTCAAGGGCATCGGCCAGAATAGACTCGCGACGGAAACCGCCGCTTTTCAATTCACCGGAACCCAGGCGCAGGTATTCACCCAGATCGAAACCGCGGGCCAGTACGGCCAGGGTCTCGCCTTTCACCAAGCGAGCGCGCAATCGCGACAACTGGCCTTCGCGGGCCAGCGGGAAGCGATCGAACAGCGCCTCGCCAGCGACAAAGTTAAGGATGGCATCACCGAGGAATTCCAGGCGTTCGTTGTTACGTCCGGCAAAGCTGCGGTGAGTCAGGGCCAGGACCATCAGTTCCTGATCCTTGAAGGTGTAGCCGAGCTGACGCTCGAGACGGCTTAAGGAGACGCTCACGGTTTACCCACGCTGAGTTCGTGGTTGGGTTCCACCGCCATCGCCGTGATGCGGCGCAGGCTTGGGACAATTAACGCTGTGTTCAAAAATAACGTCCTGAATATCATTGGCTTCATGCTTCGGGGCCGATTGTGCCGACTCCAGAAATGCATTCGGCGCTGTGTTCAACAGCGCCGTGTGTGATTACTTGATCAGGCCAACCCGCGAGAAATTCGGCAGGTGACTGAGTTTAGGTTCCGGCCAGCTCATCCAGACTGCGAAGGCCTTGCCGACGATATTCTTGTCGGGAACCATGCCCAGCAGATCCTTGGGAATGCTCGGATCATCCCAGTAGCGACTGTCATTCGAGTTGTCGCGGTTGTCGCCCATCATGAAGTAGTGCCCGGCAGGCACGGTCCACGAATGGTCCGGCGTTGCGCGGTAACGGCTCATTTCCTTGCGGATCAGGTGCTCGGCAACGCCGAGTTTTTCCTTGTAGAGCTCGGCGCTGCCCAACGTGCCCGGCTCGGAGCCGACCAGTTGTTCGGCAATCGACTCACCGTTGACGAACAGACGCTTGTCGGCGGTGTAACGAATCTGGTCACCCGGCAGGCCCACCACACGTTTAATGTAGTTGACGTTCGGATCGCTCGGGTAGCGGAACACCATCACATCGCCGCGCTGTGGATCACCGACTTCGATGACTTTCTTGTCGAGCACCGGCAAGCGGATCCCGTAAGAAAACTTGTTCACCAGAATGAAGTCGCCAACGTCCAGGGTCGGTTTCATCGAGCCGGAAGGAATCTGGAACGGTTCCAACAGGAACGAACGCAGTACCAGCACGATGAACAACACCGGGAAGAACGACTTGCCGTATTCGACCAGCAGCGGCTCTTTATTCAGTTTCTCGACCACCATCCCATCAGGCTGGCTGACACTGCCCTGATAGGAGGCAATGGCGGCACGCCGACGCGGCGCCAGGAAAACCAGATCGAGCAACGCCAACAGGCCGCAGACGAACACGGCGATGACCAGCAACAGCGGGAAATTTAGTGACATAGGACCTAACTATCCAACCTGAGCACTGCAAGGAAGGCTTCTTGTGGAATTTCCACGTTACCGACTTGCTTCATGCGTTTCTTACCGGCCTTCTGCTTTTCAAGCAGTTTCTTCTTACGGCTAACGTCACCGCCGTAGCATTTGGCCAATACGTTCTTTCTGAGTGCCTTGACAGAGGTCCGCGCAATAATCTGCCCGCCAATGGCGGCCTGGATCGCGACGTCGAACATCTGACGTGGAATCAGTTCCTTCATCTTCTCGGTCAACTGGCGACCTTTGTAGTGCGCGTTATCCTTGTGCACGATCAACGCCAGGGCGTCGACCTTGTCACCGTTGATCAGCACATCCAGTTTCACCAGATTAGCCGATTGATAACGATCGAAATGGTAATCCAGCGATGCATAGCCACGGCTGGTGGATTTCAGACGGTCGAAGAAGTCCAGGACCACTTCGTTCATCGGCAAATCGTAGGTCACTTGAACCTGGGTACCGAGGAACAGCATGTCGTGCTGTACGCCACGCTTCTCGATGCACAGGGTAATGACGTTACCCAGATGCTCTTGCGGCACAAGAATATTGGCCCGCACGATCGGTTCGCGCATGTCTTCGATCGAAGACAGGTCTGGAAGCTTCGACGGGTTGTCGACGTAAATCGTTTCACCGGTTTTCAGCAGCAGTTCGAAAATTACCGTCGGCGCCGTGGTGATCAGGTCCAGGTCGTACTCGCGCTCCAGGCGCTCCTGGATGATTTCCATGTGCAGCATGCCGAGGAACCCGCAACGGAAGCCGAAGCCCAGGGCGTCGGAGCTTTCCGGGGTGTATTGCAGGGACGAGTCGTTGAGCGTGAGCTTTTGCAGGGCTTCACGGAAATCTTCGAAGTCGTCGGAGCTGACCGGGAACAGGCCGGCGTATACCTGCGGCTGAATGCGTTTGAAGCCTGGCAGCACGTCGACGTCCGGCGTGGAGCTCAAGGTCAGGGTGTCACCGACCGGTGCACCGTGAATATCCTTGATGCCGGCGATGATGAAGCCCACTTCGCCGGCCTTCAGGTCAACGGTGGCGGTGTGTTTCGGGTTGAAGACACCGACGCTGTCCACGAGGTGGATCTTGCCGGTGGACTTGACCAGGATCTTGTCGCCCTTCCTCACACGCCCGTGGCGCACGCGAACCAGGGAAACAACGCCCAGGTAGTTGTCGAACCAGGAGTCGATGATCAACGCTTGCAGCGGGTCTTCATAGTTGCCGGTCGGCGCAGGAATGGTCTTGACCAGACGCTCTAGCACTTCGTCGACGCCCAGACCGGTCTTGGCGCTGCACTCGACCGCGTCGGTGGCATCGATGCCGATGATTTTTTCGATTTCTTCTTTTACGCGGTCCGGATCGGCCTGAGGCAGGTCGATCTTGTTCAGGACCGGCATCACTTCCAGGCCCTGCTCGATCGCGGTGTAGCAGTTGGCTACCGACTGCGCTTCAACGCCCTGACCGGCATCGACCACCAGCAACGCGCCTTCACAGGCCGCCAGCGACCGGCTGACTTCATAGGTGAAGTCGACGTGGCCCGGGGTGTCAATGAAGTTCAGCTGGTACTTGATGCCATCGCGAGCGGTGTAATACAGGGTGACGCTGTGGGCCTTGATGGTGATCCCGCGTTCACGTTCCAGGTCCATGGAGTCCAGAACCTGGGCTTCCATTTCGCGCTCGGCAAGGCCGCCACACATCTGGATGAAGCGATCGGCCAGCGTCGACTTGCCATGGTCAATGTGGGCGATGATGGAGAAATTGCGGATATGACTCAAATCACTCACGGATCAACACTCAAAAAGGCTGCAGGCATAGCCCGCCGAAAAATAGCCGGGAATTGTACCTGATCCACGGCGCAAGCGTCACGTTTGCAGGTCAGACGGCGCCTACAAAAACGCCCCGGTCTTGCGACAGGAGCGTTTTGAGTGACCTGCAAGGTCAGGAGAAACCCTTGATCAGCCGGCCCGGCGCAACAACCAGACCCCGGCCAGGGCACAGACACCCGCCGGAACCAGTACCGCAAACAGTGGCGAGAAACCGAAGACCAGGCTCGAAGGACCGAGCAAATCCTGAACGATACGGAAGGTGAAGCCCACCAGCACGCCGGTAAACACTCGCTGACCGAGGGTCACCGACCGCAATGGACCGAAGATGAAGGAAATCGCCATCAGTACCAGCGCGGCGGTGACCAGCGGTTGCAACACCTTGACCCAAAATGCCAGCCAGTAACGACCATTGCTCAAGCCCTGGTCAGCCAGGTAATGGATGTACCCCCACAGACCACTGATCGACAGCGAATCGGGCGACATCACCACGGTATCCAGCAGTTGCGGGCTCAACGCCACGTTCCAGCGCTCGACCGGAACGGTCACCACTTCGGTGTTCTTGTCATGGAATAACGTGGTCGTGACATCGCTGAGCTGCCAGTGATCCTTGTCGAATTCGGCGCGCTTGGCGAAGCTCGAGGACAGCATGTGGCGCTGATCGTCGAAGCGATAACGGGTCACGCCATATAGCAAACCGTTTGGCTGCACGGAGTTGACGTGAATGAACTCGTCCCCCTGACGGTGCCACAGGCCATGCTTGGCGCTTTGCGCATCGCCGCTGCCCTGGGCCAGCGAGCGATTGGCCTGAGCGGTGACTTCGGTGGCCGGCGCAACGTATTCGCCGATCAGCACACCCACCACCATCAGGATCAGCATTGGCTTCATGACCGCCCAGACGATTCGCCCGATTGACACGCCCGCAGCGCGCATGATGGTCAACTCGCTGTGGCTGGCCAGGCTGCCGAGGCCGATCAGGCAACCGATCAGTGCCGCCATCGGCAACATGTCGTACAACCGACGTGGCGCGGTCAGCAAGACGTAGCTCAACACGTCCATCAAGGTGTAGGTATCGCTGACCTCACTCATCTCATCGATGAACGCGAACAGCGTCGCCAGACCGAGAATGATCCCCAGTACCGCCAGAATTGCCACGAAAACGCTGCTACCAATGTAGCGATCGAGCTTATCCACGAGCCACCTCCAGCGCGCTGCGGCGACTCGCCAACTTCAATTGCATTGCCTCCCAATAGAGCAAGCCCAGGCCAATCGCCAGGAAGATCGCGTGAACCCACCACAACCCCAGAACAGGCGGAATCTTGCCTTTTTCAAGGGCGCCACGAGCGGCAATCAGAATGCTCAGATAAGCCATATAAAGAAGAATCGCCGGCAGCAGCTTGAGGAAACGGCCCTGACGCGGATTGACCCGCGACAGCGGCACCGCCATCAGGGTCACGATGAACACCAGCAACGGCAGGGATAGACGCCATTGCAGCTCGGTGCGGGAGCGGATGTCATCGCTGGCGATCAGGGTACTGGTGGCCATCGCATCACGGTCGGTCACTTCATCGCTGACGTCCGGCTTGGGCAGCAATACGCCGTACTCGTCGTACTTGATCGCCCGGTAATCAGCCTGTCCCGGATTGCCGTCATAGCGATAGCCGTTGTCGAGAATCAGGTAACGGTTACCGTCGGGCCGAATTTCCTGACGGCCCTTCTCGGCCACCAGCACGGAAATCCCGCGATCCTTGTTTTCGGAATTGACGTTCTTCTGCGAAATGAACACGCCGCCAAGGTTGATGCGGTCGTCCGACAGCGTTTCGGTGTAGGTCACCCGCGTTCCGTCACGCAGGGCCTGGAAGCGACCTGGCTCGAGGGTGTCGAACTCGGTCAGGGCATCCTGTTTGTTCAACAGCAACTGGAATTGATTGGCGCCTTGTGGCGCCAGGCTCAGGCTCAGCCATGCCACCACCATCGCGACCAGGGTGGCTGGAAAAAGGGTCATGGCAAGCAGACGTTGCTGACTCATGCCGGTGGCCGCCAGCACGGTCATTTCGCTTTCAAGGTACAGGCGACCGTAAGCCAACAGGATCCCGAGAAACAGGCCCAACGGCAGAATCAGTTGCAGGAAGCCCGGCAGACGGAAACCCATGATCAGGAATAGCGAGCCCGGATCCAGGAGGCCAGAGGCCGCCTGGGCGAGGTATTTAATGAAGCGACCGCTCATGATGATGACCAGCAACACAGCGCTGACGGCGCTCAAGGTCAACAGGACTTCGCGGGATAGATAACGGAAGACGATCAAACCAGACACTCCAGGGTTGTCAGGCTAAGGCGGCCAAACAAGCAAACGTATCGGGCAGCCCACAAGACAGAGCCGCCGAAAAAAGTTGGCGCATTATCCTGTGATTGGGTGCGCCTGTCACTGCGCATGCTCAAGCAGGCGGGTAAAGCGCTGAAGATCGTACAACCGAGGGTTGTCAGGCTCGGGGCACGAGGTTCAAACTGCGGCCTTTGTCGCGGGCCGTGACCCTGCGTCTTTCTATTTATAAGCAAGCTCGAGTGCATGCCGTCGAGCTCTTGCGTGTTGACCATTAATTCAGGGACCCGGACATGGAACTGGTTGTAAAAAGCGTTAGCCCAGAAACGTTGAAAACCGCCACTCTGGTGGTCGCCGTCGGCGAAGGCCGCAAGCTCGGCGCCATCGCCAAACAACTCGACGAACTGAGCGGTGGCGCCATCAGTGCTGTTCTCAAGCGCGGCGACCTGGCTGGCAAAGTCGGCCAGAGTCTGTTGCTGCACAGCCTGCCGAACCTCAAGGCCGAACGCGTGCTGCTGGTGGGCGTTGGCAAGGATGAAGAGCTGGGCGACCGCCCGTTCCGTAAAATCATCGCCGGTATCCTTAACACCCTCAAAGGCCTGGGCGGCAGCGATGCGGTACTGGCCCTGGACGAAGTCGTGGTCAAAGGCCGTGACAGCTACGGCAAGACCCGCCTGCTGGCCGAAACCCTGGTGGACGGCGAATACACGTTCGACCAGTTCAAAAGCCAGAAAGCCGAGCCTCGCACCCTGAAGAAAGTCACCCTGGTGACCATCAAGGCTGCACAGGCTGAAGTCGAGCGCGCCGTGGCCCACGCCACCGCTATCGCCAACGGCATGGCGTTCACCCGCGACCTGGGTAACCTGCCGCCGAACATCTGCCACCCGACGTTCCTCGGTGAGCAGGCGAAGAACCTGGGCAAAGAATTCAAAAGCCTGAAAGTCGAAGTCCTCGATGAGAAGAAGATCAAGGACCTGGGCATGGGCTCGTTCTACGCCGTGGGCCAGGGCAGCGCCCAGCCACCGCGCCTGATCGTCATGCAATACAACGGCGGCAAGAAATCCGAGAAGCCGTACGCACTGGTCGGCAAAGGCATCACCTTTGACACTGGCGGCATCAGCCTGAAACCGGGCGCCGGCATGGATGAAATGAAGTACGACATGGGCGGCGCTGCCAGCGTATTCGGCACCCTGCGTGCCGTGCTCGAGCTGAAACTGCCGATCAACCTGGTGTGCATCCTGGCCTGCGCCGAAAACATGCCGAGCGGCAATGCTTCGCGTCCTGGCGACATCGTCACCACCATGAGCGGCCAGACCGTGGAAATCCTCAACACCGACGCCGAAGGCCGTCTGGTGCTGTGCGACGCCCTGACCTACTCCGAGCGCTTCAAGCCACAAGCGGTGATCGACATCGCGACCCTGACCGGCGCTTGCGTCGTTGCTCTGGGTTCCCACACGTCGGGCCTGCTGGGCAACAACGACGAACTGATCGGCCAACTGCTGAGCGCCGGCCAATCGGCTGACGATCGCGCCTGGCAACTGCCGCTGTTCGATGAGTACCAGGAACAGCTGGACAGTCCGTTCGCCGACATCGCCAACATCGGTGGTCCGAAAGCCGGCACCATCACCGCTGCCTGCTTCCTGTCGCGCTTCACCAAGAACCTCAACTGGGCGCACCTGGACATCGCCGGCACGGCCTGGACCAGCGGCGGCAAGGACAAGGGCGCCACTGGCCGCCCGGTTCCATTGCTGACCCAATACCTGCTGGACCGCGCCAAAGCCTGAAACCGATGACCCAGGGGGCGTCACTTTCGGGTGACGCCGCCCTTGGCTCAGGAACCGCAATGACCAAAGTCGACTTCTATATCCTGCCCAGCGCCGATCCTTCGGCGCGGCTGGATTTCGCCTGCAAGCTCACCGAAAAAGCCTGGCGCATGGGTCACCGCATCTATCTGCATTGCAGCGATGCCGCCCAGCGTGACGATCTCGATGCGCGTTTGTGGGCCTTCAAGGGCGAAAGCTTCGTGCCCCACGGCCCTGCTGAAAATGAGCCGGACGGTTTGATTGTGTTGGGTCTTGGCGATGACTGCGGTCCGCATCAGGACCTGTTGGTCAATCTCGCCCTGAAAGTCCCGGCATTCGCCAACAAGTTCGCCCGCGTGGCGGAAGTGGTGGTGGAAGATCCGACGATTCGTACGGCTGCGCGGGAGAGTTTCCGTTTCTACCGCGAACAGGGCTATCCTCTGCAAGATCACCGTTTACAGCGACTCTGAGCATTCCGATGGACACTCCAAAACCGCAGCAAAAGTCCGCGCATCTGCTGGACGACCTTGAGTCGATCCGTCAATTGCTCGGCGATGACAACCTGCAACCGCCCTTGCTTACCGACACGGTCGAGGACGGTGATCAGGAACAGATTCCGATGCTGTTCGATACGGTCGGCGCCAGCCCAACAATTCCTGAACCGGCGCCACCCGCCCCTGCTGCCCCTGCTGCCCAACCGGCGCCTGCCGCCAGCAAGAGCCCCGACGACCTGCTGCACCTGGATGGCGAACTGCGCGCCGCCGCGCAATTGATCATGCAAGACGTGATCGACGACTTCGCCCCGCACATCGAAACCGAAATCAAACGTCGCCTCAGCGCGCGGATGGAACGCCTCCTCAGCCAGTACGAATAACCCACCCTCCTTGTGGGAGCGGGCTTGCTCGCGAATGCGGTCCAACATTCAACATTAATGCTGACTGACACACCGCCTTCGCGAGCAAGCCCGCTCCCACATTTGATTGGCGTCGTTTTTGATGATGCGCCCTGTCTGCACCCGCTCGCCCTACGCCCCATGCCCCGCTATACTTGCCGGCTTTTCCTGAATAAATGCCAATAGGGTCCCGCCGCGCATGGATAAGACCTACCAGCCGCACGCCATTGAAACTTCCTGGTACAACACCTGGGAGTCAGAGAATTACTTCGCCCCGCAAGGCGCGGGCGAGTCCTACACCATCATGATCCCGCCGCCGAACGTCACCGGCAGCCTGCACATGGGGCACGGCTTCAACAACGCGATCATGGACGCCCTGATCCGTTTCCGCCGCATGCAGGGTCGTAACACCCTGTGGCAGCCGGGTACCGACCACGCCGGTATCGCCACGCAAATGCTGGTGGAGCGTCAACTCGAAGCCCAGGGCCAGAATCGTCACGATCTGGGCCGTGAGAAATTCCTCGATAAAGTCTGGGAATGGAAGGATCAGTCCGGCGGCAACATCAGCCGTCAGATCCGCCGTCTCGGCTCGTCCGTGGACTGGGGCCGCGAGCGCTTCACCATGGACGACGGCCTCTCGGAAGCCGTTAAAGAAGCCTTTGTGCGCCTGCACGAAGACGGCCTGATCTACCGCGGCAAGCGTCTGGTCAACTGGGACACCAAGTTGCACACAGCGATTTCCGACCTCGAAGTGGAAAACCATGACGAGAAAGGTTTCCTGTGGAACCTGAAGTACCCGCTGGCCGACGGCGCCAAGACCGTTGAAGGCAACGATTACCTGATCGTCGCGACCACTCGCCCGGAAACCATGCTCGGCGACGCCGCCGTAGCGGTTAACCCGAACGATGAACGCTACCAAGCCCTGATCGGCAAATTTGTCGAGCTGCCGCTGGTCGGCCGCCGCATCCCGATCATCGCCGACGATTACTGCGATCCAGAATTCGGCACCGGCTGCGTGAAAATCACCCCGGCCCACGATTTCAACGACTACGAAGTCGGCAAGCGCCACAACCTGCCGCTGCTGAACATCTTCGACAAGAACGCCGCTGTATTGCCGGCCTGTCAGGTGTTCAACCTCGACGGCACGCTCAACGAAAGCATCGACGGCAAGATCCCGGCCGAATATGCCGGCCTGGACCGCTTCGAAGCGCGCAAGCAGATCGTTGCTGCGTTTGATGCTGCCGGCCTCCTGGTCAGCGTCAACGACCACGCGCTGAAAGTGCCGAAAGGCGACCGTTCCGGGACCATCATCGAGCCGTGGCTGACCGACCAGTGGTACGTGTCGACCAAGCCATTGGCTGAGCCAGCCATCGCTGCTGTTGAAGACGGCCGCATCGCGTTCGTGCCGAAACAGTACGAAAACATGTACTTCTCGTGGATGCGCGACATCCAGGACTGGTGCATCAGCCGTCAGTTGTGGTGGGGCCACCGGATTCCGGCCTGGTACGACGAGTCGGGCAAGGTCTACGTCGGTCGCGACGAAGCCGAAGTACGTGCCAAGCACAACCTCGGCCCGGACGTTGAACTGCAACAGGACAACGACGTTCTCGACACCTGGTTCAGTTCGGGCCTGTGGACATTCTCCACGCTCGGCTGGCCAGAGCAGACCGAGTTCCTGAAGAAATTCCACTCCACCGACGTGCTGGTGACTGGCTTCGACATCATTTTCTTCTGGGTTGCCCGGATGATCATGCTCACCATGCACTTGGTGAAGAACGAAGACGGCACGCCGCAGGTTCCGTTCAAGACCGTTTATGTTCACGGTCTGGTGCGTGACGGTCAGGGCCAGAAGATGTCCAAGTCCAAGGGCAACGTCCTGGACCCGCTGGACATCATCGACGGCATCGAGCTCGAAGACCTGGTGCAGAAACGCACCTCCGGCATGATGCAGCCGAAACTGGCGAAGAAGATCGAGAAGCAGACCCGCGACGAATTCGCCGACGGAATCGCCAGCTACGGCACCGACGCCCTGCGCTTCACCTTCTGCTCGCTGGCGTCCACCGGTCGCGACATCAAGTTCGACATGGGCCGTGTCGAGGGTTATCGCAACTTCTGCAACAAGATCTGGAACGCCGCGCGCTACGTGCTGGACAAGGGCGAAGACTGCGGTCAGAACGGCGAAGCTTACGAGCTGTCGCTGGCGGATCGCTGGATCATTTCGCAGCTGCAACGCACCGAAGCCGAAGTGACCCGTCAACTCGATCAGTTCCGCTTCGACCTGGCCGCACAAGCCTTGTACGAGTTCATCTGGAACCAGTATTGCGACTGGTACCTGGAACTCTCCAAGCCTGTGCTGTGGGACGAAAACGCGCCGGTCGAACGTCAGCGTGGCACCCGCCGTACGCTGGTTCGGGTATTGGAAGTCGCGCTGCGTCTGGCGCATCCGTTCATGCCGTTCATCACCGAAGAAATCTGGCAGCGCATCGCGCCGCTGGCCGGTATCGAAGGCAAGACGATCATGCTGCAACCGTGGCCAGTGGCCAATGAAGAGCGCATCGATCCGGCTGCCGAGAACGATATCGAGTGGCTCAAGGAACTGATGCTCGGCACGCGTAACATCCGCGGCGAAATGAACATCGGTCCAGGCAAGCCGTTGAACCTGTTCCTGAAAAACGTCAGCGCCGAAGATCAGCGTCGTCTCACCGAGAACGAAGCCCTGCTGAAGAAGCTGGCTCGCCTCGAATCGATCACCGTGTTGGCTTCCGGCGAAGAAGCACCACTGTCCGCCACCGCACTGGTTGGCGAGATGGAAGTGCTGGTGCCGATGGCCGGCCTGATCGACAAGGACGCCGAACTGGCGCGCCTGGACAAGGAAATCCTGCGTCTGCAGGGCGAAGTTCAACGCGTGGGCGGCAAGCTGTCCAACGCCGGTTTCGTCGACAAGGCCCCGGCCGAAGTCATCGAGAAGGAACGCGCCAAACTGGCTGAAGCTGAACAGGCTTTGAGCAAGTTGGCCGAGCAGCATGCGCGGATTGCCAGCCTGTAACGGCAAATCGCAATGAAAACGGGAGGCCCGAAATGGCCTCCCTTTTTTATGCCTGCCGATTTCTCAAACACCGCAAATCCCCCGTAGGAGCTGCCGAAGGCTGCGATCTTTTGACTTTGCTTTAAAAAAACAAGATCAAAAGATCGCAGCCTTCGGCAGCTCCTACAGGGGATATGCGTCATCAGGGAGCGGATGTGGGACAATACCCGCCACTTTTAGCCATACCCGAATCGACCACACCCATGAACGCCCCCCGCACACCAAGACCTGCGCGCAAAAAGCCTGATTCCGCGACCCCGGCCAAAGCCGTGGAGCCCCGCGAGAAGGCCAGCCTGCATCCGCGCAACCGCCATCAGGGTCGTTACGACTTCCCGGCGCTGATCAAAACCACGCCGGAACTGGCGAAGTTCGTGATCATCAACCCGTACGGCAAGGAAAGTATCGACTTCGCCAGCCCGGACGCAGTGCGGGTGTTCAACCGTGCGCTGCTCAAGTCGTTCTACGGCGTCGCCCATTGGGACATCCCGGCCGACTACCTCTGCCCACCGGTTCCGGGGCGTGCCGATTACGTGCACTTCCTGGCCGACCTGCTGGCTAGCGTCAACGACGGTGAAATCCCGCGCGGCGCGCCGGTCAAGGTGCTGGATATCGGCATGGGCGCCAACTGCGTCTATCCGTTGATCGGCTACAGCGACTACCGCTGGCACTTTCTCGGCTCGGAAATCGACCCGACGGCCGTGGCCGCCGCCAAAGCCATCGTGCAGTCCAACGGACTGAACAAAGCCATCCAGTTACGCCAGCAAAGCAACCCCAAGCACATTCTGCTGGGCCTGCTCGAACCCGGCGAACGCTTTGACCTGACCATGTGCAACCCGCCGTTCCACGCCTCGATGGACGAAGCGACCAAAGGCAGCGAGCGTAAATGGCGAGCGCTGGGCCGTGCCGATCCAAAACGCAAGCTGCCTGTGCTGAACTTTGGCGGTCAATCGGCCGAACTGTGGTGTGAAGGTGGTGAAGCACGGTTTGTGACGCAACTGATCGCCGAGAGCGCGCATTTCCAACACAAAGTGCTTTGGTTCAGCACCCTGGTCTCGAAAGCCTCCAACCTGCCGGCGATCCAGACGGCGCTGAAAAAGGCCGGCGTACTGGAAAGCCAGGTTGTGGAAATGTCTCAGGGTCAGAAGCAAAGCCGCTTCGTCGCCTGGACCTTCCAGACCAAATCCGAGCAGCAGGTCTGGCGCGAACGTTGGGCTCGCAAGAGCTGATTAGTCACTGAGACAGCGATTGGCCCTTGGTCAGTCGCTAAATCGCAGACACAAAAAAGCCGTGCCCGGATCACTCTGGAGCACGGCTTTTTTTACTGCGTCTTACTTGTTAACAGCGTCGGTCAGGCCTTTGGCCACAACCAGCTTGATAACTTTCTTGGCAGCGATTTCGATGGCAGCGCCAGTCGAAGGGTTGCGGCCGGTACGGGCAGGACGCTCAGTCACTTTCAGTTTGCCGATACCTGGCAGAGTGATTTCGCCGCCGTTTTCCAGCTGATCGGCAACGATTTGGCCCAGTTGGTCCAGAGCGTTACGCGCGGTGGTTTTTGGCGCGTCGATAGCTTCAGCGATGTCGGCGATCAGTTGGTCTTTAGTAAGAGCCATGTAGTGTTCCTTCCCTATCAAATTCATATGGATTGCAGAGTGCAGTGTCAGCCATCGAGCCCGATCTTCTGGATCTGGCACCCTCGGCCATAACCGCGACGAGTCGGGGTTATAGATACCGAAATCAGGGTTTGGTTCGACCTGACAAATGCTGAATGCACGCTTAACGCAGTGACTTCGCGTAAGACCGGGCAAAACTAGCACAGAGACGGGGAAATATCCGCCTCTAGCTACCCATTTGGTCAGCTTTATTGCTCTAAAACCGTAAAAAACAGCATAAGCGCCGTTGGACACCTGCGAATTGCCCTTCGTGCCGCGCCAAAACCAGTGGTTGCGGTACACTGGGCGCTTTTTCGGGGGAGCACGCCCTCCTCTCTTCAATCAGCCGAGAAGCCCATGCCGATCCGCCATTGCATCGTCCACCTGATCGACAAAAAACCCGACGGCACACCTGCAGTTCTCCACGCCCGCGACTCCGAACTGGCCGAGTCGAGCGCCATCGAGTACATGCTTGCCGACCTCAACGAGAGCTACAACGCCAAACAAGGCAAGGCCTGGGGGTTCTTCCATGCCGAGTCCGGGGCGCATCCGTTCAGCGGCTGGCTGAAGGAATACCTCGATGGCGGCAAGGATTTCACAGCGTTCAGCCGGGTGGCGGTGGAACACCTGCAAAAGCTGATGGAAGAGTCGAACCTCTCTGTGGGCGGCCACGTGCTGTTTGCGCATTATCAGCAAGGCATGACCGACTACCTGGCGATCGCCCTGCTGCACCACAGTGAAGGCGTTGCAGTGACCGATCAGCTGGACGTGACCCCGTCCCGGCACCTGGATCTGGGCCAACTGCACCTAGCGGCACGGATCAACGTGTCCGAGTGGCAGAACAACAAGCAGTCCAAGCAGTACATTTCGTTCATCAAAGGCAAGAACGGCAAAAAGGTTTCGGAGTATTTCCGAGACTTCATCGGCTGCCAGGAAGGCGTCGATGGCCCGGGCGAAACCCGCACCCTGCTCAAGGCCTTCAGTGACTTCGTCGAAAGCGAAGACCTGCCGGAAGAATCCGCCCGCGAGAAGACCAAGACCCTGGTGGATTACGCCAGCAGCCAGGCAAAACTGGGCGAACCCATGGGCCTGGAAGAACTCTCGGAGCTGATCGACGAAGAGCGCCCGAAAGCCTTTTACGATCACATCCGCAACAAGGACTACGGCCTGTCGCCGGAGATCCCGGCAGATAAACGTACCCTCAATCAGTTCCGCCGCTTCACCGGTCGCGCCGAAGGCCTGTCCATCAGCTTCGAAGCGCACCTGCTGGGCTCGAAGATCGAATACGACGAAGAAGCCGGCACGCTGATCATCAAAGGTCTGCCGACCCAGCTCACCGATCAGCTCAAGCGACGTAACTGATGCTCGGCGGCGTACTGAAGAAATGCCTGCTGATCCTGCTGGTGGTCGTGGTCTACCAGAACTGGGGCAAGATCGAGCGGGTGTTCAATCCGGCGCAGGTGGTGTCGGAGCAGACTCAGGCCAAGGCCAACGTCGTGCTCTACGCCACTGAATGGTGTGGTTACTGCAAACTGACTCGGCGCTTTCTCGATCAGAAGGGCATTCCGTACAAGGAGTTCGATATCGAGAAGGATGCCGAGGCGCGCAAGGACTACGAGGCGCTGGGTGGCGGCGGGATTCCGATCATCGATGTGAACGGGACGTTGATTCGCGGGTATGACCCGGATGAAATCCTGGCCGCACTGAAATAAACACAAACCCTGTGGGAGCGGGCTTGCTCGCGAAAGCGGCCTGTCAGTCAACATCAATGTTGAATGTAATGGCCTCTTCGCGAGCAAGCCCGCTCCCACAGGGGTTCATCGGCGCTTTTCGATGCGGAACCCGAATCGCGGAAAGTGCACATGCACCACACCGCCCCGCTCGTCTTCACGACGCAGAATCAATTCTTCACTGTCTGCAAACAGCAACTCACCCACCACCGGATCAACGCCGTAATCGATGGCGGCAATGACCACCTGCTGGCCAGCCTCAAAACCATTCGGTTCGTCGAACTGCTCATCCGGCAATGCGGCCGGTGTGGCATTGCGCGCAACCTCCAGCGCCTCTTCGGAGCTCATCTCGCTGAATGCGCCATGACCGAAGCCCAACACGCGCCCCAGCCACGCCGAAACCGCCGGATAAGCATCGACCAACGGTGAAGTGACGGGCGTGGCTTTGAGGAACCACAACGGATGGGCCAGGGCAAAGTCGGCAATCGATGGCTCACCGAACAGGAAGTCGCCCTGTTCGCGCTGAAGCTGTTGTTCCAGACGCGTCATGATGGTTGGCCATTGATGCCGGGCCTGCTCTGCCGACAGCCGTGTGGCGCTGTCACCACTGAACAACTCCGCGCGATCGGCAATGAACGCCTTGATCGCTTCCGGCGGTAAATTGCCGAAGCGCACAGCGATCGATTCCGGTTGAAACACCAGGCTGACCGCGTGCTGGAACACCACCGAATCCGCCCATGCGGCGACCGTGGCGGCGATCATTTCCTGACCTTCCGGGAAGAACGCCGGCAAGGCTTTTTCCTGTTCCAGACGACGGGCGATCAGCGACGTGTCGCAATAGATATCCGCGCCGATCTGTAACACCGGCGTCTTGCGGTAGCCGCCGGTCAGCGCGGTCAGATCGGGTTTTGGCATCACCGGCGAGATCTTCACCGAGCGCCAGGACAGCCCCTTGAAGCCCAGCAGCAAGCGGGCCTTTTCGGAAAAAGGGGACGTCGGGTAATGATGAAGAATCAACTCAGACATGTTCGGCTCCGCCGCACGGATAAGGAATCCGCAGCTTACCGCGCATTCCCTGAGCAGCCCACCGATCTGCCTGATGGGGACATATCAGTCAGATTGATAAGCCCGCAGCAGCACTCGCCACCAGGCATTCCTTGGCGCTTTTCTTGAGTTTTTTGATCAGCCGTTCCTGACGCAGCGCTTCGCTTTTATCGCAGCAGGCTTCGGTGTAAACCAATGCCACGGCAGGGCTGGAGAGAAAAAAGCGTGCGCCCTTGCCACTCTGGTGGGTGGCGAAGCGACGTACGGGATCATCGCTGATCCCGCAGTAGAGCGAACCATTGGCCGCGCGAACGAGGTAGACGAACCAGGGTTTGCTGACGGGCAGCGTTGGTTCGGCGGCAATGACGGAAGATTCGCTGGCGGTGTTCACGTGGCGATCAAGGCTTGAAAGGAAACAAGCCGCGATCTTATCAGCGACTGGCCTGGAATGCCTTCAGCCCCTTCAAGGCTTGCGCGCGCACGGCGTTTCTCACCGCCGGCGTCCAGCCCAACAACAACCCCTTGAAACCCAGCGCCTGTCGAGACCAGGCCCACAAATCGAAGCTGTCGTGATGCTCGCAGATCTTGCCGTCGCGAAAAACAAAACGTGCCTGAATGTCGTTGACCACGGTGTTGCCGGTCTGGCTGAACAGGTACGTCGCCACCCAATGGGCGCCGCCTGTGCACTCGTCGCTGCGCACGTTATCGAACGTCAGTGAAAAATCCTTGGCCCGAGTGGTGAGCATCCGCCACATGTCGCCTGCATCGCGGCCGTGCAATTCGCCGAACGCTGGATCACTGAACACCACGTCGTCGGTATAGCAGGCGCTCATGGCCTCGGCATCCAGCCGCTGGAAGGCTTGGTAGAACTGGGTGATCAATGCGTTGTGGGCATCACTCATGGACAGGCTCCCTGCGCTTGCAAAGTGGTTTCAAAAGATAGCCTGCACGATAGTCAACAAAGGCGCGAAACACTATCGGCATTCGTGAGCCGAATACCGACAGTGCGCGGGTGTCAGACCTTTTCGCTTTCGACCTGGACGTACAGCGAACGGCCAGCGCCCAGGCCGGCGATGATCGCCCCAAGGCCGATGATGCCGAAAATCCAGCCCAAGGCGTTCCAGCCACCGGTCCAGTCATGCACGATGCCGACCGCGAACGGCCCCATGGACGCCAGGGTGTAACCGAAGCCTTGGGCCATGCTCGACAGGTTCGCCGCGACATGGGCGTCCCGCGAACGCAGCACGATCAGGGTCAACGCCAGACTGAACGTACCGCCCTGCCCCAGACCCAGCAGGATCGCCCAGCCCCACAAGCCTTCGATCGGTGCGTAAAGACAACCGAACAAACCGCCAAGGGTCAGCAGCATGACGATGACGATCGCCAGACGCTGATCCTTGCCACGCGTCGCCAGCCATGGCGCCGCCAGTGAACTCGCCAACTGAACAATGACCGAGCCTGACAGCACCAGACCCGCCTGGGTCGGCGTCAGGCCGCGACCGATCAGGATCGACGGCAACCAGCCGAACACAATGTAGGCCAGAGAAGATTGCAGGCCCATGTAGAGCGTCACTTGCCAGGCCAGTGGATCACGCAACAGACCGCGAACCCGATACGCGACGTTATGCGCGCCGTGTTTGTGCCCGACCTGTGGCAACCAGAAAATCGCCGCGACCAATGTCGGAACCACCCAGAAGCCGAGGCCCAACGCCCAGCTCTTGTCGAAATGCTCGCTCAACGGCACGGTCGCGCCCGCGGCCATCGCCGCCCCCAGGCACAGGGCCATGGTGTAGACACCGGTCATGGTCCCGGCCTGTTTCGGGAAGTCGCGCTTAACGATGCCCGGCAACAAAACGCCGATCACACCGATGCTCGCGCCGGCCAGCACGCTGCCGGCAAACAGGCCGATCTCGCCGAGCGAACTGCGCAGGATGATCCCGCCGGCCAACATCAAGAGAATGCCCAGCACCACTCGCTCGGCGCCAAAACGTCGGGCCAGCACGGGCGCCAGCGGTGCAAACAAGCCGAGGCACAGCACCGGCAATGTCGTCAGCAATCCGGCCTGGGCTGCCGACAAACCGAGGGTTTTCGACACCTCGCTGAGCATCGGCGCCATGCTCGACAGCGCCGGACGCAGGTTCAGCGCCACCAGAATCAGGCCCAGCAACAGCAGCCACGGCCGCCGCAGGATCGGGTGACTTTGCTGGACCTGTTCGTCATCCGCCTCCGCGTCGATCAGCAGCTCTTCGAGTTCCGCCGTGCGCTTGGGCTGAGTGATGTTGCTGTTGCTGCTGGACATGGAATTCTCGGTTTCAAGGTTCATTGATCAACTGCCTCGACAGGGCTTTGGCCCGTTCCGGGTCGCGTTGCTCGACGGCATCAAGCAGTTCGATATGGAGGTCGAACACCTCTTGGCGTCGAGGGGAAATGTTCAGGGTCTCGCGCAACTGCGCCCCGATGACGCTGGAAAAATAGCGGTACAACTCACTGAGGGTCGGGTTGTGTGCGGCGTCAACCAAGCGGCGGTGGAACACCAGATCGCAGGCGATATACGTGACGAGATCGCCGTGGTAGTGACTGCCACTGACGCCCAACGCCTCACGCAATGCCACCAGGTCTTCGTCGGTACGACGCAATGCCGCCAGGCCGATGGCCTCGACTTCCAGAATGTGCCGAGTCTCCCGGGCCTGCTCGTGGGAGCAGCGGGACAACGCCTTCATGGTGTCGAGCGGATCGACCACCGCCCGCAAATAGCTGCCGTCGCCTTGACGGATTTCGATCAACCCGGAAAACGCCAATACGCGCATGGCTTCACGCACGGTATTGCGGCTGATGCCCAGCTCGGCGGACAGCTCAGGTTCGGTCGGTAAACGCTGGCCGACCGTCCAGACGCCTTCGGTGATGCGCAGGCGTAGCTGGTCCAGTGCCTGGTCGACCAGGGACCGTTTAACTAGCGGAGAAATGTCTGACATAGGATTCGCCCTTTCATCCAATCATAGGATGAATTTTCTGACATGTTAGTCAGCTTCAAGTAGGACGGCAACCGCCTACGGTCAGAGAGAGGGAATGAAGCGGGATTTTCGATTAGTCAAAATTACCCTTTAAGGGTAATTTCAGGGGCAGGGTTTTGGTTTCTTATGGAAAAGAGCACACCCCATTACGACTTGGCGGTGACCAAGGCTGAGGTGGTCAGGCTGGGTAGAAAGGCATTCACCCGACGGGCTGTGGAATCGGGCAGCTACATGGGTTTCAACGTCCGGCAAATGATCGAGGTGATCTGTGCACTGGAACGCCGAATGCTTTTCAAATCCATGACCACCTATGTCGACCACCGGGTTTGGCAGGACGTTTATCACACAACATTTCACGGATTGGAGATTTACATAAAAGTGTCTTACCGCCCCGGCGGTGGACATCCAGTAGTCTCCTTCAAGGAGAAAGACCTATGAGAACGCAGCAATGCGTCAACTGCGGCACACACGATGGGATGGGGCACTTCGAAGGCCGCACACTCTCAGTCAATTACAAACAGATGTCGCGACTTGTTGACGAGCTTGCGGGTTGGGAATGCAGAGTTTGCGGTGAAATCGAATTCGATCATGACACCGACAGCGCCGAGCGTTATGCAGATGCCAGCGATCAATTGCTTCAGGACTGCCTGCAACTGATCGGCTCGGAGATCAAGCGTATCCGCCGCAAACTCCACCTCACGCAAAAAAACGCAGTGAAGTTGCTGTCCGGCGGTGGGAACAATGCCTTTTCGCGGTATGAGCGTGGAGAGCGGCCTGCGCCCAAACCGTTACTCACACTGATGCAGCTGTTGGATCGTCATCCCTATTTACTGGCGGAAATTCAGGTATTGAACGAAGGTGCCGCCCTCAAACAACTATTGGCCGCCCGCCATCCGGAACTGGAAGCGGCATTAACCTCCTGACCTCAAACCCCAGACAAAAATAAACCCGGATCAAGTCCGGGCTCATTTCAACGCCTGCGCAGGATCAATGCAAAATCTGGCTCAAGAACAGCTTGGTACGCTCATTCTGCGGATTATCGAAGAAGTCGTTTGGCGCGGCCTGTTCGACAATTTCGCCCTTGTCCATGAAGATCACACGGTTGGCCACGGTGCGGGCGAAGCCCATTTCGTGGGTCACGCAGAGCATGGTCATGCCGTCTTCAGCCAAGCCGATCATGGTGTCCAAAACTTCTTTCACCATCTCTGGGTCGAGTGCCGAGGTCGGTTCGTCGAACAACATGATTTTCGGTTTCATGCACAGGGCACGGGCAATCGCCACACGCTGTTGCTGACCGCCGGACAGTTGCCCCGGGAATTTATGCGCCTGCTCCGGAATGCGTACGCGCTCCAGGTAATGCATGGCGATTTCTTCGGCCTGGCGCTTGGGCATCTTGCGTACCCACATCGGTGCCAGGGTGCAGTTCTGCAGGATGGTCAGGTGCGGAAACAGGTTGAAGTGCTGGAACACCATGCCGACTTCACGGCGAACCGATTCGATCTGCTTGAGGTCGTTGGTCAGCTCTACGCCATCGACCACGATCCGCCCCTGCTGGTGTTCTTCCAGACGGTTGAGGCAACGAATGGTGGTGGATTTGCCGGAACCCGACGGGCCGCACAGGACGATACGCTCGCCCTGTTTGACGTTCAGGTTGATGTCTTTCAACACGTGGAACTGGCCGTACCACTTGTTCACGCCCTGCATCTGAATAATGCCTTCAGGGCTCACAGGCTTTTTGATTGCTTCGCTCATCAGAGAACTCCTAACGCTTGTGGCCAGTGTCGAGCTTGCGTTCCAGATGCATGGAATAGCGCGACATACCAAAACAGAAAATCCAGAACACCAGGGCCGCGAACACATAGCCTTCAGTGGCCATGCCCAACCATTTCGGGTCGGCGGCGGCTTGTTTGACACTGTTGAGCAGGTCGAACAGGCCGATGATGATCACCAGGCTTGTGTCCTTGAACAGCGCAATGAAGGTGTTGACGATGCCAGGGATCACCAGCTTCAGGGCTTGCGGCAAAATCACCAGGCCCATGCTGCGCCAGTAACCGAGGCCCATCGCTGCAGCCGCTTCGTACTGACCTTTGGGAATCGCTTGCAGACCGCCACGCACCACTTCGGCCACGTAGGCCGACTGGAACAGGATCACACCAATCAGCGCCCGCAGCAGTTTGTCGAAGTTCATGCCTTCAGGCAGGAACAACGGCAGCATCACCGAGGACATGAACAGCACCGTGATCAACGGCACGCCGCGCCAGAATTCGATGAAGGTCACGCAGACCACACGAATCGCCGGCATGTTCGAACGACGGCCCAGCGCCAGGACGATACCCAGCGGCAACGCACCGGCAATACCGACAGTGGCAATCACCAGGGTCAGCATCAGACCGCCCCATTGACTGGTCGCGACGTTGGTCAGACCAAAGACGCCGCCGTGTAACAGGAAGTAGGCAATGATCGGGTACAGCACCAGAAAACTCAGGCCATACACCGCTTTACGGTGAAACCGTGAGATGAACAGTGGCGCTATGCCGATGACCGCCAGCCACACGGTCAAGTCCACGCGCCAGCGTAGTTCCGGCGGGTAGTAGCCGTACATGAACTGGCCGAAACGCTGCTGGATGAACACCCAGCAGGCGCCCTCCTTCGTACAGTCGGCGCGCGTGGTGCCGACCCAATTGGCGTCCAGAATCGCCCAATGCAGGATCGGCGGCACCACCAGGTAAATCAGGTAGAACGCGAACAGGGTCAGCAGGGTATTGAGCCAGCTGGAGAACATGTTCGCGCGCATCCATGCGATCACACCGATGCTGCTGCTCGGTGGTGGCATGTCAGGCTTGAAAGTATGAGTACTCATGCGCTTTTCCTTACCGCTCGATCAGCGCAATGCGCTTGTTGTACCAGTTCATCAGCAGGGAAATGCTGATACTGATCGCCAGGTACACGCTCATGGTGATGGCAATCACCTCGATCGCCTGCCCGGTCTGGTTCAGCACCGTACCGGCAAACAACGAGACCATTTCCGGATAACCGATACCGGCCGCCAGCGAGGAGTTCTTCGCCAGGTTCAGGTATTGGCTGGTCAGCGGTGGAATGATCACGCGCAGGGCCTGCGGGATGATTACCTTGCGCAGGGTCGGACCGTTGCGCAACCCCAACGAGTGCGCCGCTTCCGTCTGGCCGTGGCTGACCGACTTGATGCCCGAACGCACGATCTCGGCGATAAACGCCGCGGTGTACACCGTCAGGGCCAGTGTCAGCGCCAGCAGTTCCGGGATCAGCACCCAGCCACCGACGAAGTTGAAGCCTTGCAGCTTCGGCATTTCCCAGTGCAGTGGCGCGCCGAAGATCAAGGCGCACAGCGCAGGGATGACCAGGAACAGCGCCAGACCCACCCAGAACTTGTGGAACGGTACGCCGGTCGCTTCGAAGCGTTTAGTGGCCCAGCGGCTCATCAGCACGATGGCGACAATGGCCACGACGACGCTGACCACAAACGGCCAGAAACCATCCGCCGTCAACGCGGCCGGCATGTTCAGGCCGCGACTGCTGACAAAGAAGGTGTCGCCGAAGTTATGGCTGTTGCGTGGCCCCGGCATGGTCAGGAACACCGCGAAGTACCAGAACAGGATTTGCAGCAGCGGCGGAATGTTGCGGAAGACTTCCACATAAACAGTCGCCAGCTTGCTGATGATCCAGTTCTTCGACAGCCGTGACACACCAACGATGAACCCGAGGATCGTCGCCAGGATCACGCCGATGAAGGTCACCAGCAGGGTGTTGAGCAGGCCGATGACAAACACCCGGGCATACGTGTCCGATTCGGTGTAGTCGATCAGGTGTTGAGCGATGCCGAAACCGGCACTGCGCTCCAGAAAGCTGAAGCCGGAGGTAATGCCCCGGTGTTGAAGGTTGGTCTGCGTGTTGTCGAACAGATACCAGCCCATCGAGACCACCGCCACAATGGTGATGATCTGAAATAGCCACGCACGCACTTTTGGATCGCTGAGGCTGAGCCTCTGCTTTGGTGCGCCGATTGAATTTTGCATGAAGTGCCCCGCAAATAATGGAACAGAACATCACCCGGTGGTTGGCCCACCGGGTGATAGAACCATCAGCGCACTGGTGGTGCGTATTGAATGCCGCCGTTGTTCCACAGAGCGTTCAGCCCGCGGTCGATGGCCAGTGGAGTGCCCTTGCCGAGGTTTTTCTCGAACACTTCACCGTAGTTACCTACTTGCTTGACGATCTGCACGACCCAGTCTTTCTTCACTTTCAGGTCTTTGCCGTATTCACCGTCAGCGCCCAGCAGACGAGCAACGTCCGGGTTCTTGGTGGCTTTGGCTTCAGCTTCAACGTTTTTCTGGGTGATACCCATTTCTTCAGCGTTGAGCATCGCGAACAGGGTCCACTTGACGATGCTGAACCACTCTTCGTCGCCTTTACGCACGACCGGGCCCAGAGGCTCCTTGGAGATGGTTTCCGGCAGAACGACGTAGTCGGTCGGGGTCGCCAGCTTGCTGCGTTGTGCGTAGAGCTGGGATTTGTCGGAAGTCAGCACGTCGCAACGACCGGATTCCAGCGACTTGGCGCTTTCATCGGAGGTGTCGAAGGTGATCGGGGTGTATTTCAGACCGTTGCCGCGGAAGTAGTCGGAAACGTTCAGCTCGGTCGTGGTACCGGCTTGAATGCAGATGGTGGCGCCGTCGAGCTCTTTCGCGCTCTTCACGCCCAGCTTGTTGTTCACCAGGAAGCCGATGCCGTCGTAGTACGTCACGCCAGCAAACACCAGACCCATGCCCGAATCGCGGGAGCTGGTCCAGGTGGTGTTACGCGACAGCACGTCGATTTCGCCGGACTGCAGCGCGGTGAAACGCTCTTTGGCGTTCAACTGGCTGAATTTGACCTTGGTCGCATCGCCGAAAACGGCAGCGGCTACAGCGCGGCAGACGTCAGCATCGATGCCGATGATCTTGCCAGTCGAGTCCGGAACCGAGAAGCCCGGCAGACCGTCACTTACGCCGCACTGTACGAAACCTTTCTTCTGCACTGCATCCAGGGTTGCACCCGCCTGAGCGAACCCACTGACACCGAGTACTGCGGCTGCAGTCACGATAGCCAGGGTGGATTTCAACATCTTCATTCAAACCTCCAGTTTTGCTCTTGTTGTGTCGGAGCTGAGTCCAGTCGCACCCTTATGAGGCGTTGTTGACCCGTATTGGCTTTTTTTGGGGTCAACCGACGTAAGACCTGCGCTATGAGTCTAGTAGGAGAAAATCCACATCATGGACAACTCACTTCTCACCAATCGGCCGAACGGGCTGTAGCCCTTTCACGTTCGCGAAGCCCGTAGCGGCCACTGGCGAACATCCATCACCGGATTCTTTGCTATCCCACCGCCAGCGGTACACTGATAGTGTTACCGCAAGGGGCGAGATGGGTTGCACCATTCCCCCATAGCAAAGCCCGTACCAGACCGCTCACTGAAGCGATTTAGCGCCAGGTCAATAGCAAAACTTGCAGCCTTGCGACATCTTATTAACTGATCAACCAGGCGTGCACTCGGGTCTCGCACCCAATGAGAGCGTCTGCACAACATTGGAGCAACCATGACCGAGCCCTTGATTCTTCAACCCGTCAAGCCCGCAGACGCCTGCGTTATCTGGCTGCACGGCCTGGGCGCCGATCGCTACGACTTCTTGCCGGTGGCCGAGGCGTTGCAGGAAAGCCTGCTGACCACCCGCTTCGTTCTCCCTCAGGCACCGACCTGCGCCGTCACCATCAATGGTGGTTACGAGATGCCAAGTTGGTACGACATATTGGCCATGAGCCCCGCGCGCGCGATCAACCGCGAGCAGCTGGAAGAGTCAGCAGACAGGATCATTAAATTGATCGACGTGCAGCGCGCCAGCGGAATAGACGCCTCGCGGATATTTCTGGCAGGTTTTTCCCAAGGTGGCGCGGTGGCGTTACACACCGCGTTTCTGAAATGGCAGGGGCCGTTGGGTGGCGTACTTGCCCTCTCGACCTATGCCCCGACCTTCAGCGATGAACTGGAGCTTTCCGCCAGCCAGCAGCGCATTCCCGTTCTGTCTTTACACGGCCAGTACGATGACGTCGTTCAAAACTCCATGGGCCGAACCGCCTACGAGTATTTAAAGCAGCATGGTGTCACCGTGACATGGCAGGAATACCCAATGGGCCACGAAGTGTTACCCGAGGAAATTCGCGACATTGGTGTCTGGCTCGCCGAGCGCTTGCGTTAACTGTTTATGTGAAAAGCAGCCCATTGATCCATCCCACTACGCCGCGCCCGATTCTTGCATTACACTGGCCGGCGTATATTCCTTAACCAATTGATGAGATGACCGTGCTCAAAGCACTCAAGAAAATGTTCGGTAAAAGCGAGACTGAGCAGCTCGCGCCAGTCTCCAGCGCTCCGTCTCACCATCCCAGCCACCGCACCGACGGTAATCAGTCTGGCCGGACCGCAACCGTAGCGGTACCGAAGCACGAGCCGATGACCACACCGGCCGTCCAACCCGTTGAGGCTCAAGCCTCTGAAGAACCGCACAGCGAAGCTGCAAAACCTGCCCGACCGCGTCGCGAACCGAAGCCAAAAGCACCGGTTATCCCCTGGAAACTCGAAGATTTCGCCGTCGAACCCCAGGAAGGCAAAACCCGTTTCCACGATTTCAAACTCGCCCCCGAACTGATGCACGCCATCCAGGACCTGGGCTTCCCGTATTGCACGCCGATCCAGGCACAAGTCCTCGGCTTCACCCTGGCCGGCAAAGATGCCATTGGCCGCGCCCAGACCGGCACCGGCAAAACCGCAGCGTTCCTGATTTCGATCATCACTCAGTTGCTGGAAACCCCGCCGCCGAAAGAGCGTTACATGGGCGAGCCACGGGCGCTGATCATTGCACCGACCCGTGAACTGGTGGTGCAGATCGCCAAGGACGCAGCCGACCTGACCAAATACACCGGCCTCAACGTCATGACGTTTGTCGGCGGCATGGACTTCGACAAGCAGCTCAAAAACCTCGAAGCTCGTCATTGCGACATCCTCGTGGCCACCCCGGGTCGTCTGCTGGACTTCAACCAGCGCGGCGACGTGCACCTGGACATGGTCGAAGTCATGGTCCTGGACGAAGCCGACCGAATGCTCGACATGGGTTTCATCCCACAAGTGCGTCAGATCATTCGCCAGACCCCGCCGAAAAACGAGCGCCAGACGCTGCTGTTCTCCGCGACCTTCACCGAAGACGTGATGAACCTGGCCAAGCAATGGACCACCGACCCGTCGATCGTCGAGATCGAGTCGCAGAACGTGGCCAGTGAAAACGTCGAGCAACACATCTACGCCGTCGCCGGTGCCGACAAATACAAACTGCTCTACAACCTGGTCAACGACAACGGTTGGGAGCGGGTGATGGTGTTCGCCAACCGCAAGGATGAAGTGCGGCGCATCGAAGAACGTCTGGTGCGTGACGGCGTCAACGCCGCGCAACTGTCCGGCGACGTGCCGCAGCACAAGCGCATCAAGACCCTGGAAGGTTTCCGCGAAGGCAAGATCCGCGTCCTGGTCGCCACCGATGTGGCCGGTCGCGGCATCCACATCGACGGCATCAGCCACGTGATCAACTTCACCCTGCCGGAAGTCCCGGACGACTACGTGCATCGCATCGGTCGTACCGGTCGTGCCGGCGCCGATGGCGTGTCCATCAGTTTTGCCGGTGAAGACGATTCCTACCAGCTACCGTCCATCGAGGCGCTGCTGGGTCGCAAGATCAGTTGCGAAACGCCACCGACGCATCTGCTGCGGGCGGTTGAGCGCAAGCGCCCGTAACGCGGGTCGCACTAAAAGAGGCGCAGCCGGAAACGGACTGCGCTTTTTTTTCGTCCGGAGATTGCTCAAGACAACTAAAAGTCCATAATAGACAAATTAGTTTACTTCCCACTCCCGGAGCCGACCATGTCCAGTACGCCTTACGTGATCACCCAACCTCAGGCCCGCGAGCTGCTGGCGCAGGTCGACGTGCCGCAGATCCTGCGCAAACTGTTCCGCGACCTGGCCGCCGGGCAAGCCGTGCAACCGGCGCAACAACTGGTGGAATTCCCACAGGGCGCTGGTGATTTTATCAACTACCTGGGCGTGCTGGCCGAAGACGGCGTTTACGGGGTCAAGACCTCGCCGTACATCGTGCGCGAACAAGGCCCGCTGGTGACCGCCTGGACGCTGCTGATGTCGATGCAGACCGGCCAGCCGTTGCTGCTCTGTGATGCCGGTGAACTGACCACGGCGCGCACGGCTGCAACCACAGCCGTGGCGGTCGACGCCCTCGCCCCGCTCAAGGCCGAACGCCTGGCGATCATCGGCAGCGGCAAGATCGCCCAGGCGCACCTGCATTACGTCAAAGGTCTACGCGACTGGCAGAGTATCAGCCTCTACTCGCCGAGCCTGAGCGACAAGAATCCCGACGTATTGGCGCAGCTCAAAAGCCTCGATCCTCGGCTGACCATCGTCGACAGTCGTGAAGCAGCGGTTCAAGACGCCGACGTGATCATGCTCTGCACCTCGTCCGAAGGCCCGGTGATCGACCCGTCAAGCTTGAGCAAACCGGCGCTGATCACCTCCATCAGCACCAACGCACCACGTGCCCACGAAGTGCCGCCGCAGAGCCTCAATGACATGCAAGTGTTCTGCGACTATCGTCTGACCACCCCGGGCTCGGCCGGCGAGATGCTGATTGCCGGTGAACAACATGGCTGGGACAAAAACGCGATCATCGGCGACCTGCCCGATCTGCTCAGCGAAAAAGTCCAGCGCCCCGACTACGACCGCCATGTGTTCTTCCGCTCCATTGGCCTGGGCCTGGAAGACATCGCACTGGCCAATGCCCTTTACCGCTTGCAGCCCTGACACCACGAACCCTGTGGGAGCGGGCTTGCTCGCGAATGCGGTCTGACATTCACCGACGACGTCGACTGACACACCGCTTTCGCGAGCAAGCCCGCTCCCACAAGGGCCATCCACACATTCGGCATTTACGCCCCACAGGAGACGTTCATGAGCCAGGCAGATTTCATCATCATCGGCGGCGGGATTGCCGGCGCTTCCACCGGTTTCTGGCTGTCGCAGCACGCCCGAGTGATCGTGCTCGAACGCGAATCCCATCCGGCCTACCATTCCACCGGACGGTCGGCCGCATTGTTCACCGCCGCTTACGGCACACCGCAGGTTCGGGCGTTGACCCAAGCCAGCCGCGACTTCTTCGACGCGCCGCCAGCCGGTTTCTGCGAACACCCGCTGCTGACCCCGCGTGGCGAGATGACCGTGGACTTCACCGGCGACCCGGACGAACTGAACAATCAATACCTGAGCGCCAAAGCCACGGTGCCGGAGATGCAGCGGCTCAGCGCCGACGAGGCCTGCGTGCTCCTGCCGATTCTGCGTCGGGAAAAAGTCCATGGTGCGATTTACGACCCGACCGCCAGCGACATCGACACCGATGCCTTGCACCAGGGCTACCTGCGCGGTATCCGACGCAACAAGGGCGAAGTTCATACCGACAGCGAAGTCCTGAGCCTGACCCGTGACGCCGAAGGTGTGTGGCACGTGCAAACCAACGGTCAGACCTTCAGCGCCCCGATCATCATCAACGCGGCAGGTGCCTGGGCCGACAAAATCGGTGAGCTCGCCGGTGCCAAACCGCTGGGCCTGCAACCCAAGCGCCGTGCGGCGTTCATCTTCGCCGGCCCCGAGGGCGTGGACATCCACCATTGGCCAATGCTGGTCAGCCTCGATGAATCCTTCTACATGAAGCCCGATGCCGGAATGTTCCTCGGCTCGCCAGCCAACGCCGACCCGGTAGAACCGCACGACGTGCAGCCCGAAGAGCTGGACATCGCGATGGGCATCTACCAGATCGAAGAAGCCACTACCCTGACCATCCGCCGTCCGACCCGCACCTGGGCGGGCTTGCGCAGTTTCGTGAGCGACGGTGATTTGCTGTCCGGTTTCGATCCGCAGGTGCCGGGGCTATTCTGGGTAGCGGCACAAGGCGGTTATGGCATCCAGACCTCGCCGGCCATGGGCCAGGCCAGCGCTGCACTGGTACGCGGTGAAGCCTTGCCCGAACAACTGACTCGCTTCGGTCTGAACCCCGGGATGCTCTCCCCCGCTCGACTGGGCTGACTTTCGGACGCAGGTGACGTGTCGACTCGATTGCGGCAAACTTCCAGCGCCCCTTTTTGACGGGGCGCTGATGCTGTCTGGAGCTCCACTTTATGAACGCCCAAGAACAAGAACCGGCCGGTGATGACTCTGCATTGAAGAGCTCACCGCTGGATAACTTCCGCGCGATCGCCGATGCCATCGCCACGTTGTTCTTTCCTCACGCCGAGGTGGTGCTGCACGACCTGCGTACCCAGAAGGTCGACTACATCGCCAACAACCTGTCCAAACGGGAAATCGGTGACGACTCGGCGCTGGAGGACATGCTCAGCGACGATATCAGCGAACGAAACATCGGGCCGTACGAAAAGCTCAATTGGGATGGCCAGAAGATTCGCAGCCTGAGCAGTGTGCTGCGCGACAGCGAAGGTCATCCGCTGGCGGTGCTGTGCATTAATTTGAATATTTCGTTGTTCGAAAATGCCAAGGCCGCGCTGGACCTGTTCCTGTCGCCGAGCAAGTTGATTCCGCAACCGGACTCGCTGTTTCGCGATGACTGGCAGGAGCGCATCAACACCTTCCTCCACGCCTGGCTGCGCGAACGTCAGCTGAGCCTGAACCTGCTGACCCGTGACCATAAACGCGAACTGGTGCTGGCACTGCACGCCGAGGGCGCCTTCAAAGGCAAAAGCGCCTCCAACTATGTGGCAAACGTGCTGAACATGGGGCGGGCAACGGTGTACAAACATTTGAAAGAACTGAAGGGCTGAAACCTGTGGCGAGGGAGCTTGCTCCCTCGCCACAGAGTACACGGCGTTAGCGTTACTCCAGCGCCGAAGCCGGCCCGAAGAATTCGTAACGGCTTTGCTTCTCCGGTACATCCAGCGCTTTCAGGTGACGCTTGACCGCCGCCATGAAGCCTTTAGGTCCGAGGAAGTAAGCGTCCAGGTCACGCTGCTGCGGCAACCACTCGCCCAGTTGCTCCTGGCTCAACAGGCCAACCTTGTGCGCCGCCGGGCTCACGCCATCATCTTCGTCGTAGCAATAGAAGCGTTTGAGTTGCGGGTGACGCTCGGCCAAGCCATCGATCCAGTCGCGGAAAGCATGAACGCTACCGTTACGCGCGCAGTGGATAAAGTGCACCGGCCGTTCGGTCGCCAGCGCCGCTTCGAGCATCGCCAGCGTCGGAGTAATGCCAACGCCACCGCTGATCAGCACCAACGGTTTGTCGCTTTCGGTCAGGGTGAATTCACCCGATGGCGGGAACAGCTGGATACTGGAGCCCACATGCAATTGATCGTGCAGATGATTGGAGGCGCGACCACCGGTTTCACGTTTGACGCTAATCCGGTACTGGCCCTTGTTGGCCAAGGCTGACAACGAATAATTACGACGAATTTCTTCGCCATCGAGGATCAGTTTCATACCGATGTACTGGCCTGGCTCTGCCGTCAGAATCGGGCCTTTGTCCGCCGGTTCGAAGTAGAACGAGATGATTTCCGTACTCTCCTCGACCTTGGCCACCACGATGAATTCCCGCGCCCCGCGCCAGCCGCCCGGTGCCTGCTCCTTCTGGTCGTAGATGCTGGTTTCGGCGCCGATCAGGATGTCGGCCAATTGACCATAAGCAGCCCCCCAGGCGGCCATCACTTCAGGTGTGGCGATCTCGTCGCCCAGCACTTCGGAGATGGCTCGCAGCAGGCAGGCGCCGACAATCGGGTAATGTTCCGGGAGGATTTGCAGGGCCACGTGCTTGTTGATGATCTTGGCCACCAGGTCGCCCAACTGGTCGAGCTGGTCGATGTGCCGCGCATACATCAAGACACCGTTGGCCAAAGCGCGCGGCTGATCACCGCTGGCCTGGTGGGCCTGGTTGAATAGCGGGCGGACTTCCGGGTACTCGGAGAGCATCATGCGGTAGAAATGAGTGATCAATGCTTCGCCACCGCTTTCCAGCAAGGGCACGGTGGATTTGACGATTGCACGGTCTTGAACGCTAAGCATAAGGCGACTCCTGATCTACTTGGATTTGCTAACTGACTGCCTTGTACTTATCAGTTTCCGTGCCAGATAATTAAATCTTAAAAATCAACACCTTAAATTCTTTATAGTCATATCGACACACACTGACTTATAGTCATACCGACTACATGGAGTCACTATGACTGCAAAAGCCTTGCTAACCACCCTGCTGCCACTGGTCTCCGACCTGTCCCGCGAACTCCCCGAAGGCGAGCGTTATCGGCGCTTGCTCGAAGCCATGCGCGCCTTGCTCCCGTGCGACGCTGCGGCCCTGCTGCGCCTTGATGGCGAATGGCTGGTGCCACTGGCCGTCGACGGCTTGAGCACCGACACCCTCGGTCGACGCTTCAAAGTCAGCGAACACCCGCGTTTCGAAGCGCTGCTCAGCAGTCCCGGCCCGACTCGTTTCGCCGCCGACAGCGACTTACCCGACCCTTACGACGGACTGGTCGATGGCCTCGATGAGCATCTGGAAGTCCACGACTGCATGGGTTGCCCGCTGTTTATCGACGAGCGTCCGTGGGGTTTGCTGACCCTCGACGCACTCGATCCGGAGCGCTTCGAACCGATCGAACTGGATGCCCTGGAAGCCTTCGCCAGCCTCGCCGCCGCCACGGTCAACGCCGCCGAGCGCATCGAACGCCTGGCCAATCGTGTCGAAGACGAACATCAGCGAGCCGAGGTCTACCGACAAGCCAGCGGCCAGCAGAACCGCGAGATGATTGGCCAGAGCAAGGCCCACAAACGGCTGGTGGAAGAAATCAATCTGGTGGGCGGCAGCGATCTTACCGTGCTGATCACCGGCGAAACCGGGGTCGGCAAGGAACTGGTCGCCCAAGCCATCCACGCCGCATCGCCCCGGGCCGACAAGCCGATCATCAGCCTCAACTGTGCCGCGCTGCCGGACACGCTGGTGGAGAGCGAATTGTTCGGCCACGTCCGCGGCGCCTTCACCGGCGCGATGAACGATCGGCGCGGCAAGTTTGAACTGGCCAATGGCGGCACGCTGTTTCTCGATGAAGTCGGTGAGCTGTCCCTGACCGTCCAGGCCAAATTGCTGCGAGTCCTGCAAAGTGGTCAGCTGCAGCGATTGGGCTCGGATAAAGAACATCAGGTGGACGTACGTCTGATTGCCGCGACCAATCGCGACCTGGCCGAGGAAGTGCGCAGCGGCCGCTACCGTGCCGACTTCTATCACCGCTTGAGCGTTTATCCGTTGCTGGTGCCAGCACTGCGTGATCGTGGGCGGGATGTGTTGCTGCTCAGCGGCTATTTCCTGGAGCAGAACCGCTCGCGTATGGGCCTCAACAGCCTGCGCCTGAACAGCGATGCGCAGGCTGCATTGCTGGCGTATGCATGGCCGGGCAATGTGCGGGAGTTGGAGCACTTGATTGGCCGCAGTGCCTTGAAGGCGCTGGGTAATTGCAAGGAGCGGCCGAAGATTCTCAGTTTGAGCGCGGCGGATCTGGATTTGCCCAATGGCAGCGTTGAGCTCGCAACCGAGCCAGCCCCTGTCAGCCCTGCTGCTTTGGTCTCGGGAGACTTGCGGGCGGCGACCGAGGATTATCAGCGTCGACTGATCAACGCCTGTCTGGAACGGCACCATAACAATTGGGCGAGTGCGGCGCGTGAGCTAGGCTTGGATCGGGCGAATCTTGGAAGGATGGCCAAACGCCTGGGAATGAAATAACGCGATCCCTTGTAGCAGCTGCCGAAGGCTGCGTCCGAGGACGAAGTCCTCGCCAAACCATTCACCGCGCTATATCTGGTGCACCGAGGGATCGGGATTTACGACTGCTTCGCAGCCGGACGCAGCCTTCGGCAGCTGCTACACAGGATCGCGTTGGTCGGCAATACCGGGGAATAACCCTAAAGCCTGCCCACAACAAGTCGATAACCCGGCATCGATAGCTGTTGGCGATCCTCGCGATCGCCCATCACCTTTTTCCACAGAAGGTTTTTATGTCTTCAAACAAAGCCCGCGCAGATTCACTTTCGCTTCTGCTGTTTACCTTGCGCAGCGGCAAGCTGATGGCGATCAACCTGCTGAAAGTCAGTGAAATCATTCCCTGCCCGCCGCTGACCAAGCTGCCGGAGTCGCATCCCCACGTCAAAGGCATCGCCACCCTGCGCGGTGCATCGTTGTCGGTGATCGACCTCAGCCGTGCCATCGGTGAACGGCCGCTGGAAGACCCGAACGGTGGTTGCCTGATCGTCACCGATGTCAGCCGCTCCAAGCAGGGTTTGCACGTTCAAGCGGTGAGCAAGATCGTCCACTGCCTGACCACCGACATTCGTCCGCCGCCCTTTGGCTCTGGCGGCGTGCGTTCGTACATCACTGGCGTGACCTCGGTCGACGGCACGTTGGTACAGGTGCTGGACATCGAAAAAGTGATCCATGGCATCGCCCCGGCGCAGATCGAAACGGCCCCGACCGAACTGAGCATGGAAGACGCCGAAGTACTCGGCAACGCGCGGATTCTGGTGGTCGATGACAGTCAGGTTGCGTTGCAGCAATCGGTTCACACCTTGCGCAACCTCGGCCTGCAATGCCACACCGCCCGCAGTGCCAAGGAAGCCATCGACTGCCTGCTGGACCTGCAAGGCACGGCCCAGCAGATCAACCTGATCGTCTCGGACATCGAAATGTCTGAAATGGACGGCTACGCCTTCACCCGCACCTTGCGTGAAACCCCGGACTTCTCGCACCTCTATGTTCTGCTGCACACCTCTCTGGACAGCGCGATGAACAGCGAAAAGGCCCGTCTTGCCGGTGCGAACGCGGTGTTGACCAAGTTCTCCTCGCCAGAACTGACCAAGTGCCTGATCGAAGCAGCCAAGGCTGTCGCTGAACAAGGTCATTGAGGCTTGAACAAGGACTTCTGCTTTCTGATGCGGCGCAACCTCGCTGAAGGTGTGCCTGCGATCACTTGGCCTCAGGGAATCGTCCTCAGTGAATACCGCCCCGAACGGGCTGAAGCGGTTCATCGTTTGATGGAACTGGGTTATCAGCAAGGTGGCGGTCGCGTGCCGGCACTGGACGTCTGGCAGCAGCGATTTGAAACCGATCCGGAATACGACCCGACCCTGTGCTTCATCGCTCTGGACACCGAAGGTATCGTCGGCGTGTGCCAGTGCTGGACCAGCGCCTACATCAAGAACCTGGTGGTGCATCCGCGGGCTCAAGGACGGGGTTTGGGTCGTGCATTGTTACTGCAAGCGTTCAAAGTGTTTCAGCAACGGCGCGAAGGTTTTGTGGATTTGAAGGTATTGGAAGACAACCTTCGGGCGCAGCGTTTGTATGAAAACGCCGGAATGCGGGTAGTCCGCCGGGAACCGGTTCCGGCCTGACATACTCAGACCTTGGTCAATACCCACCCAAGGATGCCGAACATGAAAGGCTCGACCTTTACCCTCCTCTGTCTCGCCGCCCTCGCCTCCCAGGCCCACGCCTCCAGCCCCGACGCCTGGGCCGCCTACGACAAAGCCGTGCTCGCCAGTTGCACCCAGGCCAGCGGCTTGAAAGATGCCAAACCCATCGGCAACGCCGCGCAGTTCGATGACCGGGTTGGCTACACCGCACTTCTGTTGCAAGGCCAATACCCGCAAAAACACATGAAAGGCCAGCAAGGCAACGAACTGTGTCTCTATAACAAGAAAAGCAAAACCGCTTACGTCACCGAATGGGACTCCATCCGTCCCACCGCCAAGGCGCAATGACTGGCGCATAACTTGCTTCGATAGCGGCCTATGCGGCGGCATTCTGTCGCCGTTTCATGTCCTTTTATGCGACTGGCCGTTCAATGAATACGATGTTTTCCTGCGTAGGCTGTGGCAAATGCTGCAACGACCACCACGTGCCCCTGACCCTGCCCGAAGCCCGGATGTGGGCGGCCGATGGCGGTCAAGTGATCGTGCTGGTGGAAGGTTTCCTGGGCAATGGCCTGGGCCTGCCAGTGCAGCAACGCGAACACGCCGAACGCCGTTCGGTGAGGGTTCGAAGCGGCGCATCCGAGGCATACATAGCCATCACCTTTGCCGCCTACAACGTCGGTCCTTGCCGGAATCTTGACGAAGACAACCTCTGCCGCATCTACGAACGCCGGCCGCTGGTGTGCCGTATCTACCCGATGGAAATCAATCCGCACATCCCCCTGAACATTGCTGTGAAGGAATGTCCTCCCGAGTCGTGGGAAAAGGGAGCAGATCTGATTGTGGGTGGTGAATTGGTGGATCAGGAACTGGTCGGATTAATCCAGCGCTCCCGCCAGGCGGATCGCGATGACATTCGGACCAAGGATGCGATTTGCGCGTTGCTGGGGATTCGGACTACAGCACTGAAGGGCGATGGCTTTACTGCTTATCTGCCGGACATGACGGCGTTTGCGAGGGTCATCGATAAGGTTGCGGCGCAGCCAGTGGCTGAGTCTGGCGCTGACTGGTTGTTTCATGTGTCGGGCGAGGACATTGCCGGGCAAGTGCTGGCGACGGGTGCGCACGTGGCGACAGATACGCCCGTGAACTATGCGTTTATTTCGCTGCGGGCGGCTTGATCCAGAAGGTGTATTGCCTTTGATGGCCTCTTCGCGAGCAAGCTCAGCTCCTACAGTGGATTTGCGCTGTACACAAAATCTGTATCTCACAGAGATCAACTGTAGGAGCCGAGCTTGCTCGCGAAGACGGTAGATCAGGCACCGCAGCGTTTAAAACTCAGCGTTTACCCATTGAGCGACGAGTGCCAGGAGGCGCCGCGCCCGGCGTCTTGGTGTGGCCATTCTTGGCGCCATTCTTGTACCAGGGCTGGCTGGCGTTCTTCGCACCAGCCAACTCACCCGGTTTGAACGGGAACTTGAACGCAGGGATCGCGACCTTGGTTTCGCTGTCTGCGCTGGAGTCGACGCTGTCTGGCAGGTCTGCCTGGTCGTCGCTCAAAGCGTCGGCAACCGGCGGTTGTGTCGGGGAAGTCATGAAAGCTCCGGGTGATGCAATAGAGTCGGGCCCAGTCAGCGAGCCGCGAAAGGCGGCAGTATACCTGTGTCGGAAGCTGCAAGCTTCAAGCCGCAAGCGAGTCCGTCGGGTTTTGTGTCTTGGTCGGCTACCTGGCCGCCAAGATCAAAAGATCGCAGCCTCCGGCAACTACGGGGGGATAGGCGTCGATCCGCAGAGGTCCAAACTGACAGCGCCGTCAGTTAGCAATCACCTTCCTGACGGGCGAACAGGTTTATAAAGGAGGGTATAAACCTGACAAGACCCCGACCACTTAGCCCGGCGCCCCACTCGCATGCGAATTCAGAAAAAACCCGCCCTGCTCGCAGCCCTTCTGATCGTTCTGGCAGCGCTGGGCCTGTGGTACGCCACCAAACCCGCCACGGCAAAACTGGCCGCTCCGACCGCCATTCCCGTACGGGTCGTCAGCGTCACCGAAAAAGACGTCCCCCGCTACGTCAGCGGCATCGGCTCGGTGCTGTCGCTGCACAGCGTGGTAGTGCGCCCGCAAATCGACGGCATCCTCACCAAAATCCTGGTCAAGGAAGGCCAACTGGTGAACAAAGGCGACCTGCTCGCCACCATCGACGACCGCTCGATCCGCGCCAGCCTCGATCAGGCCCGGGCGCAATTCGGCGAAAGCCAGGCGCAGCTGCAAGTCGCGCTGGTCAACCTCAAGCGCTACAAGCTACTGAGCGTGGACGACGGCGTATCCAAGCAGACTTATGACCAGCAACAAGCCCTGGTCAACCAACTCAAAGCCACCGCCCAAGGTAACCAGGCCTCGATCGACGCTGCTCAGGTGCAGCTTTCCTACACACAGATTCGCTCCCCGGTGACCGGTCGCGTCGGTATTCGCACGGTGGATGAAGGCAACTTCCTGCGCATGACCGACGCTCAAGGCCTGTTCACAGTGACCCAGATCGACCCGATCGCCGTGGAGTTCTCCTTGCCACAGCAAATGCTGCCGACCCTGCAGGGTCTGATCAACGATCAGGAACATGCTCAGGTGAAGGCCTACATCGGCGCCGACACTGACGGCGAAACCGGCAACCTGCTCGGCGAGGGTCATTTGACCCTGATCGACAACCAGATCAACGCCAACACCGGGACCATTCGCGCCAAAGCTGAATTCAACAACCCCGGGCAAAAACTCTGGCCGGGCCTGCTGGTGACGGTAAAAATTCAGACAGCGCTGGATAAAGATGCGCTGGTGGTGCCGCCCACCGTCGTACAACGCGGTCTCGATCAACATTTCGTGTACCGGGTCAACGGCGACAAGGTCGAAACCGTCACCGTACAAATGGTCTATCAAGGCAGTGGACAGGACATCATCAAAGGCGTGAAGCCTGGCGACATATTGGTCAGCGATGGACAGTCGCGGCTCAAACCGGGCTCGACCGTCCAGGTACTGACCGACCCGTCGCAAGTGGTCCAATCGGAGCCGAAACCATGAAGGACCATGTCTCGGTCTCTGCCTGGTGCATCGGCCATCCGGTTGCGACGATTCTGCTGACCTTTGCACTGGTACTGCTCGGTGTCATCGCCTTCCCGCGCCTGCCCATCGCGCCATTGCCGGAAGCCGAATTCCCCACCATCCAGGTCGCGGCGCAATTGCCCGGTGCCAGTCCGGAGACCATGGCCTCATCGGTGGCCACGCCGCTTGAAGTGCAATTCAGCGCCATCCCCGGCGTGACCCAAATGACCTCGAGCAGCGCGCTGGGCTCGACCAACCTGACCCTGCAATTCACCCTCGACAAGAGCATCGACACCGCCGCTCAGGAAGTTCAGGCCGCGATCAACACCGCCGCCGGCAAACTGCCTAAAGACATGCCGACCTTGCCGACCTGGAGGAAGGTCAACCCGGCCGACAGCCCGGTACTGATCCTCAGCGTCAACTCGACCCAGATGCCCGGCACCGAACTCAGCGATTTGGTGGAAACCCTGCTCGCCCGTCAGATCAGTCAGATCGACGGGGTAGGCCAAATCAACATCACCGGTCAGCAACGTCCGGCGATCCGCGTTCAAGCCTCGGCTGACAAACTGGCTGCCATCGGCCTGACCCTGGCGGACATTCGTCTGGCGATCCAGAACACCAGCCTCAACCTGGCCAAAGGTGCGTTGTACGGTGAGTCGAGCATTTCGACGCTGTCGACCAACGACCAGTTGTTCCATCCTGAGGAATACAGCCAACTTATCGTTTCCTACAAGGACGGCGCCCCGGTTCACCTCAAGGATGTGGCGAAAGTCGTCAACGGTTCGGAAGATGCCTACGTGCAAGCCTGGGCCGGTGACAAGCCTGGGGTGAACCTGGTGATTTCCCGGCAGCCGGGCGCCAACATCGTTGAAACCGTGGATCGCATTCAGGCCGCCCTGCCCGGCCTCGAAGCCATGCTGCCGGCGTCAGTGCAGGTCAAAGTGCTGGTCGACCGCACCCAGACCATCCGCGCCTCGCTGCACGAAGTGGAAGTCACCCTGCTGATCGCGATCATGCTGGTGGTGGCGGTGATGGCGCTGTTCCTGCGCCAATGGTCGGCGACGATGATCGTATCCGCAGTACTCGGTGTGTCCCTGATCGCCAGTTTCGCCCTGATGTACATCATGGGTTTCAGCCTGAACAACCTGACGCTGGTAGCGATCGTGGTGGCCGTGGGGTTTGTGGTCGACGATGCGATTGTGGTGGTGGAGAACATTCACCGTCACCTTGAGGCTGGCGACGGCATGCGCGAGGCGGCAATCAAAGGTGCCGGCGAGATTGGTTTCACCGTGGTATCGATCAGCTTTTCGCTGGTGGCGGCGTTTATTCCGTTGCTGTTTATGGGCGGCGTGGTCGGGCGGCTGTTCAAGGAATTCGCCCTGACCGCCACCTCGACCATCATGATATCGGTGGTGGTCTCACTCACGTTGGCGCCGACGCTCGCTGCGCTGTTCATGCGTGCGCCGGTGCATCACGCCCACAGCAAACCTACGTTTGGCGAACGCTTGCTGGCAGGCTATGAAAAACTTCTGCGCCGCGCCCTCGCCCACCAGAAGCTGATGATCGGCGTGTTCGGCCTGTCCCTCGGTCTGGCCATCGCCGGTTACATCTTTATCCCCAAAGGCTTCTTCCCGGTGCAGGACACCGGTTTTGTCCTCGGCACCACCGAGGCCGCCGCTGATATTTCCTACGGCGACATGGTGAAAAAACACCTGGCGATGGCCGAAATCGTCGCGGCGGACCCGGCGGTCGCAGCGTTTTCCCACTCGGTCGGCGTTTCGGGCAGCAACCAGACCATCGCCAATGGTCGCTTCTGGATCTCCCTGAAAAAGCGCGGCGACCGCGACGTCTCCGCCAGCCAGTTCATTGACCGGATTCGTCCGCAACTGATGAAAGTCCCGGGCATCGTGCTGTACCTGCGCGCCGGGCAAGACATCAACCTAAGTTCCGGCCCAAGCCGCGCCCAGTATCAATATGTACTCAAGAGCAATGACGGTGCAGTCCTCAGCACCTGGACCCAGCGCCTCACGGAAAAACTGCGCGCCAATCCGGCGTTCCGTGACATTTCCAACGACCTGCAACTGGGCGGCAGCATCACCCACATCAGCATCGACCGCAGCGCCGCCGCGCGTTTCGGCCTGACTGCCAGTGATGTCGATGAAGCGCTGTACGACGCCTTCGGCCAGCGGCAGATCAACGAATTCCAGACCCAGATCAACCAGTACAACGTGATTCTGGAACTGAACACCAAGCAGCGCGGCAAGGCCGAAAGCCTCAACTATTTCTACCTGCGCTCGCCCCTGAGCGGGGAAATGGTGCCGCTGTCGGCGCTGGCAAAATTCGACGCGCCGACCGTGGGTCCGCTGTCCATCGCCCATGACGGCATGTTCCCGGCCGCCAACCTGTCGTTCAACCTCGCGCCCGGCGTGGCGCTAGGCGATGCGGTGATCATGCTCAACCAGGCCAAGGCCGACATCGGCATGCCGGCCGCCATGAGCGGCAACTTCCAAGGCGCGGCCCAGGCGTTCCAGAGTTCGCTGGCCAGTCAGCCATGGCTGATCCTGGCGGCATTGGTGGCGGTGTACATCATTCTCGGCGTGCTTTACGAGAGCTTCGTGCATCCGCTGACCATCATCTCGACGCTGCCCTCCGCAGGTCTCGGAGCGGTGATCATGTTGTGGATCTGCGGGCAGGACTTTTCGATCATGGCGCTGATCGGGCTGGTGTTGCTGATTGGTATCGTGAAGAAGAACGGCATCCTGATGATCGACTTCGCGCTCGAAGCGCAGCGCAAGGGCGGGCTGCCGCCGGAAGAAGCGATCTACCAGGCCTGTATCACGCGGTTCCGGCCGATCATCATGACCACCCTCGCCGCCCTGCTTGGCGCGCTGCCATTGATGCTCGGCTACGGCACCGGCGCCGAACTGCGCCAGCCATTGGGCATCGCGGTGGTCGGCGGCTTGCTGGTGAGCCAGGCGCTGACGTTGTTCACCACTCCGGTCATATACTTGTGGCTTGAGCGGCTATTCCATAGGCCCAAACCTGCGCCCGTACCGGCGCTGGCGACCACAGACTGAGGTGGGGTCATGCGCGTTCTGATTATCGAAGACGAGGAAAAAACCGCGGATTATCTGCACCGCGGTCTGACGGAACAGGGTTACACCGTGGACCTGGCGCGCGACGGTGCCGACGATTACCTTGGCAAACCGTTTTCCTTCCTCGAACTGGTGGCGCGCCTGCTAGCGCTGACCCGCCGCAGCGGTGGCCATGAACCGGTGCAGGTGAGCATGTTTCTGGATCGTCAGCGGTGATCCGCACTACGAATACGGCAACCTGACGCCGCAGGTCCGCGCCTTTCCCGAAGGCCCGCTGGGCATGCGCGACTTGAATCTGCCAGATCAGCCTTATCCGCTGAAAGTGCTGGTCAGCCAGTTCCCGGCCAAGAACCAGCGCCCGCCGTTGCGCTTCATGATCGGCATCGACATCGAGACGTTTTTGCAGACTCAGCACCCTTTGCTGATTGCCCTGATCAGCCTGGCGATCATCGGCGTGTTGCTGGCGTCGGCCCTCGGTTATTGGGTGGGGCGGATCGGTCTCAAGCCGCTGATCAAGTTGTCCCAGGAAGCCCAGCGGCTGGCACCGCCGTTGTTGTCCGGTCGCCTGCAGTTGTCGCCGCTACCGCCCATGCGCTCGATCATCAACGACATGCTGTTCCTCGCCAGTGCGGATCAGGGCAGCAAACCCACCAAGCTGACCTCCACGTCGCTGGCCGATGAAGTGGCGACGACGCTGGAGTATCTGGATTTCATTCTTGAAGACGCTCAGGTTCAGGTGCAGGTCAGTGGTGATGCTCAGGTGCGGATCGAGATTGCTCATCTGCGCCGGGCGTTGATTAATCTGCTAAGCAAAACCTCGCGCTGCGCCTGCAATGGGCGACCAACCGTGGCGGCACCGGCTACGGCGCGCTGGATCAGGACACCGATGAATACCGGGTGATCTTCGACTACCCGCTCAATGTCTTCTAAGCTTCAATAAGTAAAAGGCCAGCATGTTTTGCTGGCCTTTTTTTTATCCGGGATTTATACAGGCGCTCCGAACGCAAACGGTTTCTGGGATTCTGCCTGAGTCTTGCAAAACACTTTCATAACGCCTCATTAGCAGAAGTCAGAACCATGAGTGTGAGCAGTGCAACATCTCACAATCCGATCCGGTCGACGCGATCGGAGCGGCTTCTGGTTCTCGGCAGTTTGCTGCTGGTGATTGCGATATCGAGCATCGTGGTGTTCCTGCTCATTCGCGAACGCGCCAATGCTGAACAGTCTGCCACTCGCGCAGCAACCAATATCGTGCAATTGATCGACGCAGACGTGCTGCGCAATGTCGAACTCTATGACCTGTCCTTGCTCGGCTTGATCGCTGCCTCGCAGCGTGAAGACCTCAAGAGCGTTTCCCCTGCCATCCGCCATCTGGCCTTGTTTGACCGTGCCACTGCCGCGCCATACAAGGGCGACATTTTGTTGCTGGACAACAAGGGCGACGTGATTGCTGACTCGGCCTCGGTAGAGCCCAGAAAGGGCAATTTTGCTGACCGCGAATACTTTCAGTCGCACGTGACCAATCGTGATCCGAGCATGCTCATCAGCCGTCCCTTCCGTTCCAGACAGGCTGAACATGAATGGCGAATCAGCTTCAGTCGCCGGGTCAGCGGCTCACAGGGCGAATTTCTTGGCGTGGCCGAAGCCGCCATGCGCTTGAGTTATTTCGATCAACTGTTCAACAGCTTGAGCATCGGTCGTGACAGCTCGGTCAACCTGATCAGCTCGGACGGTATTCTTCTGGCTCAGGAACCCCGCCTGGCCGAAGAGTTGATTGGCAAGGACTTCAGCAACCGTCCCAACTTTCAGCGCATCGTCAAAGAAGGCAACGGCAGCTTCACCGGTGTTTCAAGCCGCCACACGGATAATCGCTTGTACACGTTCTCCAAGGTGGGCAACTTGCCGTTAATCGTCATCGTTGCACTGTCCAGTGATGAAGTGTTTGCCTCGTGGAAGCGTACGACGGTAGTGGTTAGCGTTGCGACTATTGCGCTGTGCATCGGCTTGCTCTGGCTGACTTGGCTGCTCAGCCGGGAACTGCGCCTGCGCCACCACGCCGAACAGGAACTGGCGCAACTGGCGGCCACCGATGCCTTGACCGGCCTGGCCAACCGCCGAACGCTGGTTCAGGTCCTGCGTCATGAGTGGTTCCGCGCTCAACGTTCCGGCCAGCCGTTATCGCTGCTAATGATTGATGCCGACCACTTCAAGGCCTTCAATGATCGACATGGGCATCAGGGTGGTGATGATGCCTTGCGCTCGGTGGCCAAGGTGATCTCCGACAATGTGAGGCGACCAGCGGATCTGGTCGCCCGTTACGGCGGCGAAGAGTTTTCGGTGATTCTCGCGGAAACCGACAGCCAGGGTGCGCAACAGATTGCCGAACACATCCGAGCGACAGTGGAGCAATTGCCGCCGGTGCCAGGTGCCGAGTCACCGATTACTGTCAGTATCGGTATCAGTACCTGGACCACCTCCGCCGAGATCAGTCTGGAACAGCTATTGTTTGCAGCGGACAAGGCGCTGTATCAGGCCAAGGAAAGTGGGCGTAATCGGGTCGTCGCTGCGGACTGAGGCCTTTCCCGCAGGCATAAAAAAAGGCCACCCGAAGGTAGCCTTTAAAAACTAGAGAGGTTTTTTACTTACACGGCCGCAACTGGACGCATGTAAGAGATCGGTGCAGTGCTGGCGTCTTCGAAAGTCACGACTTCCCAAGCATCTGTCTGCTCAATCAACTTGCGCAGCAGCTGGTTGTTCAATGCATGTCCGGACTTGAAGCCCTTGAACTCACCAATCAGGCTATTGCCCAGCAGGTAGAGGTCACCAATTGCATCGAGGATCTTGTGCTTCACGAATTCGTCTTCATAGCGAAGACCGTCTTCGTTCAGTACACCATCCGCGTCGACCACAATAGCGTTTTCAACGCTGCCGCCGAGTGCGAGGTTGTGCTTGCGCAGGTACTCGATATCACTCATGAAGCCAAAGGTGCGGGCGCGGCTGACTTCTTTTACGAACGAAGTGCTGGAAAAATCCACGCTTGCACTTTGTGTGCGGTCACGGAAAACCGGGTGATCGAAATCGATCTCGAAGCTCACTTTGAAACCTTCGAAAGGGACGAAAGTGGCGCGCTTGTCGCCGTCTTCCACTGTCACTTCCCGCAGGATCCGGATGAACTTCTTGGCGGCGTCCTGTTCTTCCAGGCCGGCCGATTGGATCAGGAATACGAAAGGTCCAGCGCTACCATCCATGATTGGAACTTCAGACGCGGAGAGCTCGACGTAGGCGTTATCGATGCCCAGGCCAGCCATGGCCGAGAGCAAGTGCTCCACCGTATCCACTTTGGTGTCACCACTGACCAATGTGGTCGACATCGTGGTTTCACCAACGTTTTCCGCGCGGGCAGGAATCTGCACCACAGGGTCGAGATCGGCACGAACAAACACAATGCCGGTGTCGATAGGTGCGGGCTTGAGGGTCAGGTATACCTTCTCCCCGGAGTGCAGGCCTACACCTGTAGCACGGATAATATTTTTCAGTGTGCGTTGTTTAATCATGGCTTGGGCCGCTTCAGCGCAAATTGCGAACTGGTATCAACAAAGGCTGGCGATGATAGCAGACCAGACCTTTGCTGAACACCAATCACCTTCATAGCCCTGATACATTCCATTAATCGGCCTGACGACGCAGGAAAGCCGGGATGTCCAGGTAGTCCAGATCATCTTGCGGATTCATCTTCGCGGCAGTCGCAGCACCGGCCTGAGCCTGGTTGCGCATGACGGTCGGACGGTCCAGGTCACGGTAGTTCACAGCAGGCGCTTCCTGACGCGAAGGCGCTTGTTGCTGCGGCTGCGATGCCACGGACGTGTGCATGGTGTTGTCGATAACCTTCACAGGCTTCTCGATTTTTGCGCCCAGACCTGTGGCAACCACGGTCACGTGCAGCTCGTCGCGCATGTCCGGATCGATAACGGTACCGACCTTGACCATCGCGTGCTCGGAAGCGAACGCTTCGATGATGCTACCCACGTCGGAGTACTCACCCAGGGACAGGTCAGGACCGGCGGTGATGTTCACCAGGATGCCGCGTGCACCTTGCAGGTTCACGTCTTCCAGCAACGGGTTGCGAATGGCCGCTTCGGTGGCCTCACGTGCACGGTTCGGACCGCTGGCGCAGCCAGTGCCCATCATCGCCATGCCCATTTCGCTCATCACGGTCCGTACGTCGGCAAAGTCGACGTTGATCATGCCCGGACGCTTGATGATGTCGGAGATACCGCGAACGGCACCGGCCAGTACATCGTCGGCCTTGGCGAATGCGGACAGCAGGCTTGCGTCCTTGCCAAGGATGGTCAGCAGCTTCTCGTTGGGAATGGTGATCAACGAGTCGACGCTTTCAGACAGCAGACGGATGCCTTCATCGGCGATCTGCATGCGCTTGCGGCCTTCGAACGGGAACGGACGAGTCACCACCGCAACGGTGAGAATCCCCATTTCCTTGGCCACTTCAGCAATGATCGGCGCAGCACCGGTACCGGTTCCACCGCCCATGCCAGTGGTGATGAACACCATATTGGTGCCCTGCAGGACTTCGGCAATGCGCTCACGATCTTCGAGAGCGGCCTGACGACCTACTTCAGGGTTGGCGCCAGCGCCGAGACCTTTGGTCACGCCGGTGCCCAGTTGCAGAATGGTCCGCGCGCCGATGCTTTTCAGCGCTTGGGCATCAGTGTTGGCGCAGATGAATTCAACGCCTTCAATGTTGCTCTTGACCATGTGGTTGACGGCGTTGCCGCCGCCTCCGCCAACACCGATAACTTTAATAACCGGGCTTGCGGGGATGTTGTCTACGAGTTCGAACATTTTCCCTCTCCTTTCATTTCTCTAGTTTTTTCGCCTACTGCTTTTTGCTGCGGTGCTGCGGTGCTGCGGTAAATCTTTAGAAATTGCCTTGTACCCAGCTCTTGAAGCGATCGAGCAAGGCGACTTTCGGTTCTTCATTGCTGTAGCTGTCGCGGCTGCTGATGCCCGAGAACGAAATCCCGTCGGACTGCTTCTGCAGGCCGTACATCAACAGGCCAACGCCAGTGGAATAAATCGGGTTACGAACCACATCGTCCAGGCCCTTGACGCCATGCGGCACGCCCAGGCGGACCGGCATGTGGAAGATTTCTTCGGCCAGTTCGACTGCGCCTTCCATCTTCGACGTACCACCGGTCAGCACGATGCCGGCCGGGATCAGGTCTTCGTAGCCACTGCGACGCAGTTCGGCCTGGATCAGCGTGAACAGCTCGTCGTAACGCGGCTCGACCACTTCGGCCAGGGCCTGACGGGACAGCTCGCGCGGTGGACGGTCGCCGACACTTGGGACCTTGATGGTTTCACCGGCACCGGCCAGTTTGGCCAGGGCGCAGGCGTAGCGAATCTTGATTTCTTCGGCGTACTGAGTCGGGGTGCGCAACGCCATGGCAATGTCGTTGGTCACCTGATCACCCGCAATCGGGATCACCGCGGTGTGACGGATCGCGCCTTCGGTGAAGATCGCGATGTCGGTGGTGCCGCCACCGATGTCCACCAGGCACACGCCCAGCTCTTTCTCGTCGTCGGTCAGGACCGAATACGCGGAAGCAAGCTGCTCGAGAATGATGTCGTCGATTTCCAGACCGCAGCGGCGCACGCATTTTTCAATGTTCTGTGCGGCGTTGACGGCGCAGGTGACCACGTGAACCTTGGCTTCCAGACGTACGCCCGACATGCCCAGAGGCTCGCGAACGCCTTCCTGGTTATCGATCACGTAATCTTGCGGCAGAGTGTGCAGCACGCGCTGATCAGCCGGGATTGCCACGGCCTGGGCGGCGTCGAGAACTCGCTCCAGGTCAGCGGAGCTGACTTCGCGATCACGAATCGCCACGATGCCGTGAGAGTTCAGGCTGCGGATATGATTGCCAGCCACGCCGACGAACGCGGAGTGAATGCGGCAACCAGCCATCAGCTGCGCCTCTTCGATCGCGCGCTGGATCGATTGCACGGTGGACTCGATGTTCACCACCACGCCTTTCTTCAGGCCACGGGACGGATGGGTACCGATCCCGACGATTTCCAGCGTGCCGTCGTCCGAGACCTCGCCGACCAGCGCCACCACCTTGGAGGTGCCGATATCGAGACCGACGATCATTTTGCCGCTTTGCACGTTTGCCATGGGTCCTGCCTCTTCTTAATTCTTCGCGACAGCGGGTTGGGCTGTCGTGGGCGCTACAGGTTCCCGCCAGCCAACAGCGAGGCCGTTGGCGTAGCGCAGATCGATGCGCGCAATGTTCGTAATCTGTTCTTTAAGCGTCTTGTCATAGATGGCAATGAAGCGGCGCATCTTTTCCACCTGGTTGCCGCGTCCCAGCAGCAGTTCGATTCCCGGGCCTGCGCTGCCGGCGCCGGTGGTCAGGAACCAGCTGCCTCGTTCACGCAACTCCAGGCGCGCAATCGAGAAGCCCAACGGCCTGAGCATCTGGCTCAGCACCTGGTATTGCTGCATCACTTGCTGTTGGGCCCGTTGTGGGCCGAACAGCTGTGGCAAGTGTTCGTAGTTCGCCAGCTCTCGCGGGGTGAACGCTTGACCCTGGTTGTTCAACAGCGACTCATCGCCCCAACGGGCCACCGGCAGTTGTTCTTCCAGGCGGATCACCACTTGATCCGGCCACACCCGACGCACTTCGGCGTGGGCAATCCACGGCATCGTTTCAAGCTCGGTACGCATGCTCTCCAGGTCGATGGTGAAGAAGCTCGACGCCACGTACGGGGCGATCCGCTGCTGCACCGCTTGCTGGCTGATGTAACTCAAGTCGCCCTGCACGTTGATCTTGGTGATCGGCCGGTCGGCGTACGGCAACAAACGCTGCGCGCCTTCGTAAGTGCCGAAACCCAGTGCGACCAACAGCACCGGCCAGAACAAGGCTTTGAGAAAACCAAAATTGGCTTTCGGCAGGCGCGCAGACATCGGCTCTTTGGCCACCATTCGGCTGGCACCCCGCGGTACCGGCTTGCGGCCGGGTGGTGCGGAGGGCTGATGTCTCAGCTGTGCGCCTTGCATGCTCTTAACCTCGCGGCTCGATACTTGCGGCCAGAATCGCCAGAACCAGTTGCTGGAAATCCAGACCGGCAGCACGAGCCGCCATCGGCACCAGACTGTGATCGGTCATGCCCGGTGCGGTATTGACTTCCAGGAACCAGAACTGCCCGTCGGCGTCCTGCATCACGTCAGCCCTGCCCCAACCGGCGATACCCAGCGCCTCACAGGCTTTCGCCGTGAGGTCCATCAGTTCTTTTTCTTTGCTGCTGTCCAGGCCACACGGAATCCGGTACTGGGTATCGGAAGCCACGTACTTGGCGTCGTAGTCGTAGAAACTGTGCGTCGTGCCCAGGGCGATCGGTGGCAACACCTGGTCACGCAGGGTGGCGATGGTGAACTCCGGACCTTGAATCCATTGCTCGACCAACACTTGCGAATCGTAGGTACTGGCCGCTTTCCACGCGTCGATCAACTCAAGAGCTGAAGACACTTTGGCCATCCCGATACTTGAACCTTCATGGGCCGGTTTGACGATCAAAGGGAAGCCCAGTTCCGTCGCCGCCGAAATACAATCGGCCTCAGAACTCAGTACGGCATGGCGTGGCGTCGGAATACCGAGGCTGTGCCAGACCTGTTTGGTCCGCAGCTTGTCCATGGCCAGCGCGGAAGCAAGAATGCCGCTGCCGGTGTACGGAATACCCAGGCATTCCAGCAGGCCCTGCATGCTGCCGTCTTCACCGCCACGACCGTGGAGAATGATGAAGGCGCGATCGATTTTTTCGTTCAGCAGACGCTGCAAAAGATCATCGCCCACGTCGAGACCAAACGCGTCCACACCGGCGCTTAGCAGCGCGTCGAGAACCGCGTTACCCGACTTCAGGGAAACCTCACGCTCGGCACTCTTGCCGCCGAAGAGCACGGCGACGCGGCCGAAATCTTTCGGCGCAATAGTGGAGACGAGGTTGGCGTAAGCAGCAGTCATTTCAACTTCCCCACGGTCGGCGCGGCAACGGCGCCAGCGAACAACGGACTTTTCAACAATTTCGGCGCAAGACCACCGATGTCACCGGCGCCTTGGCACAACAGAATGTCGCCGGCACGCAGCAGCGGTTTGACGATGGGCGCGAGGTCAACACCGCGCTCGATGTAGATCGGGTCGAGCTGACCGCGCTGACGGATGCTGTTGCACAGCTTGCGGCTGTCGGCGCCCGGGATCGGTTCTTCACCGGCCGGGTAGACTTCCATCAACAGCAGGACATTGGCGTCGGCCAGTACATTGACGAAATCGTCGTACAGGTCGCGGGTGCGGCTGTAGCGGTGCGGCTGGTAAACCATCACCAGACGGCGTTCCGGCCAGCCACCGCGCACGGCTTTGATCACTGCGGCGACTTCGGTCGGGTGGTGACCGTAGTCGTCGACCAACATCACGTTGCCGCCTTCTACCGGCAGTTCGCCGTAGACCTGGAAGCGTCGGCCGACACCCTGGAACCCGGACAGGCCCTGGACGATGGCTTCATCGCTGACGCCTTCATCGGTGGCGATGCAGATGGTTGCCAGTGCGTTCAGCACGTTGTGGTTGCCCGGCATGTTCACCGAGACATCCAGCGGATCGCGATCAGGACGCAGCACGGTGAAGAAGGTCTGCATGCCTTGCTGGCGCACATTGATCGCGCGCACGTCGCAATCGTCGCCGAAGCCGTAGGTGACCGTCGGGCGTTTGACCAGCGGCAGGATTTCACGCACCACCGGATCGTCCAGGCACACCACCGCCAAACCGTAGAACGGCAGGTTGTGGAGGAACTCGACGAAGGTTTTCTTCAGTTTGTTGAAGTCGCCGTCGTAGGTCGCCATGTGATCGGCGTCGATGTTGGTGACCACGGCCACCAGCGGTTGCAAGTGCAGGAAGCTCGCATCGCTTTCGTCAGCTTCGGCGATCAGGTAACGGCTGGTGCCAAGCTGTGCATTGGTGCCCGCGGCATTCAGACGGCCACCGATCACGAATGTCGGGTCCAGGCCACCAGCGGCAAACACCGAGGCGATCAGGCTGGTGGTGGTGGTTTTGCCGTGGGTACCGGCGACGGCGATGCCGTGGCGGTAGCGCATCAGCTCAGCCAGCATTTCAGCGCGAGGCACCACCGGAATGCGACGTTCCAGGGCGGTGGCGACTTCCGGGTTGGACGTGTTCACGGCACTGGAGGTGACCAGCACATCGGCGGTCGCGGCGTTCTCGGCGCGGTGGCCGATAAAGACCTGGGCGCCGAAGGACTCGAGACGCTCGGTCACCGGCGAAGCTTTCAGGTCGGAACCGGACACTTCATAGCCCAGGTTCAACAACACTTCGGCGATGCCACACATGCCCACGCCGCCGATACCGACGAAGTGGATGCGACGGATACGACGCATTTCCGGTTGCGGCATGGCTTTCTGATTCTCAACCATGGGCCACCTCCAGGCAGGTATCGACCACGTTACGGGTTGCATCGGGTTTGGCCAGGCGGCGTGCCGCGGTGGCCATGTCGGTGAGTCGTTGTGGTTGCATCAGGACCTCTGTCAGGCGTGCGGCAAGATCCGCTGCGCCAGTCGTTCTTTGCGGCATCAGGAAGGCAGCGCCTTCACGGGCCAAATAATCGGCGTTGCGGGTCTGGTGATCGTCGATCGCGTGGGGCAAAGGCACCAGCATCGAGGGCAGACCGGCGGCGGCCAGTTCACTGATGGTCAACGCGCCTGCGCGGCACACCACCAGGTCGGCCCAGCCATAGGCTTGGGCCATGTCTTTAATGAAAGGCTGCACTTGCGCCTCGACGCCAGCCGCGCGATAGCGCTCTGCAGTCACTTCATCGTGGTTTTTGCCGGCCTGATGAAACACTTCCGGGCGCAGGTCGGGGGCGACTTGCGACAGGGCTTCAGGCAGCAACTTGTTCAACGGTTCTGCGCCCAGGCTTCCACCCAGGATCAGCAAACGCGCCTTGCGACCGGCCAGAGCCTGTCGCGGTGTTTCGAGGAACAGCTCGGTGCGCACCGGGTTACCGGTGGTCCGACGGCTGCCCGACAGGGTAAAGGTGTCGGGGAACGCTTCACAGACTCGGGCGGCCAACGGCACCAGCAACCGATTGGCGGTACCGGCCACGGCGTTCTGCTCGTGAACGATCACCGGCACGCCGGCCAGTTTGGCTGCAACGCCACCAGGTCCGGTCACATAACCACCAAAGCCGACGACACACACCGGCCGCAGTTGGCGAATGATCGCCCGTGCCTGCCAGATCGACTTGAGCAACATGAACGGCGCCTTGAGCAGGGACAATTTGCCCTTGCCACGCAATCCGCTGGCATTGATCCGATGCAGTTCGATGCCGGCCACCGGGACCAGATCGTTCTCGATGCCGCGCGGTGTCCCGAGCCAATGCACGGTGTAACCGCGGGCCTGGAATTCCCGAGCACAGGCCAGCGCCGGGAACACGTGCCCACCGGTGCCGCCCGCCATGATCAGCACGTTAGCGCCCATGGGTTGACTCCTCGGCGAAGTCGCTCTCATGGAATTCCGTCTCTTCACTGCCCAGGTGGGTTCGACTCTCCCACTCGATGCGCAGCAACAAGCCGAGACAGGCACCGCAGATCACCAATGAACTGCCGCCATAACTGAGGAACGGCAGGGTCAGACCTTTGGTCGGCAGCAGGCCGACGTTTACCCCGATGTTGATCAGGAACTGGCCGATCCACAGGAACGACAGGCCGTACGCGATGTAGGCGGCGAAAAATTGCTTGGCCTTCTCGGCCCAATAACCGATGTACATGCCACGAATACAGACAAAGACGAACAGCGCCACCGTGCACAAGGAACCCACGGCACCCAGTTCTTCGGCCAGGACCGAGAACACGAAGTCGGTGTGGGCTTCCGGCAGGTAGAACTGTTTCTGCACGCTGTTGCCCAGGCCAACGCCCAGCCATTCGCCGCGACCAAAAGCGATCAACGCTTGAGACAACTGATAGCCGGCACCGAACTGGTCGGCCCACGGATCCGCAAAGTTGGTCAGGCGCGCCATTCGATACGGCTGCACTTGAATCAACAACACCACCGCCGCGACCGCCAGGACAACCATCAAGGAAAAACGGAACAGCCCGACCCCGCCGAGGAACAGCATCGCAGCAGCAGCCCCCATCATCACGACGGTGGCACCGAAGTCCGGCTCCATCAGCAACAGACCCGCCATTGGCAGCAGAACGATGAACGGCTTGAAGAAGCCCATCCAGCTTTCACGCACTTCTTTCTGACGACGCACCAGGTAACCGGCAAGGTAAATGACGACAAATACCTTGGCGATTTCCGACGGCTGAACGTTGAAGAAACTGAAGCCGATCCAGCGCATCGAACCGTTCACTTCACGGCCGATCCCCGGGATGATCACCATCACCAGCAAACCGAACGCACCAATCAGCATCAGCCAGCCCAAGCGTTGCCAGGTGGCGATCGGAATCATCATGGTGACGATGCAGGCACCCAGGCCCAGCACAATGTAGATAAGGTGGCGAATCATGTAATACAGGGGACTGCCCGACTGCACCGCGGCCACCTCGGTCGAGGCCGATGCAATCATGACCAGTCCGAGGCCGATCAATGCCAGGCAGCCGGCGAGCATCGGGAAGTCGAGGTCGATGCCGCGCCCGGTGATGATCGGCGACGGATAAGGCTTGATGATGTTCATCAGGCTCATACCAGATCCTCCACAGCACGGACGAACTGGTGACCACGGTCTTCGTAATTCTTGAACATGTCGAAACTGGCGCAGGCGGGCGACAGGAGCACGACGTCGCCCGGTTGCGCAGCGGCGCGGCACTGCTCGACTGCTTCGATCAGCGAAGCGGCGCGAATCAGCGGCACGGCATCGCCAATGGCCTCACCGATCTTGTCGGAGTCACGGCCCATCAGCACCACGGCGCGGCAGTTGGCCGCCACCGGAGCACGCAGGTCCTTGAACTCGGCACCCTTGCCGTCGCCACCGGCGATCAGCACGACCTTGCCGTCGATGTCCGCACCCAGGCCTTCGATGGCAGCCAGTGCGGCGCCGACGTTGGTGGCTTTGGAATCGTTGTAGTAGCTCACGCCGTTCAGGTCACGGACCCACTGGCAGCGATGCTCAAGCCCGGCGAAGGTGCGCAGGCTCGACAGCATGGCGTCGAACGGCAGGCCGACGGCGTGGCCCAGGGCCAATGCCGCCAAGGCGTTGGACTGGTTGTGGGCACCGCGAATTTTCAATTCGCGCACCGACATCAGGTTCTGGAATTCGAAGGCCAGGTACTTCTCGCCGTCTTCTTCGCGGATACCAAATGCCTTGAAATCAGGTTTGCTCAAACCGAAGGTCCAGCACGGCTGACCTTCACCAATCAGCGGACGGCTCAAGGCATCCTGACGGTTGACCACAAACTGCTTGGCACCCCGGAAGATCCGGTGCTTGGCCAGGTGATAGGCCGGCAGACCGCTGTAACGGTCCATGTGGTCTTCGCTGACGTTGAGCACGGTCGCCACTTCGGCGTTGAGTTGATCGGTGGTTTCGAGCTGGAAGCTCGACAGTTCCATCACGTACAGCTCGACGTCGTCGCTGAGCAGGTCCAGCGCCGGCGTGCCGAGGTTGCCGCCAACGGCGACACACTTGCCGGCCGCTGCTGCCATCTCGCCCACCAGTGTGGTGACGGTGCTTTTTGCGTTGGAACCGCTGATAGCGACGATCGGCGCCTTCGCGTTACGCGCGAACAGCTCGATGTCACCGGACAATTTCACGCCACGGGCGGCGGCAGCCTGCAGGGCCGGGGTCGCCAACGCCAGGCCGGGGCTCACGTAGAGCTCGTCGGCGCGGCACAGGAATTCGACGTCCAGCTCGCCACAACGCACTTCCACGTGCGGATAGTCACGCTTGAGCGTGGCCAGTTCCGGTGGATTTTCCCGCGTGTCGGCGACAGCGAACGACGTGCCCCGGTTCGCCAGGAAGCGAACCAGGGACATGCCGCTCTTGCCGAGGCCGACAACGATGCGGAAGTGGTCAGAAGCGATCAGAGACACTCGTTCTACCTCAGCTTCAGGGTGGCAAGGCCAACCAGCACGAGAATCACGGTGATGATCCAGAAACGGACGATCACACGTGGCTCGGGCCAGCCCTTGAGTTCAAAGTGGTGGTGAATCGGTGCCATGCGGAACACACGGCGACCGGTGAGCTTAAAGGACGCAACCTGAATGACGACTGACAGGGTCTCCATCACGAACACGCCGCCCATGATGAACAGGACGATTTCCTGACGGACGATCACCGCGATGGTGCCCAGTGCCGCGCCCAGCGCCAGTGCGCCGACGTCGCCCATGAACACCTGAGCCGGATACGTGTTGAACCAGAGGAACCCGAGGCCCGCGCCGATCAATGCGCCGCAGAACACAATCAACTCGCCTGCGCCCGGTACATACGGGATCAGCAGGTATTCAGCGAATTTCACGTTACCCGACAGGTAGCAGAAGATCCCCAACCCGCCGCCGACCATTACGGTGGGCATGATCGCCAGACCGTCGAGGCCGTCGGTCAGGTTGACCGCGTTGCTCGAGCCGACGATCACGAAGTAGGTCAGGACGACGAAGCCTATGCCCAGCGGAATGCTGTGGTCCTTGAGCATCGGCAAAATCAGGGTGGTTTCCACCGGTGTCGCTGCGGTCATATAAAGGAAGATCGCCGCGCCCAGGCCGAACACCGATTGCCAGAAGTACTTCCAGCGGCTCGGCAAGCCACGGGAGTTCTTCTCGATCACTTTGCGGTAATCGTCGACCCAGCCGATCGCGCCAAACAACAAGGTCACCAGCAGAACGGTCCACACATAACGGTTGGTCAGGTCAGCCCAAAGCAAGGTGCTGACGCCGATGGACGACAGGATCAGCGCGCCGCCCATGGTCGGGGTGCCGGACTTGGACAGGTGCGATTGTGGGCCGTCGTTACGAACGGATTGACCGATCTGACGGTTCTGTAAAGTGCGGATCATCCACGGGCCATAGCACAGCGACAAAACCAGCGCGGTCAGCACACCGAGAATCCCGCGCAGGGTCAGGTACTGAAAGACCGCGAAGCCTTTGTAGAACTGTTGCAGATACTCCGCTAGCAGCAGCAGCATTAATGTTTCTCCAGGCTGGTCCCGCACAAAGCGGCGACGATGTTTTCCATCGCGGCACTGCGCGAGCCCTTGATCAAAATGGTGGTATTTGTGTCTTGCTCGGCGCCGAGGGCCTTGATCAGTTCAGCCTGAGTGGTGAAGTGATAGGCCTGCTCGCCGAAAGCGTTCACGGCGTGAGCCATCATTGGCCCGACAGCGTAAAGCGCGGAAACCTTGCCGCGGGCGTACTCGCCCACGTCGCGGTGCCCCTGCTCCGCCCAGTCGCCCAACTCGCCGATATCCCCGAGCACCAGAACGGTGCGACCGGAAAAGCCGGCGAGTATATCAACGGCGGCGCACATGGAGGTGGGGTTCGCGTTGTAAGTGTCATCAATGACGCGCATGCCGTTGGTCGCCAGTTGCGCGACGGTGCGGCCCTTGACCGGTTGCACAGCGCCAAGACCGGTGGCGATGCCGAACAGCGACACGCCCAGCGCATGGGCTGCGGCGGCGGCGGCCATGGCATTGGCGACGTTATGGGTGCCGAGCAGGTTCAGTTGAACGCGCTCCATACCTTCAGGACTGTGCAGGTTGAACGCCGGGCAACCGCGAGCGTCGCGGTCCAGGTCGCTGGCGTAGAAATCGGCGCTGACATTGCTCAGGGCGAAGGTCAGCACTTTGCGACCGGCAGCGCGGGTCTTCCAGATATCGAACGCCTTGTCGTCAAGATTGAGAACGGCGACGCCATCGGCATCCAGCCCTTCAATAATCTCGCCCTTGGCTTCAACGATTTTTTCCGGCCCGCCGAACTCGCCAACATGGGCGGTCCCGGCGTTGTTGAGCACGGCCACATGAGGCTTGGTCATGCCGACGGTGTAGGCAATTTCGCCGAGCCGCGAAGCACCCAGTTCAATCACCGCAGCGGTATGTTCCGGTGAGAGTTCGAGCAGGGTCAGCGGAACGCCGAGGTCATTGTTCAGGTTGCCACGGGTCGCCAACACCGGTCCGCGCGTGCGCAGGATGCTGGCGAGCATTTCCTTGACCGTGGTCTTGCCGCTGGAACCGGTGATGGCCGCAACGGGATGGGTGTAAGCCGCACGGTTCAGCGCGCCGAGTTGCCCCAGCGCCTGACGAGTATCTTTCACCAGCAATTGCGGCAGTGCGCTGTCGGCAACTTCGCGCTCGACCAACGCCGCTACGGCGCCTTTTGCGGCGACGTCATTGAGATAGTCATGACCATCGAAGCGCGGACCGGCCAGGGCAATAAAGAGTTGGCCTGGTTTGATCGCGCGGCTGTCGATGCTGACCCCGTCGAAGCTGGCATCGGCAGTGACCAGGCGGGCATTCAGTGCGCCGGTCAGCTCGCTCAGTTTCAAGGCTTTAAGCATGGGCCACCTCCCACGCGGTCAAGGCGTGATCGGCCTCGACCAGATCGGAGAACGCGTGACGCTGGCCGTTGATTTCCTGATAGTCCTCGTGACCTTTACCGGCCAGGACAATCACGTCATCCGCCGAAGCGCTGGCGATCAATTGGGCAATCGCCCGGCCACGGCCAGCGACGAAGGTGACTTTATCCACAGCGGTAAAACCGGCACGGATGTCGTCGAAGATCACTGCTGGGTCTTCGGTGCGCGGGTTGTCATCGGTCACCAGCACGCTGTCAGCCAGACGCTCGACCACTTCTGCCATCAACGGACGCTTGCCGCGATCGCGATCACCACCGCAACCAAACAGGCACAGCAAACGACCCTTGGCGTGAGGACGCAGGGCCATCAATACTTTTTCCAGCGCATCCGGTGTGTGGGCGTAATCGACCACCACCAGCGGCTGAGCGCCGCCGCCGAGGCGCTGCATACGTCCGGCCGGGCCTTCGAGTTTTGGCAGGACCTTGAGAATTTCGTCCAGCGCGTAGTCCAGACCGAGCAAAGCGCCGACCGCGGCCAGCACGTTGCTCAGGTTGAAGCGACCGAGCAAGGTGCTGCGCAGATGATGCTCACCCTGCGGCGTGACCAACGTGGCGCGCACGCCTTCGTCATCGAACTGCGCTTCACGGCAATAAAGGTAAGCGCTGGTATCTTCCAGGCTGTAGGTGATCAAGCGCGACTCGCATTTTTCGGCGGCCAATTGCCGGCCGAATTCGTCGTCGAGGTTAACCACCCGGCACTTCAAATCGTTCCAGGCAAACAGCTTGGCCTTGGCTTCACCGTAGGCTTGCATGGTGCCGTGGTAATCCAGGTGATCGCGGGACAGGTTGGTCATCACCGCCACATCGAACGCCAGTGCGGTCACGCGGCCCTGATCCAGACCGTGGGAAGAAACTTCCATAGCGACGGCTTTGGCACCAGCCTTTTTCAGGTCGGCGAGAGTTGCCTGCACCGCGATCGGGTTCGGCGTGGTGTGCAGGCCGCTTTCGAGCGCGCCGTAAAAACCGGTGCCCAACGTGCCGACGATGCCGCAGTGCTGACCGAGCAAATCCAATGCTTGCGCAACCAACTGTGTCACGCTGGTTTTGCCGTTGGTGCCGGTCACGCCGATCAGGTTCAGATGACGACTAGGGTCACCGTAAAAACGCCCGGCGATGTCCGACAGCTGCGCCGCCAGGCCTTTGACCGGAATCAGCGGCACATCGGTAATCGGCAACACGGTCGCGCCTTCGACTTCATACGCCACAGCGGCAGCGCCGCGTTGCAGAGCGTCGGCAATGTGCGCACGACCGTCGAACTTGCCGCCAGGAACGGCGAGAAACAGGTCGCCAGCCCGTACGTTGCGGCTGTCCAGGGTCAGTTCGCGGATCAACAGATCGCGGCCGGCGTGGGCGAAAATCTTGTTCAGACTCAGAGACATCAGCCGCGCCCTCCATTGGCTTTCAGCGGAACGACCGGTGCTGCGTTCGCTTGTTGAGTAGTTGGCAGGTTGTCCGGGGTGATGTTCATCAGGCGCAAGGTCCCGGACATCACTTTGCTGAACACCGGCGCCGAGACCAGACCACCGAAGTAACCGGCCTTGGTCGGCTCATCGATCACCACCACGATTGCGTAACGCGGATCGCTCATCGGGCCAAAGCCTGCGAACAGCGAACGGTAGGAATTCTCGGCGTAGCCTTTGGTGCCCACAGATGTCTTGCGCGCAGTCCCCGACTTGCCGGCCACGTGATACGCCGGCACCTGCGCACGGAACACACCGCGAGGGGCTTCGATCACTTGTGTCAGCATGCCTTGCATGGTTTTCGCGACCGCTTCCGGCAATACCTGTGTGGTTTGCGGTGGTTTGTCCGTTTTGATCAGGGTCAACGGCGCGAGACGACCGTTGTTGGCCAGGGCCGAGAAGGCGTGGACCAACTGGATCGCGGTCACCGAGATACCGTAGCCGTACGACAGCGTGGCGGTTTCAGCCTTGCGCCATTCGCGGTAGTTCGGCAGGTTGCCGACGCGCTCGCCCGGGAAGCCCAGGCCGGTGTCCTGGCCGAGGCCGACTTTTTGCGCCAGACGGAAAATCGTTTCGCCGCCGATATCGAAGGCGACCTTACTCATGCCGACGTTACTGGAATTGATCAGGATGCCGGTCAGGTCGAGTACCGGGCCTTCGGTCTTCGATACGTCCTTGATGGTGTACTTACCAATCTGCAAGGAGCCCGGATACACCTCGACAGTGTCGCTTGGTTTCCAGCGCCCGGTTTCGATCGCGGCGCTCATGGAAATCGCTTTCATGGTCGAACCCGGTTCGAACACGTCGATCATCGCGCGGTTACGCATCATCGCCGGTTGCAGGTTGCGACGGTTGTTCGGGTTGTAGGTCGGCTGGTTGACCATGGCGAGGATCTCGCCGCTCTTCACGTCCATGATCACCAGGCTGCCGGCCTTGGCGCCGTTCTCGATGATCGCGTTACGCAGTTCACGGTTGGCCAGGTATTGCAGACGCAGGTCAATGGACAACGCCAAGGGCTTGCCGGCCTTGGCGTTTTTGGTGACCTGAACATCCTTGATAAGTCGGCCACGCCGATCCTTGATCACCTGTCGCTTGCCGGGGACCCCGGCCAGCCATTCGTCGTAGGCCAGCTCGACGCCTTCACGACCGTGGTCATCGATGTCGGTAAAACCGACCATATGGGCAGTGACTTCACCGGCCGGGTAGAAACGACGAAATTCTTCGATGCCATAAACGCCCGGTACTTTCAGATCGAGCACCGACTGGCCCTGTTCGGGGGTCAGCCCGCGCACCAGATAAATGAATTCTTTGTTGGCCTGGGCCTCGAGACGTTCGGCCAGGGCTTTCGGGTCCTGCCCCAAGGCAGCCGCCAGTGCAGGCCACTTCTCTTTGGCCGTTTGCATTTCCTTGGCATTGGCCCAAAGGGTGGTGACTGGGGTACTCACGGCCAAAGGCTCGCCGTTACGGTCGGTGATCAGACCACGGTGAGCCGGAATCGGGATATGACGAACGCTGCGCGCATCGCCCTGACCTTTAAGAAAGGCACGGTCGACTACTTGCAGATCGATAATGCGCCAGGCAATCGCCGCGACCATGACGCCGAGCAAACCCAATACCAGGCGAAACCGCCACGGGAAGAGTGCGCCTTCGAGTTTCATCATGGCGCCACCATCTGCACTTCAGCAGCGCCTGGAATGCGCATCTTCAGTTGCTCGGTCGCCAGGACTTCGATACGGCTGTGGGCAGTCCAGGTGCTCTGTTCGAGAATCAAACGACCCCATTCCGCTTGCGCCTTGTCGCGCACGCTCAACTCGTTGTACAGCGAGTTCAGCAGTTGACGGTTCCAGTGGGCACTGTAGGAAACGCCGATGGCTGACACGAGCACGCCAATAAACAACAGCAGCATGAAAAAGCTTCCGCCGGGAAGTGGCTTGGCGAAAAGCTTGCTCACCGCAGCTTCTCCGCGACGCGCATGACGGCGCTACGGGAACGTGGGTTGGCTTTGAGTTCGGCCTCGGAGGCGGACTGTGCTTTGCCATGGATTTTGATTATTGGTTCGAAGGCGACGTGACGTACCGGCAGGTTGCGCGGCAAGTTGTCGGCTTCGCCTTTCACCAGTTTGCGCATGAACAGTTTGACGATGCGGTCTTCCAGCGAGTGGAAGCTGATGACCACCAGGCGGCCACCGACTTCCAGGCATTCCAGCGCGGCTTCGAGGCCGGCTTCCAGATCACCCAGTTCGTTGTTGACGTGAATACGCAAGCCCTGGAACGCACGGGTCGCCGGGTTTTTGCCCTTTTCCCATGCAGGGTTGGCGACTTTCAGGACTTCAGCCAGATCGGCAGTGCGCTCGAACGGCTTGATGTCGCGACGCTCGGCCACGGCACGGGCCATCCGGCCGGAGAAACGTTCTTCGCCATATTGCTTGAACACCCGGGCAATTTCTTCCACCGGCGCGGTGTTGACGAATTCGGCAGCGCTGATCCCGCGGGACGGATCCATGCGCATGTCCAGCGGGCCATCATTGAGGAAACTGAAGCCGCGTTCAGGGTCGTCGAGCTGCGGCGAGGACACGCCGAGGTCGAGCAAAACGCCGCTGACCTTGCCGTCCAGACCACGTTCGGCGACTTCCGAACCGAGCTCGGCGAAGCTGCGCTGTACAACGACAAAGCGGCCGTCTTCGGCCGCTAGCGTTTGCCCGGTGGCTATCGCTTGAGGATCTTTATCGAATCCGAGCACCCGACCATCGGGGCCGAGCTGGCTGAGGATCAACCGGCTGTGTCCGCCGCGCCCGAACGTACCGTCCAGATAGCAGCCATCAGGACGTACGGCGAGAGCCTCCACGGCTTCGTCAAGCAGTACGGTGATGTGGTTAAAGCCGCTATCAATAGTCACAGGATCAAATCACGCAGTTCATCAGGCATGGCGCCCGGTTGTTGAATGGCAGCCAGGTCAGCGGCAGAAACCGCATCCCAGGCATCCTCGTCCCACAATTGGAACTTGTTCAGTTGGCCTACCAACATCGCGCGCTTATCCAACTTGGCATATTCACGAAGACGCGGCGGAACCAGAAAACGACCACTGCCATCGAGCTCGAGGTCGACGGCATTACCAATCAGTAAACGTTGCAGGCGGCGGCTCTCTTCGCTAAACGAAGGGAGTGTGCGCAGTTTGGTTTCAATAATTTCCCACTCATCGAGGGGGTAAACACACAAACATGGATCAACGGCGTCGATGGTGACGATTAACTGACCGAAACTTCTCGAAACCAGCTCGTCACGGTACCGGCTCGGCATAGCGAGACGGCCCTTTGCGTCGAGACTGATAGCGTTAGCTCCGCGAAACACGTCAGCGTTTCTCCAAATATTAGCGTTTTGAGCTCAAAAAACCCACTTCATGCCACTTTCCGCCACTTGCGCACACTATAGGAATGCGGCCACCGCACCGTCAAGGCGCGGATTAAAGGAAAAGCCTTACAGAACTGAGATTTAGGATCATAAAAGGAGGGGTAGCGGGAATCTGACGTGTCATCCTGCTCAATAACCTGAATCAGCACTGAAGGCTGCGTTCGAAAGTTAAAGTAATTTGTTAAGAGTAAGATTTTTTCGGTATTAGGAAAGTGCTTCTGCTGTTGATTCGGTAAGGAGGGAAATTGCTACTACAGGCGCCCTGCTCAATGATTAAAGCAGGGAGGGGGAAAAAGGTGGAGAGTCGATCTGTAAGCCGGGTTCTGTCTTGAACAGTCATTCGTCTACGATGGCCATCACTGGACATCTTTAGCAACCTACCCGGTCCCAGCGCGGGCCACGCCTTGGGACCCTATTTGGTCTTGCTCCAAGTGGGGTTTACCTAGCCACGAACTGTTGCCAGACGTGCGGTGCGCTCTTACCGCACCTTTTCACCCTTACCGGCGCCGAAGCGCTTAGGCGGTTATTTTCTGTGGCACTTTCCGTAGGCTCACGCCTCCCAGGCATTACCTGGCACTTCGCCCTATGGAGCCCGGACTTTCCTCCCCCCCCTAATTTTCATAGAGGGCAGCGACTGTCCGATCGACTCTCCGCCGCGAAGATTAACGGCAGAGCAGCCGAAGGACAAGCGCTAAACGCCTTGGGCTACGCCTGCACGTCGGTTTTTACTCGCCCTTCTGTTTATCCAGCGCGACCTGATAGAGCACATTCTTGCGCTCGCCGGTAATTTGCGCCGCCAACGCCGCGGCTCGCTTGAGCGGCATTTCTTCAAGCAACAGATTCAGAATGCGCATTGCCTCACTGCTGACGGCGTCCTCGGTCTCGGGGGCAGACCAACCCGCCACCAACACCACGCACTCACCGCGCTGCTGATTGCTGTCTGACTCGACGAACTCGCGCAACTCAGCCAGTGGCAAGCCTTTAAGGGTTTCGAAAGTCTTGGTCAGCTCGCGCGCCAGCAACGCCGGACGCTCACCACCAAACACCAACTCCATGTCTTGAAGGCACTCAAGGATCCGGTGCGGGGCTTCATAAAAAATCAGCGTGCGCGGTTCTTCCTTTACCAACTCAAGACGGGCGCGCCGACCGACAGCCTTGGCCGGCAGGAAGCCTTCGAAGATGAAACGGTCCGACGGCAACCCCGCCGCCGACAACGCTGCAATCAACGCGCAGGCGCCCGGAACCGGCACCACATTGATACCCGCAGCACGAGCCTGACGCACAAGGTGATAACCAGGATCGGAAATCAACGGCGTGCCGGCATCTGAAATCAGCGCCACATCGTCGCCGGCGAGCAAGCGGGTGATAAAGCGGCTACCTTCATCCCGTTCATTGTGTTCATGACAGGCTGCCAGCGGTGTAGGAATGCCGAAATGCTGCATCAATCGCTGAGAGTGACGGGTATCTTCGGCGGCGATCAGGGCGACCTCGCGCAGGATTTTCAGCGCACGCGCACTGATGTCGTCCAGGTTGCCGATGGGCGTCGCCACCACATAAAGCGAGCCAGCAGCGGAATTCAAAGCACCTGGAGCAGTCAAAGCGCACACCTCATGATCGGTAAAAGCCGCCATTGTAGCGCGTCGTGACGTTCGCGATACGCGCAAGCAACCCTCGGTTTTGCAGCCTTTTGTGCAGTGCCGCAACATTTGCACGAGCTAAATTGATCGATTCACACCAGTAACATCGCGCCCCGGCCAGTGCTTGGGTACAATTCCACGCTAATTTGATCGAGTATCAGGAACACTACATGATCGCTTGCCTGCGGCTGTTCACTGCCCTCTGCCTCGCTGCCTTGCTGGCGGCTTGCGCCAGCTCGCCCTCCTCCAGCCTTGGCGAACTTCCACGGACCCCGGATGCCAGTATCGAGCAATTGCTCGCACAGGCAGCCCAAAGCAAAGACCCGGAAAAAGCCTCCCTGTTGCGCCTAGGCGCGGCAGACCTGGCCTATCGTCAGGGGAATGCCGGCCAGTCCGCGCAAATACTGCAACAAGTCCCCGTCGAAACACTCAAGCCTGGCCAGCAGGTTTTCGCCAGTACCCTGGCGGCTGAACTGGCCATGGTTCGCAATCAGCCCAAAGCGGCGCTGACAGCCTTGAGTCATCCGAGCCTGCAACGCCTGAGTGAGCTGCCGGTTGAGCAACAGGTTCGCACCGGCACTGTTCATGCCCGCGCCCTTGAAGCTGATGGCCAGACGCTGGCCGCCGCACGGGAGCGCATCTTCATCGCGCCAATGCTCGAAGGTGAAGCCGCGAGCAAAAACCACGAAGCGATCTGGACCCTGATCGCTTCGCTGCCGACCGACCAATTGCAGCCAAACACCTCCGATGACCTCGGCGGCTGGATGGGCCTGGCGCTGGCAGTGAAAAGTGCCGGCACCGTGGAACAACAGCAAGCGGCGATCGACAACTGGCGCGCACAGAATCCAAAGCACCCGGCCGCCATTCAACTGCCGTTGCCACTGACCAAACTCAAGGAACTGGCCAGCCAGCCACTGAGCAAAATCGCCCTGCTGCTGCCACAAGACGGCCCACTGGCGTCGGTAGGCAAAGCACTGCGCGAAGGTTTCATGGCTGCTCACTACCAGGCCCAACAAGCCGGGCAGAAGCCGCCAGCCATCGAGTTCTATGACAGCTCGAAACTCACTTCGATGGACGAGTTCTACCGCAAGGCCCAAGCCGATGGCGTGCAGTTGGTCGTCGGTCCGCTGGAGAAGCCGCTGGTCAAACAGCTCAGCGCTCGCCCGCAACTGCCGATCACCACCCTGGCGCTGAACTACAGCGAAGGCGAACAAGGTCCGGCCCAGCTGTTCCAGTTTGGTCTTGCGGCTGAAGACGAAGCCCGCGAAGTGTCCCGCCGTGCTCGCGCCGATGGCCTGCATCGCGCAGCCATCATGGTGCCGAAAGGCGAATGGGGCGATCGCGTGTTGAGAGCGTTCAGCCAGGACTGGCAGGCTAACGGTGGCAGCATCGTCGCTACCGAACGCGTCGACCAACCGGTTCAACTGGCCCAGCAGATTGCCGACATGTTCCAGCTGCGTCAGAGCGAAGGTCGTGCCAAGAGCCTGCAAAGCACCGTTGGCGGGCAGGTAGCCGCCCAGCCTTCGCGTCGCCAGGACATCGAGTTCATCTTCCTGGCTGCAACGCCTCAGCAAGCCCAGCAGATCAAGCCGACCCTGAACTTTCAGTACGCCGGCGACGTGCCGGTTTATGCCACCTCCCACGTGTTCAGCGCCAGCGGCGATGTGAATCAGTACAACGACATGAACGGCATTCGCTTCTGCGAAACCCCATGGTTGCTGGAGGCCAACGATCCACTGCGCAAACAAGTGACCGCTCAATGGCCACAAGCTGCTGGCAGCCTGGGCCGTCTGTACGCAATGGGTGTTGATGCCTATCGCCTGGCACCACGCTTGGGGCAACTCAAGGCGTTGCCGGACAGCCGCATCGAAGGTCAATCGGGCAGCCTGGGCATGACTGCAAACCAGCGAGTCGTGCGTCAGCTGCCATGGGCACAGTTCGTGAGCGGTCAGGTTCAACGCCTGCCGGACACCCCGCGCTGATGCCCGACAGGTCACGCCAGCAAAGCGGTAAAGATGCCGAGCGCCATGCGCTCGAGCATCTTCAACAACAAGGTCTGCGCCTGCTGGCGCAGAACTGGTTGTGTAAACGCGGCGAGCTTGATCTGGTCATGCTTGATGGCGATACAGTAGTATTCGTTGAAGTCCGCTACAGAAAAAACACTCAATGGGGTGGCGCGCTCGATAGCATTGATGAGCGCAAACGGCAGAAACTGATTTTTGCCGCGCAGTATTTTCTTCAGCGCGAGTCGCGTTGGGCCAATTCCCCTTGCCGTTTCGACGTGGTTGCCATCGACAGCAACCTCGATCAGTTGAACTGGTTGCAGAATGCCTTCGACAGCTGATCGCGTACGTTCCGAACCGGACACTTTCACCCAACACTTTTGCTCTTTGCTTTGCGGGCTGCACATTCATGTGCCGAGTAGCCGCGCTAATTAAGGTCACACAGATGGACATGCAATCCCGAATTCGCCAGCTTTTTCAGGCCAGTATCGATACCAAGCAAATGGCGATGGACGTACTTGCACCGCACATCGAGCAAGCCAGCCAGGTGATGGTCAACGCCCTGCTCAACGAAGGCAAAATGCTGTCCTGCGGCAACGGCGGCTCTGCCGGTGATGCCCAGCACTTCTCATCTGAGCTGCTCAACCGTTTCGAGCGCGAGCGTCCGAGCCTGCCAGCGATTGCGCTGACCACCGACAGCTCGACGATCACCTCGATCGCCAACGACTACAGCTACAACGAAATCTTCTCCAAACAGATCCGCGCCCTCGGCCAGCCGGGTGACGTATTGTTGGCGATTTCCACCAGCGGCAACTCGGCAAACATTATTCAAGCGATCCAGGCCGCACATGATCGCGAAATGATTGTCGTAGCATTGACCGGTCGCGATGGCGGCGGCATGGCGTCGCTGCTATTGCCCGAGGACGTCGAGATTCGCGTACCGGCCAACGTCACCGCACGTATTCAGGAAGTCCACCTGCTGGCGATCCATTGCCTTTGCGATTTGATCGACAGCCAACTGTTCGGGAGTGAAGAATGACCCCTAATCGCCTAGGCCTTCTGGCCTTGACCCTGTGCCTCGGCATCAGCGGCTGCACCTCGGTGGTTAACGCCAGCCGTGAAGCACCGATTGAAGATGACCGCGGAACCCGCACCTTCGGCAGCAAGATCGACGACTCTCTGATCGACACCAAGGTCGGCGTGAACATTGCCAAGGCCGATCCAGCCCTGGATAACGACTCGCACATCGTCGTCACCAGCTTCAATGGCGTCGTGCTGCTCGCCGGGCAAACCCCGCGTGCCGACCTCAAGGCCAAGGCCGAACAGGCCGCTGCGGCTGTTCAGCGGGTGAAGACAGTCCACAACGAACTGCAAGTCCTGCCACCTTCCGGCTTCCTTGCCCGCCAGAACGACACTTGGCTGACCTCCAAGATCAAGACCCAGATGCTCACCGATCCGAACATTCCGGGCTCGCGCATCAAGGTTGTCACCGAGAACGGCATCGTCTACCTGCTGGGCCTGCTGACCAAGCAGGAAGCTGCCCAAGCCACCAATTTGGTGCAGGGCGTTTCCGGCGTGCAGAAGATCGTGAAGTTGTTCGAATACATCGATTGATACCAGCAGGAGCACGGCTGGCGATGGTGTTCTTGAGGCCGCCATTGCGAGCAAGCTCGCTCCCACAGGGCACAAAAAAGGCGATCCATCCGGATCGCCTTTTTTATTACTTCACCACCTTCAAACTGGGTCGACCGCTGGGACGCGGCGGCTCGCTGTCGGGTGGCGGAATGTCGTCATCCGGCTCGATCTCTTCCTCGTCTTCCATAGGCGATTCCAGATCGAACACCATGCCTTGACCGTTCTCCCGGGCGTAAATGCCCAGGATCGATGCGATAGGCACGTACAGGGTGTGCGGCACGCCACCGAAGCGCCCTTCGAAGCTGACCGCTTCGTTGTCCATGTGCAGATGACGCACGGCTGCCGGCGATACGTTCAGGACAATCTGTCCGTCACTGGCAAAACCCTGAGGCACCTGCACCGACGGATACTCGGAATTGACCAGCATGTGCGGGGTGCAATCGTTGTCCACAATCCACTCGTAGAGCGCGCGGACCAGATAAGGTCGACTGGAGTTCATAGCGGCTCCTTAAGCCTTAGCGCATATCGCGTTCGACACCAGACAGACTCGCCTGGAAAGCCTCACGCGCAAACGAGCGCTCCATGTAATCAAGCAGCGGCTTGGCAGGCCGCGGCAGTTCTATACCCAGAATTGGCAATCGCCAGAGTATTGGCAATAGGCAGCAATCCACCAGGCTTTGTTCCTCACTGAGGAAAAACGGCTTGTCGGCGAACAACGGCGACACGCCGGTCAGGCTTTCGCGCAGCTCTTTACGAGCCACGACACGGGCTGCCTCCTTGGACCGGGAATCCAGGATCAGATCCACCAGACCACACCAGTCACGCTGAATACGATGAATCAGCAGACGGCTGTTGGCACGCGCCACTGGATAAACCGGCAGTAAAGGCGGGTGCGGGTAACGCTCATCCAGATATTCCATCACCACGGTCGACTCCCACAACGCCAGGTCACGATCGACCAGGGTGGGCAAGCTGCCGTAAGGGTTCACTTCAATCAGTTTAGGCGGCTGGCGACCAGCTTCCACGTAAATGATCTCGGCGCTGACACCCTTCTCTGCAAGTACGATACGCACTCGGTGGGAATAGTGGTCGGCGGGGTCGGAGTAACAGGCCAACCGATTGGTCACGCCCATGGCGGTCCTCCTCGCTTGTTGAAATTATCGGAAACGGAAAAACGCGCGCGCCCAGAGGGCGCCTCCCGTAACGCCTGGATCACCAGGCTCGTTACACCTTCAGAGACGCCCTTGGGCGCGCGCGATTGACAGCAATTTTACAGCAATATCAATGGACGTCTTTCCAGTATTCACGCTTGAGCAAGTATGCGAATACGAAGAAGAACGCCAGGTACAGCAACACATAGGTACCGATGCGCTGATGCTGCAGCTTCACCGGGTTGGCCGAGTAGGCCAGGAAGGTCACCAGATTCTTGACCTTCTCGTCGAACTGCTCTTCGTTCAGCGTGCCGGTTTTCGGCAGTATGGTCAGCTGGTCGCAGGCTTCATGAGTCAAAGCCGTGCCGGTCAGCGGATCGTATTGCTTCTTGCCGCCTTCGACGATTTGAACTTGTTTACAGCCTACCACCTGACGACCTTGCAGGCCGACCAGAACGTTAGGCATCCCGACGTTCGGGAACACCTTGTTGTTCACGCCCCAAGGACGCGATGGGTCTTCGTAGAAAGATTTCAGGTAACCGTAGAGCCAGTCAGTGCCACGAACGCGGGCGACCAGGGTCAGGTCGGGCGGCGCCGCACCGAACCAGGTCTTGGCGTCAGCCGGCTGCATCCCGATGCTCATGTGGTCGCCGATCTTGGCGCCGGTGAACACCACCTTCGAGAGCATCAGGTCGTGCGGGATGCCCAGGTCATCGGCGACACGCTCGTAACGCTGGAACTTGGCGCTGTGACAGCCCATGCAGTAGTTGGCGAATGTACGCGCGCCATCTTGCATTGCAGCTTTGTCGGAAACGTCGATATCGACCTTTTCCAGCTCAGGACCACCGTGTTCGGCCGCGAAGGACAGCACAGGCAAAGCAGCAAGAATCAGTACAGCAAATAGCTTTTTCATCAGCCAGTCACCCTTTCCGGAACCGGTTTGGTCTTCTCGAGCCTGGTGTAGAACGGCATCAGAATGAAGTAGGCGAAGTACAGGAAGGTACATACCTGCGACAGCAACGTCCGCTCAGGGGTTGGGGCCAGTACGCCCAGCACGCCCAGGATCACGAACGAGATGCAGAACACCCAGAGCCAGATCTTGCTCAGCCAGCCTTTGTAGCGCATCGACTTGACCGGGCTACGATCGAGCCATGGCAGGACGAACAGCACAGCAATGGCCGCGCCCATGGCGATAACGCCCAGGAGCTTGTCCGGAATCGCCCGCAGAATCGCGTAGAACGGCGTGAAGTACCAGACCGGAGCGATGTGCTCTGGCGTCTTGAAGGCGTTCGCCACTTCAAAGTTCGGCTTCTCGAGGAAGTAGCCGCCCATTTCCGGGAAGAAGAACACGATCGAGCAGAAGATGAACAGGAACACCACCACGCCGACGATATCTTTCACGGTGTAGTACGGGTGGAAGGCAATGCCGTCCAGCGGTACACCGTTTTCGTCTTTGAATTTCTTGATGTCCACGCCGTCCGGGTTGTTCGAACCGACTTCGTGCAGCGCTAGAACGTGCAGCACCACCAGACCGAGTATCACGATCGGCAACGCAACAACGTGCAGGGCGAAGAAGCGGTTCAGGGTGATACCGGAAATCAGGTAGTCACCACGGATCCACTGAGTCAGATCGTTGCCGATGACCGGGATCGCACCGAACAGCGAGATGATCACCTGAGCCCCCCAGTAGGACATCTGGCCCCACGGCAGCAGGTAACCCATGAAGGCTTCAGCCATCAGCGCCAGGTAGATCAGCATACCGAAGACCCACACCAGCTCACGCGGCTTCTGGTACGAACCGTAGAGCAAGCCACGGAACATGTGCAGATAGACCACGATGAAGAACGCCGAGGCGCCGGTGGAGTGCAGCAGACGCAGGATCGAGCCGTACTCGACGTCGCGCATGATGTATTCGACGGAAGCAAACGCCTCTTCCGCCGACGGGGTGTAGCTCATGGTCAGCCAGACACCGGTAACGATCTGGTTGACCAGAACGAGCAGTGCGAGGGAGCCAAAGAAATAGAAGAAGTTGAAGTTCTTCGGGGCGTAGTACTTGCTGAGATGGTCTTCCCACATTTTGGTCGCGGGAAAGCGCGCATCAACCCAATCCATGAACTTGCTCATCACGCTTTCTCCGTATCGACGCCAATGACAATGACGTCATCGGTTTCATAGGAATGCGGGGGAACTGGCAGGTTCAAAGGCGCAGGTTGCGACTTGTAGACGCGGCCAGCCAGATCGTAGTGGGAGCCGTGGCAAGGGCAGAAATAACCACCTACCCAGTCCTTGCCCAGATCCGCAGGTGCCACTTCTGGACGGAAGGTCGGCGAGCAACCCAGGTGTGTGCAAATACCGATCAGCAGCAGAACCTCTGGCTTGATCGAACGCGTTTCCGGGTCGACATAGGTCGGTTGTGTCGAGTTCTTGGAGGTCGGGTCAGACAGCTGGCCCTCGATCTTTTTCAGATTCCCCAGGATTTCCGCGGTTCGGCGGACAATGAACACCGGCTGACCGCGCCACTCAGCAATCATCTGCTGGCCTGGCTCGATTTTGCTGACATTCACCTTCACCGGTGCACCTGCGGCTTTCGCCTTGGCACTGGGAAACCATGACCCCACGAACGGGACCGCAGCCCCCACCGCTCCTGCAGCACCCACCACGGATGTGGCTGCTACCAAGAAGCGACGCCGGCCTGCATTCACGCCGTCATTGCTCATTCAGTCCTCTCCCATCAGCTTTGTGGCCTGTTAAATCAGGCGTCTACTAAGTAAAAATCTGAACTTATAAAAATTTTGCCGAATGGTAATGAAAAGCCCCAATTCTGACAAGGTAATTACCGAGGGGCTCCACCGCCAAGCCTTGCAGTATAGGGCTTCTACGGCTGTGGCAAGTTGTCACAGAGCAATTCTTTGATAAATCGCGCCCATAAAAAAACGCCCAGCTTCGCGAGGAAACTGGGCGTTCTTTTTGAACGCGAAAGCGAATTAACGCTTCGAGTACTGCGGACGCTTACGCGCTTTACGCAGACCAACTTTCTTACGTTCAACTTCACGTGCATCGCGAGTAACGAAGCCAGCTTTGCGCAGAGCGCCACGCAGGGTTTCGTCGTACTGCATCAGTGCGCGAGTGATACCGTGGCGGATTGCGCCAGCTTGACCACTTACACCACCACCGATCACGGTGACGTAGATGTCGAATTTCTCGACAGTCTCAGTCAATTCCAGCGGCTGACGAACTACCATGCGGGCAGTTTCGCGGCCGAAGAAATTTTCCAGGGTGCGGTTGTTGATGGAGATGTTACCAGTACCCGGACGCAGGAAAACGCGTGCGGTTGCGGTCTTGCGACGGCCAGTGCCGTAATTTTGAGTCGCCGACATAATGAACTATTCCGTTAAAACTTCAGTTCTTGGGGCTGCTGAGCAGTATGAGGGTGTACAGCGCCCGCATAGACTTTCAGCTTACGATACATGTCGCGACCCAGCGGGTTCTTAGGCAGCATGCCTTTGACCGCGGTCTCGATCACGCGCTCAGGGGCTTTAGCGATCAGCTTTTCGAAGTTGATCGACTTGATGCCGCCCGGGAAACCGGAGTGGGAGTAGTAGATCTTGTCGGTGGTTTTAGCACCAGTTACACGAATCTGCTCGGCATTGATAACGACGATGTAGTCGCCGGTGTCAACGTGAGGAGTGTACTCAGCTTTATGCTTGCCACGCAGACGGCTCGCGATTTCGGTGGCCAGACGACCCAGGGTCTGACCTGCAGCGTCGACGACAAACCAGTCGCGCTGTACTGTTTCCGGTTTAGCAGTAAAAGTTTTCATTCTTTATAGCCTCAGGGGCCGCCCTGTAAATTAGACGGCGGATCTTACTGAATAGTGCGTACTTTGACAAGTCAAAGGCAGCCGGATACAGACGCTTTCGGGGGCTCGGGTCGGCGCGTCCGTTCAACGGCAAGATTCTTCGGCGGCGGCGCATCACTTCCACTGCAGAAAGAGGTGCGCAATTATGCAGATTGCGAAAAATAATTCAACCTGCTTTTATGATTGTTTTGCCCAAGGAGCACCCGATGGACTATCGCCAGCTAGGCCGAACCAATCTGAACGTAAGCGCCATCTGCCTCGGCACAATGACCTGGGGCGAGCAAAACAGCGAGGCTGAAGCCTTCGCCCAGATTGAACGGGCCAAGAGTGCCGGGATCAATTTCATCGATACTGCCGAAATGTACCCTGTGCCGCCGAAGGCCGAAACCTACGCCACCACCGAACGCTACATCGGCAATTACTTCAAAAGTCGCGGTGATCGCGCCGACTGGATCCTGGCCAGCAAGATCGCCGGACCCGGCAACACCATCGACTACATCCGTGACAAAAACCTGCGACACAACCGCCAGCACATCACCGAAGCCGTGGACGCCAGCCTCAAGCGCTTGCAGACCGACTACATCGACCTCTACCAGCTGCATTGGCCGGAGCGCAGCACCAACTTCTTCGGCCAGCTCGGTTACAAACACAAGATCGAAGCCAACCTCACGCCGCTGGAGGACACCCTCGAAGCCCTGGACGAACAGGTCAAGGCCGGCAAGATCCGCCACATCGGTCTGTCCAACGAAACGCCGTGGGGCACCATGCGCTTCCTCGCCCTGGCCGAAGCCCGTGGCTGGCCGCGCGCCGTGTCGATCCAGAACCCTTACAACCTGCTCAATCGCAGCTTCGAAGTCGGCCTGGCGGAAATCGCCATCCGCGAACAGTGCGGCCTGCTCGCCTATTCGCCGCTGGCGTTCGGTTTCCTGTCGGGCAAGTACGAAGGTGGCGCACGTCCGCCTAAAGGCCGCCTGAGCCTCTACAGCCGCTTCAGCCGCTATTTCAACCCGCAGTCGGAAGCAGCGTGCAGTCGTTATGTGGCACTGGCGCGTGAACACGGACTGGACCCGGCGCAAATGGCGTTGGCGTTTGTCACTCAGCAGCCGTTTGTGACCAGCAACATCATTGGCGCGACGACGATGGAGCAGCTTGAAAGCAATTTAGCGAGCTTCGAGTTGAAGCTGTCGGATGAAGTGCTGGAGGGTATTGAGGCGATTCATAAGGATCACCCGAACCCAGCACCGTAACTTACGACGATGATCGTTCCCACGAGAGCGTGGGAACGATCTCGCGGCATTACAGCGACCGCGCAATAATCTCCTTCATGATTTCATTGGTCCCCGCATAAATCCGCTGCACCCGCGCATCCGCCCACGCCCGGGCAATCGGGTATTCCCACATGAACCCGTAACCGCCATGCAACTGCACGCACTCGTCGAGTACCTTGCATTGCAGGTCAGTGCCCCAATACTTGGCCATCGCCGCTGTAGGCACGTCGAGCTTGCCTTGCAGGTGCAGTTCCAGACAGCGATCGACGAAGACCCGACCGATCTGAATCTCGGTCGCCATCTCCGCCAGTTTGAAGCGGGTGTTCTGGAAGTCGGCGATCGCCTTGCCGAATGCTTTGCGCTCGCGGGTGTAATCCAGCGTCCATTGCAACGCAGCTTCAGCCGAAGCAAGCCCGCCGATGGCAACGGTAAGACGCTCTTGAGGCAATTCCTGCATCAGGTACGCGAAGCCCATCCCGGCCTGCCCCAACAGGTTTTCTTTTGGCACTCGAACGTCCTGGAAGAACAGTTCCGAGGTGTCCTGAGCCTTCATGCCGACTTTTTCCAGACGCTTGCCCTTGGCGAAGCCCGGGGTGTTGGCTTCCACCAGAAACAGGCTGGTGCCTTTCGCGCCAGCCTTCGGATCGGTCTTGGCCACGACAATCACCAGGTCCGCCAGATAGCCGTTGGTGATGAACGTCTTCGAGCCGTTGATCACATACTCGTCGCCATCAAGCACGGCGGTGGTTTTCACCCCTTGCAGGTCGGAACCGGCACCAGGCTCGGTCATGGCAATCGCCGTGACCATCTCGCCAGACACCAGTTTCGGCAGGTATTTGAGTTTCAGCGCTTCACTACCGTAATGCAGGATGTAAGGCGCGACGATGTCCGAATGCAGGGAAAAACCGATACCGGTCAGGCCGAGACGACCGATCTCTTCGATCACCACCGCGCTGTAGAGAAAGTCCGCCCCCAGGCCGCCGTACTCTTCTGGCAGATGCGAACACAGCATCCCCGCCTCCCCTGCCTTGTTCCAGAGTTTGCGGTCGATATAGCCTTGTTTTTCCCATTGCCCATGGAGCGGCACAGCCTCTTTTTCGAGGAACGTTCGCACGCTGTCGCGAAAAAGTTCGTGCTCGGAACTGAACAAGGTTCTGGGGATCATGCGGCACCTGTCGTTATTGTCAGCCGGAATTGACCTTCAGAGACTAAGCCCCGCATCCGATACAGGACACTGGACACATCAGACAAAAAATAAGACGATCCAGCCGTCTGGTGACCACTTTCCCCTATAAGAATAAAGTTGAATTATGTCTAACCAAGTCTCCACGCCCTTGCGGCGCGTCAGCATCCTGGCTATCGACCGGGTTTTCGCTTCCACCCTCATGCAAGCCAAGGATTTCTTCCACCTGGCCAGCCTGCGTTACGGCAAACAACTGGGTCAAGGCCTGACTCCGGCGTTCGAAACCCGCCTGGTCAGCCCCGACGGCAAACCGGTGAACAGCTTCAGTGACGTGATCATGCCGGTGGACGGCGGCCTGGAAAACGCCGACATCATTGTCCTTCCAGCGTTCTGGGACGATTTCGACACCCTCTGCCAACGTTATCCACAGGTCCTGCCCTGGCTGCGCCAGCAACATGCTCGCGGCGCAGTACTCTGCGGCGAAGCCACCGGGGTGTTCTGGCTGGCCGAGGCCGGGCTGCTCGACGGCAAGGAGGCGACCACTTACTGGCGCTTCTTCAATGCGTTTGCCGAACGCTTCCCACGGGTTCAGCTCAATCAGGACAAGCACCTGACCGATGCCGACAACCTGTACTGTGCTGGCGGAACCACCTCGGCCTGCGACCTTTACATTTACCTGATCGAACGCTTCTGCGGCGCCAACGTGTCCCAGGCCGTGGCGCGGGACATTCTTTATGAAGTGCAGCGCAGCTACTCGCCAGGACGAATCGGTTTCGGCGGTCAGAAGCTGCACCAGGATGTGATCATCCTGCAGATCCAGCACTGGCTCGAAGAACACTTCGCCGACAAATTCCGCTTCGAAGACGTGGCTCGCGAACACGGCATGAGCATCCGTAATTTCATGCGGCGCTTCCAGACCGCCACCGGCGACAAACCGCTGCATTACCTGCAACGACTGCGTATCGAGACGGCCAAAGGCTTGCTGTCCGGCAGCCGCAAGAGCATCAAGACCATCAGCTATGAAGTCGGTTACGACGATGCGAGCTTTTTCGCGCGGCTGTTCCGCCAGCACACCGAGCTGTCACCGAACCAGTATCGGCAGCAGTTTCAGCAAGCTGCATAAACAAAAAAAGGGCCTGCATTTGCAGGCCCTTTTTTATTTCCGAAACGTCCTACGGCTTATGCGCCCGGGACAGGAATTCGTGAGACTGCATTTCCAAAAGACGACTCAGGGTGCGCTGGAACTCAAAGTTCAGGCGACCGCCGGTGTAGAGGTCTTTGAGCTCGACTTCAGCGGAAATGATCAGCTTCACGTTACGGTCGTAGAACTCGTCGACCATGTTGATAAAGCGTCGGGCGATGTCGTCGGTGGTGACGCTCATCTGCTCGACACCGCTGAGCAACACGGCATGGAAGATCTTGCCCAGTTCGATGTAATCGTTCTGGCTACGCGGGCCGTCGCAGAGTTCGCGGAAGTCGAACCAGGCCACGTCATCGCACGTGCGCAAGGCGCGAATTTCGCGATTCTCGATCATCAACACATCGTTCTCGATGGCTGCCGTGCATTCCGGCGTCAGGGCGCGGAAGCTCTTGCGCAGGCTTTCGTGGGACGCTTCATCCAGCGGAAAGTGGAACAGCTCCGCTTGCTCAAGGTGACGCAGACGGTAATCGACGCCGCTGTCAACGTTGACGATCTCGGTGTTCTGCTTGATCAGCGCAATGGCCGGCAGGAAGCGCGCACGTTGCAGGCCGTCCTTGTACAGACCATCCGGCACGATGTTCGAAGTCGCGACCAGGGTCACGCCGTTCTTGAACAGCTCTTCCATCAGCGTGCCGAGGATCATCGCGTCGGTGATGTCGGACACGAAGAACTCATCGAAACAAATCACCCGGGCTTCGTCAGAGAAGCGCTTGGCGATGATGGTCAGCGGGTTTTTCTCGCCGCCGAGGGTCTTCATCTCTTCGTGCACGCGCTTCATGAAACGGTGGAAGTGAGTGCGGACCTTTTCCTTGAACGGCAGCGCTTCAAAGAAGGTGTCGACCAGATAGGTCTTGCCACGGCCAACACCACCCCAGAAATAAATGCCCTTGACTGGCGCCTGCTCTTTCTTGCCAAACAGTTTGCCGAACAGACCCGGTTTGCTGTGCGAGGCCGCGACCAGATCGTCGTACAGGCGCTGCAAATGGCGCACCGCAGTTTCCTGCGCGGCGTCATGGAAGAATTCCGGGCGTTTCAGATCAGCTTGATATCGTTCTAGGGGCGTCATAATTCGTTAGCAAGGCAACAAAAACGGGCCGTCACTGTAGCGACGGCCCGTGGGAATGGCAATCGGCCCTTGGTCGGGCCGCTGATTTATTCCTGAACCGGCGTCAGAGCAACCCGCAGGGTCTCGATGCCAGCATCGCGAGCGGTGCTGTCAGCAAAGGCCGGGCTGTCGGCAACGCACTCGCCTTCGAGCCAGACGCTGAAGCTCAGGTCTTCGTTGCGCACGTCCAATGGCTGACCCGATTGCAGTTGCTTGGTCACCTGGCCTGCGGTTTTACCGTCGGCAAAGTTGCGCGACAGCAGCAATTGATCGCCGTCGGCCGCCAGCAGACGGAAGCGGAAGCTGCCGTCGTCTTCACGGAAGCTGACGAAACGCGCAGCTTTCGCGGCTTTCTTCTTGGTGGTGGTCGCAACTTGGGTTTGAGCGACGAAAGAGCGCAGGCCAACCGCTTCACGCAGTTCGTGAAGGAACGGTGTCGCCACCGAGCGGGCCTTTTGGGCGCCGATTTGCAGGATGTCTTCCAGGTCTGCCGGGCGTTCGATCAACAGGTTATAACGCTCGCGGGACTCGCCCAATTCGTTATCCAATAGCTGGAACAGACGATTCTTCGCCTCCCCCCAACCCAGGCCCTGCAACAGTTCGCTGCGGAATTCGTCGGACTGCGCCGGGGTGGCGAAGGCCTGGAACAAGGTGAACAGGTGTGAGTTGTCCGGATCTTTCGCTTCGCCCGGCGCACGGGAGTCGGTGACGATCCGCGAAATCGCGTCCTTCATTTCCTTGGCGCTGCTGAACAACGGAATGGTGTTGTCGTAGCTCTTCGACATCTTGCGACCGTCGAGGCCTGGCAGCGTGGCAACGCTTTCTTCGATCAGCGCCTCGGGCATGGTGAAGAATTCTTTGCCCTGGCCGAACAGGTGGTTGAAGCGCTGGCCGATGTCACGGGCCATTTCCACGTGCTGGATCTGGTCACGGCCGACCGGCACCTTGTGGGCGTTAAACATCAGAATGTCCGCGGCCATCAGCACCGGGTAGCTGTACAAGCCCATGGTGATGCCAGCATCCGGGTCTTCGCCGGTTTCGACGTTCTTGTCCACCGAGGCCTTGTAGGCGTGGGCGCGGTTGAGCAGGCCCTTGGCGGCGACGCAGGTCAGCAGCCAGGTCAGCTCTGGGATTTCCGGGATGTCGGACTGGCGATAGAAGGTTACGCGGTCCACATCCAGGCCACCGGCCAACCAGGTCGCGGCGATTTCCAGACGCGAGCGCTGGATGCGCAGCGGGTCATCGCATTTGATCAAGGCGTGGTAGTCGGCCAGAAAGTAGAACGAATCGGCATTGCTGTCACGGCTGGCAAGGATCGCCGGGCGGATGGCGCCGGCGTAGTTGCCCAGGTGCGGCGTGCCGGTGGTGGTGATGCCGGTGAGGATACGGGTACGAGTCGTCATGGGTAATCGCTTGTCAGACTGCAATCAATTCGAAAGACGCGGCAGGATCAGATCCTTGAGATCGGTCAGCTTGCCATGAAAAAAGTGTCCGCATTCTGCCACTTTCAGCAGCTCATGGGGGCGCTCGAGTTTCGAGGACCAGTCGTAGACAGCTTGCGGATCGATGACTTCGTCGGTTTCCGGCTGGATCAGGGTCAACGGGCAGTTGACCGGCAACAGGTCATAACCGTTGAGGCGGGTGACAGCAGCCGCAACCATGAACAAATGCTTCAGTTGTTCGCCCTTGACTTCCAGGCGTCCACCGAGACTTGCGGCAACAAAACCGCCGAAGGAGAAACCGAACAGCGTCAGGGGTAGTTCCGGATGTTTGGCCCGCAGCCACTCGGCGGCCGCTTGAGCATCGTCGACTTCGCCAGTGCCCATGTCGTGGCTGCCTTCGCTGGCGCCGACGCCACGATAATTGAAACGCAATGTAATCAAACCGGCGTCGCGCGCGGTGCGCTGCAGGGTCGAGACCACTTTATTGAGCATGGTGCCGCCCTGCACCGGGTTCGGATGGCAGATCAGCGCAATGCCCCGCGGCTGTTCATTGTCCAGGTACAAAGCTTCCAGTTGGCCGACAGGGCCATCAATCACTACAGGGGTTTCGCGCATAAGCAAGGAAGGAACTCCGTGACCTCGAATCGGGTCGACTCGTCTAGCAAATTGTCTGTGCCAATCTATTGCGAGTGAATCGCGGTATACAGCGCAGGTTCGAGCCGTTAACGTAAAGCAAAGCCGTTTATAGAGGAAGGACTCGTGGAACACTCGCTCTTAGTTTGGTTGTTGCCGACTCTTGCCCTGGTTGTGGGTGTCGCCATTGGTTTCCTGATCGCTCGCCTGGTGCCGAATGCCGCGCCTAGCAGCACGCAACGTCAGCTGGATGACGTTCAGGAACGTTTCGACAGTTATCAGAACGAGGTGGTCACCCACTTCAACAGCACTGCAACACTGGTCAAGAAACTGACTCAGAGCTATCAGGAAGTGCAGGATCACCTCGCCGAGGGTGCCAACCGCCTGGCCCTGGACGAGCAAACCCGCCAACGCCTGCTGGCCTCGCTGCACGCCGATGCGGCAGCCGCCCCACGGGAACGCCTGACGCCACCGCGCAATCAGGAGCCACCTCGCGACTACGCCCCCAAAGCCCCGAACGCGCCGGGCATGCTCGATGAGCATTACGGCCTGAAGAAGTAATCAGGTTTCGCGCACAACAAAAAGCCCCCGGACGAGTGATTGTCCGGGGGCTTTTTTACGCCTGGGGTTCAGTCAGGCTGTTACTGGTACTGCTGAGTCGGTTGCTGATATTGCTGACCCGGAATCGCCTTCAAATTGACCTCGACCCGACGGTTCTGCGACCGACCATTGACGTCACCGTTGCTGGCAATCGGGTTATCCGGCCCGGCACCGCGAGCCGACAGGTTGGCACCGCTCACGCCCTGAGACGTCAGGTAAGTCGCCACGCTCTGGGCACGACGCTGGGACAGGTCCATGTTGTGCTGGCGGCTGCCGGTGCTGTCGGTGTAGCCGACGATCTCGATCTGGTTCTGGTTGAACTCCTTGAGCGAGCCCGCCAGATTGTTCAGCGGCTGATAGAAACCCGACGCGATGTTCGCCGAATCGGTGGCGAAGGTGATGTTACCCGGCATGATCAGTTTGATCTGATCACCCTGGCGCTGCACTTCCACCCCGGTGTTGGCCATGCTGGCGCGCAGCTTTTTCTCTTGCTGGTCGGCGTAATAACCGTAACCGGCAGCGGAGGCACCCACCACGGCGGCGCCAATCAGCGCGCCCTTGCCACGGTTATCGTGACTGATGGCGGCACCGGCCAAAGCACCGGCCAGAGCGCCGAGGCCACCGTATTTAGCGGTTTTGCTCATGCCCGTGGAACCACCGTCGGCCTGGCCCTGGTTGTCGTAAGGGTTAGGCGAGGCGCAGCCAGACAGCAAGGCCACAGCCGTAGCGACAATAATCAAACGCTGCTTGGTGAACATGAAGAGCTCCTACTTTTTGCATTCTGTGGTGCAACGGACTAAGGCATTAAACCTTTGCGGGCGTTGGATCATTGCGGATGAAAAAAATTCCGCCACGCCCCTCACAACGTTAGAAATCAGGCCCGCACAAAAGGGTTCTCGCGCATTTCATCGCCCAGACGCGTGTCGGGACCATGCCCGGTCACCACCGTCGCCTCTTCGTCGAGGGTGTACAGCCGCTGCTTGATCGACCGCACGATGGTCGCCTGATCGCCACCCCACAAATCCGTGCGCCCTACCCCGCGACGAAACAACGTGTCACCGGCAATCAGCAGCTTAGCCTCTGAAAACCAAAAGCTCATGGAACCCGGAGTATGACCCGGCGTGTGCAACGCCACGCCGCAGCCGCAGGCCAGTTCTTCATCATCGGCCAACCAGCGATCCGGCGGCGGCACCGGCGTGTAAGGGACGCCGAACATCTGGCATTGCATCTCCAGATTGTCCCAGAGGAATTGATCTTCTTTATGCAGATGCAGTGTTGCGCCGGTTTTTTCCTTCAACTGACCGGAAGCCAGGAAGTGATCGAGGTGCGCATGAGTGTGAATGATGCTGACCACCTTCAGGCCCAGTGCGTCGAGCCGCGCGAGGATCAGTTCGTGATTACCGCCCGGATCGACCACGATGGCCTTTTTGGTGACCGGATCGCCGATGATCGTGCAGTTGCACTGCAACGGGCCGACGGGGAAGGTTTCGCGGATGAGGGCTGTATTCGGGGTTTGCATGGGTTTAATCCTGGAGCCAAGACAGGGTACTGCGGTTGTGATCCGCAAAATTGATAGGTTATCCTCGCGCCGCGCCTATTTTGAAACAAGACGGCAGGAAGCCAATGCCCCCTTCAATGGAACACGTGCTCGTCGATAAAAGCGTCCTTTGTCTGGACCCGGACATTATCAACCGTATTCGCGGCAAGAATGGTCTGCCCTTTATCGCCCACTCCGATCTTCTGGAGCTTCAGTCCCTGACAAAGGGGCATGAGCAGATCCACAACAACGCTCGACAATTTTTCCAGCTTTTCGCCGGCCAGCCTTCGCGACCGCACCGCGCGCTCCCCAAAGGTACAGCACTACGTCCCGGCGATTTACTGGCCGAATGCGCTTTCGATGGCCAACCGATCTTCGCACTCAAGCGAACGACGGCGCCACAGAACCAGACCAAGTCGGGTGAGGCCGTCGACTTGTGCCGTCACTACGACCTGCTGTTACTGACTTGCGATGAGGCGCAACTCATTCAGTGCAAAGCCGCTGATGCCAGAGCCATACGCTGGATCGGCCGCGCGCTGATCGTGCCTTTCGACCTGCCCAAGACGCCCCTCACCACTGCCGATCGTCTTATCCAGAATAAAGGCGCAAGTGTCACGCAAGGTTCGGTGGTAACGACGCCAAGCGGCCGCCGATTGACGCTTAGCAAGTCCATCAGCTCCGGTGGCGAAGGGACGATCTACGCCGTGGCGGGCAACGCAGAAGTATGTAAGATCTATCACACCGGAAAGCTCAGTATCCGGCGTCGCGAGAAGATCGAGCTGATGGTGACACGCCGAATCGTTGAGCCTGGCATTTGTTGGCCGACCGAGCTGGTTTTCAATGCTGATCAAGAGTTTGTTGGCTATGTGATGCCTCGGGCGGAAGGGAAAACCCTTCAAACCTCGGTATTCGTCAAACCGTTATTGGCGAAAACGTTCCCGCGCTGGACGCGACGAGATCAGGTGAATGTCGCGATTGCCTTTCTGAAACAGGTGCAATACCTGCATTCGCTGAACATCATTGTGGGCGACATCAACCCTATGAACCTGCTCGTCACTCCGGACAGCAACGAGGTCTGGATGGTCGATACAGACAGCTTTCAGATCGATCATTTTCCCTGCGAAGTTGGCACCGTGCCTTTCACCGCGCCTGAGATTCAAGGGAAAGAATATGGCAAATACCTGCGTACAAAAGATCACGAGCTGTTCGCCGTCGCCACCATGCTGTTCATGATCCTGCTGCCAGGCAAACCACCCTATTCCCAACAAGGTGGCGGAACGGCGTCCGACAACATCAAGAACATGAACTTCCCCTATCGATTCAAAAAGGACAGCGGCAAAGGCAAGGTAAGCGTCACGCCGGTGGGCACCTGGCAGAATATCTGGAGTCATTTGCCGTACCTGCTCAAACAGGCGTTCAGCAACACATTCGAAGATAATCAGCGTCGACCGATAGGTGACTGGTTGACGCTACTGGCTCAGTACGGCGAGGAGTTGCGCAAGTGCAAGCATTCCGATGAGCTGTTCCCCGCCGCTTTTCGTATCACCGACCCGGTTGAGGCTGTCTGCGGTAGCTGCAAAAAAACCTACACCGAATCCAAGGCCTGGCTTAAGAAAATGCAGGCCTCGGGTAAATCCATTCGATGCGCAGACTGTCAAAAGGCGTCCAAACTGAAACACCTGGCCAGTGAAAGCCAAAAGAAAACCGAGCAGGCAGAGCAGCGTGCGGCGCCACCTCCGGCGGCGGCCATGCCTCGCCCCAATCCGCCGCCGGTACGTAACATGACAGCACCTGCACCAGCGCCTAAACAAACCGTGCCTGCTTCTGCGCCAGCGCCTGCCCCCATGCGCCAGACGCCGACTAGACCGCAGCAGCAACCGACTTCCGCCCGACCTCAACCGTATCGATCCGCGCCAGCACGCCCGCTCAACCAAGAGAGCATCGTTGTGCGATGGTTCAAACGACTCTTGAAGCGTTTTTTGTAACGCTCAGCTCAAAAGGATAATCCCATGCAAGAAGACTATCTCCTTCGTCAGGAAGACCTCGCCGAAAACCCGACCACACGCGTTCCCGTTTGCCTTGTGCTGGACGTCAGCAGATCAATGGAAGGCGAGCCCATCGCGGAACTGCATTCCGGCGTTCAGATGTTTTTCGAGGCGATTCGTGACGATGAGGTGGCGCAGTATGCCGCTGAAGTCTGCATCGTGACCTTCGGCGGGACAGCGCAAAAAGTGCTGGATTTCAGCTCCATCAGTCGTCAGGACGTCCCCCCGTTGGTGGCATCGGGCATGACACCGATGGGGCATGCCGTGAGCATCGCTTTGGACTTGCTGGAAGCACGCAAGGAAGATTATCAACGTGCCGGTGTTGATTATTTCCAGCCCTGGATGGTCCTTATGACCGATGGCGAACCGACAGATGATATTGGCGAAGCGGCCGCTCGCGTGACCAGCATGATCAGCAAACGCAAACTGACCGTTTTCCCGATCGCTATCGGTGCGGCGGCGAACTTACAGTCGCTGGCCCAGTTTTCCCCTACACGCCCGCCCCTGCGCCTCAAAGGTTTGCACTTCAATGAGTTCTTTGACTGGCTGAGCCGAAGTGTTTCGCGGGCGTCTCAATCGACACCTGGTGACGCGGTGGCGCTGGACATTAAAGGTATCGAAGCCTGGGCACAGGTCTGAACCATGCCTGAGATCCCGGAAGACTTCAGCTGTAAAACGGCCTGCGCGTTTGTGGCAGGACGCTCGCACCTCAAGACTCAAACGCCTTGCCAGGACTATGTCGCGGCCAGAGAGTCCAACGAGGTGACCTGCATTTCATTGGCCGATGGGGCTGGCTCCAGAGCCAGATCCGAAATCGGCGCCCAAGTAGCGGTCACGGCCACCCTGGCCTTTGTCTGCAAAAACTTTGAAAGCCTCTGGCAAAACATCGACAAACACAACGCGAAGGCAGCCCAGCGACTGGTTAATCGCTGCCTGGACGCGTTCAGACGCAAATCTGCAAAGCTCGGCGGCGATATCAACGACCTGGCCTGTACCTTGTCGTTCGTCGCTTACTCACGAGGCCGCTACCTGGCAGGCCACTTGGGCGATGGCGTCATCGCAAGCGTTGATGCGGACGGTCAACTTCAGGCCCTTTCTCATCCAGAAAATGGCGAGTTCGCCAATACCACCCTGTTTCTGACTGACCATAAAGCGGCGTCGCGGCTCAGGTTGCACCGCGGGCAAATCGAAGCCACAACTGGCTTCGCGATAATGAGCGACGGCACCGCAGAAAGCCTCTATCACAAATCCAGCGGCGTCCCCGCCCCGGCGATCCAAAAGCTGCTGGAGTGGAATGCAACGTTGCCCAGAAAAAAAATGAGGGAAGTGTTGGCTGACAACCTGCAACAGTCCATTGCCAGTAAAACCGGAGATGACTGCTCCATAGGCTTACTGTCGATCCTGAAACGCTCCATCGACATGGGGCAGACATCCGAAATGAACGTCTCAGAGGAGAATTGACCAAAAACCTCTGATCGCAAGACCCAACTTGTTTCGCAGGTCTTCAAACGGCGATTACTGCAATACACCCAACTCTTTCGCCCTGGCGACTGCTTGCGTTCGCCGCTCCACCCCAAGCTTGCTGTTGATATGACTGGCGTGAGTTTTAACTGTGTGCAGCGAAATAAACAGCTGATCGCTGATTTCCTGATTCGAGCAGCCCTGGGCGATCAGTCGCAGGACAGCCATTTCCCGCGTACTGAGTTGCTCCGCCGCGGCGGATGACTCCGCTGCGGGACGGGCAGTCACTGCCGGAAGTTGTTCTGAAAGGCTCTGTGAAACGGGCGTCGGCGCACCGAGTTGAAGTTGGTTACGTAGCCAGTCCGGATGTTCAGCCAACAACCTGTCAAACGGTTGCAGCACTCCACCGGCCGCCGCTTCCAGCGCCTGACTCAGGGCCTTGCGGGCCTCGAGTTCGCGTCCGCACCCCAGCAATAACGTCACTTTCTGAGTCAGTGCCATCACGCTGAGCAGCTGCCTGCCGGTTTGCTGCCCATGCTCAAGCAACGCATTCAATCGTCCTTCGGCCAGCATCGGCTGCCCCTGAATGACCTCCAGCAAAGCCTGCTGCAACTCGATATGCAGCGGCAGTTGCGGATGGAACTCCGGAGGGGCTGCCGCGTGTTCGCCGTTGTAGGTCTGACCCAAGCGAGCGAGCCAGGCTTCGGCCAGATCGGTACGTCCCTGAGCCAGCCAGAGTTCGCATTTGACCAGGGTGATCATCGCCAGGTAGTAGATCGGTGGCACGTCCCAGATGTGCATCAGGCGCTCGGCTTCGGCGAGTTCGGCGAAGGCTTTGGCGAATTCGCCGCTGCTGCCCTCAAGCCTGGCGATCACGCAGTGGCCGATCAATACGCTGATATCGCGACAGGCGCGTGCCTCACTCAAACCGGCTTGCAAGCGTGCTCGCGCAGCTTGGGGTTGCAAGCGCAGGGCCAACAAAAAGCCTTCGTACAAGGTCAGTCGGGCACGCACCGCATACAGCCGTTGCGGGGATAACCGTTGCAGGCGTTGCAGCCCCTGACGCACTTCATCCAGCGCACGAAGGATTTCCCCTCGTGCTTGCAGCACGCGAGCACGGTCGTAATGGGCCAGCGCTTCGAACAGCGGGTTGCCGACCCGTTGCGCCAACTCCAGAGATTCACGGTTCAACCCGCGCGCACGCCACAAGTCGCCGTCGGCAATGGCCAGGTTAGACAGGGTCGAGAGGCACATCAGGCGTTGCCCGTAGCGTTTGGCGGGCAGGCTCTCCTGCGCTTCGGTGCAATAGAGCAGCGTCAGCTCGCGATTGCCGCGCCCGCGGGCGATGATCCCGCTCAGGGCCAGCCATTGCGCCAGCATGGATTTCTGCGCAGTGGCGGACGGGGCCGGCAGGAAGCGGCTCAAATGACTGGCCAGCTCCTCGGCGGCGTCCAGCTGACAAGCCAGCCCCAACGCCCAGCTGTACAGCACGATCAACCGTGGCGTGCTGATCAGCAGGCTGTCGGGCAAGTCCATTTTCCAGCGCAGTAACATGCCGACGTTCTGTTCGGCCAGCAGTTGTTCTTCGGAGAGGTTCTGCACCAGGTTCGCCGCGACGTCCAGGTGCCCGGCACGCAACGCCTGCTCCACCGCTTCATCGAGCAGCCCCTGGGCATTGAACCAGCGACAGGCGCGCAGGTGCAGGCTGGCCGCCGGTACTATCGCTTGCGCGGTAGGCCGGGTGCGCAACAGGTCGGAAAACAAATGGTGGTAGCGATACCAGTGACCGTTTTCATCCAGTGGCACCAGGAACACCTGATGGGCCAGCAGAAAACGCAGGATCTCGGCACTGTCATGGGCTTCGCGAACAGCGTCGCACAGTTCGCTGCAAAAGCGTTCCTGAGGTGCTGTGTCATAAAGGAATGACTGCACCTCGGCGGGCAGACAATCGATGACTTCTTCCAGCAGGTAATCGCGGATCAGCCCTTCCCCTCCATGCAAGGCCTGCGGTAAAGCACCCTGGGAGCCCGCTTCAGACGCCGCGAGCAGCCAGAAACGCAGTCCGGCGACCCAACCTTCGCTGCGCTGGATGAGGCTCTCCAGCGCTTTGCCGCGCAAGGAGCTGCTGTGCCGATCAAGCAGGGTCAGGGCTTCATCGTGAGTCAGGCGCAAGTCCTGTTCATTCAACTCGAGCAGTTGCCGCGACAGCCGCAGGCGCGCCAGATGCCAGTCCGGCCGCTGCCGACTGGTGACCATGACCAGCAAGCCGTCAGGCAGGTGATTGAGGAAAAATTGCAGGCAGCGATCGAGAACCGGGCCCTGCGCCAGATGGTAGTCATCCAGCACCAACAGCAGGGGCGTACTCGTAGACAGGTGCACGGCCAACTCATCGAGCAAACCGTCCAGCCATTCTTCAAAGGCAAACGGCTGATGCCGCTGGCGCATTTTCAGCAGGCCCAAAGACTGGCTGCCCAGTTGCGGAAAAAAGTCCTGGAGGCCTTCGAGCAACCGCTCAAGAAAACGTCCAGGATCGCTGTCTCGCGGACTCAACCCCAGCCACAGACTTTGCCAGTGAGCCGGCAAGCCCTGACAGAACTCCACCGCCAACGAACTCTTGCCAAACCCCGCCGGTGCGCTGACCAGCAACAACCTGCCACCGAGGCCCGCACTCAGGCGCTCGCACAGACGAGGCCGCAGCACATGGCCGTCAGGCAACGGAGGCCGAAAAAAACGCCCGTCCAGTGCCGCGACGGCAACGCTTGCAGGGCCCGGGTGTGGGGACAGATCAGTCATGGCCGGCTCTTGTTTGAATGGCGGTTGGCGGCGTTGCAGATGTCCGCAGCCTAGCGGTAAACGAAGAGGGAATGAAGGTTATTGCTACAAATGGCTACAAAAAGCCTACGAACAAAAAAAAACGCCCCGAACCAGTCGGGGCGTTTCTCGAGGATGCGGCCTCTGTTCAGAGCAGCTTAGCGAACACCATCCTGGCGCAGAGCGGCCGGAGTGAAGTCGCTGGTGGTGGCGGTGAAGCCGAAGTCATACGCCGATTTCTCTTCGTTCTTCATGCCCAGCGCCAGGTAGCGGCCCGATTGCAGGTCGTACAAGGTTTCCAGGGTGTACCACGGCACTTGAACGTTGTAGTAGTTCTGGGAGTGAGCTTCCGCCACACGCCACAGTTGATTACGACCGTCGTAGTGGTCGATCACGGCCGCTTGCCAGGTGTCTTCGTCGATGTAGAAGTCACGCTTGGCGTAGATGTGACGCTGACCTTCCTTCAAGGTAGCCACCACATGCCAGACCCGGCGCAGCTCGTAACGAGCCAGGTCCTGGTTGATGTGACCGGCCTTGATGATGTCGTCGTACTTGAGTTGCGGCGAGTCGAGTTTGTAGGCGTCGGAGGCGATGTACATCTCTTTCTTGCCTTCGAGTTTCCAGTCGTAACGATCCGGTGCACCGTTGTACATGTCCAGGTTGTCGGAGGTACGCAGGCCATCGGCTGCGGTACCCGGCCCGTCATAGGACACTTGTGGCGCACGACGCACACGACGCTGACCGGCGTTGTAGACCCACGCCGAACGCGGCTCTTTCACCTGGTCGAGGGTTTCGTGCACCAGCAGCACACCACCGGCCAGACGTGCCGGCGCGGTCACTTTCTGCTTGAAGTAGAACAGGATGTTGCCCGGGTTCGCCGGATCGTAATCCTTCATCTTGTCGCGGAACACGAACTGGTCCTGGAAGTACACCAGGCTGTACGAGCCGTTCGGCTGCGGCGTGGCCTGGGTCACCAGACGGGTCACGCTGCCACCGCGATAGCGGGTGATGTGGTTCCAGATGACTTCGACGCCGGTCTTCGGAATCGGGAATGGAACTGCAGTTTCGAAGTTCTCCAGACCGTTGCCGCCGGACACCAGGTTAGTGGCGGTAGCATTTTTCTTGATGGAGGCAAACACAGCATCCGGCACGGTCGCGCCGCGATGGGACGGGTAGACCGGCATTTTGAAGGTTTCCGGGTAGCGCTTGAACATCGCGTACTGACCCGGTGCGAGTTTGTCCTTGTACTGGTCGACGTTCTGCGCCGTGATGGTGAACAGTGGTTTTTCACTGGCGAACGGGTCGGACAGGAAACCTTTGCTGTCGGCGGTGCCGGCGTTTTTCGCCATCGGCTTCCAGGCCGGGATCGATCCGTCAGCGTTGCCCGCCATCTCGGCGCCCATCGGGGTCAGGCTCTTGCCCAGTTTGTCCGCTTCGGCCGCAGGGACCGCCGCCATGACACCGGTCGCCAGCAGCGAAAGCCCCAGAACACCGACGTGGAACAGACTCTTTGTTATTTTCATAGGTGTGTTCGTCCTGATAATGCAGTGCTTAGAAGTTCACGCCGAAGCTGAGCGCAACGAAGTCGCGGTCATCGACGGTGGTGTACTTGCCATCAAAGAAGTTGGTGTAAGCCAGGCTTGCGGTGTAGGTGTTCTGGTACTCGGCATCGACGCCCAGGCTCACCGCTTTGCGACCCTCCTCGAAGTTGCCGCCAGGGCCAGGCGAGTAGCCTTCCACGTCATGAGACCAGGCCACGTTCGGCTTGAGGTTCACACCGGCGAATACGTCGTTGTATTCCCAGATGGCACGACCACGGTAGCCCCAGGAGTTTGCGGTGGTGAACCCGTCGTTTTCGCAATAGCGACTGACGTTGTTTTGCGGTCCGCCTGCCAGGGTAGAGGTGTTCAATGCCACGCACTGACCACTTGGCAATGGGCCAGGGCCGTAGCTCGGGTCACGGCCATAGCGGGCTTTCGAGTTGCTTTCCAGTCCGCCGACGTGGGTCCAGCCAACCTCACCCACCAGAGTCAGTCGCTCAGCGCCCATCACTTGGTCGAAGAAGTGAGTAAGGGTCGTCTGGAGCTGGGTCACTTCCTTGCGGCGATAGCCTTTTTGATCCTGCCCTGGCGTACCCTGGAGTACGGAAACGTTAGGATTCAGAGGCGTCAGACCGGAAAAGAGAATGTCGGTGGTGTTGAGCTGAACCGGAGCATTCGGCCGGTAGCTGACTTCACCACTCCACGCAGTACCCGTAGGTAACGTGGTGGAGAAGCTCAAGCCATACAGGCGAATATCTTCAGGGTACTCGACGTAGTAGCTGGAGTTACCGGCCACATTCAATGGCAACAAGGTCGGTGCCAGGTTACGTGCGACAGCGAGAGGAACACCCCTGGCCACCAGCGAGCCCACCAGGCCCGCCGCGCTGTAAGCGCTCGCCGGAGCACCTTTGCCGCTGAAAATCGGCGCACGGCTGTGGTAGTTCATGAAGTAGGCGCCGAACTCGGTGTCCAGCGGATCGAACATGTATTTGAAGGACACGCCAAATTGACCGCTGTCACGGGCATCGCGATCCGGACCGCGACGAACGATGACACCTTCATCCGGGTCACCCCAGGTCACGCCCCTGGCAGCGAGGGTGTTGATGGTTGCATTACGCAGCGAAGCCGGCAGCCCTGCAGACGTCAGTGCACTGTTGAGTCCGTTACGGGTGCGCAGTACGGCCAGGTTGTTGTCGCAGCCATCCGAAATCACGTCCGGTTGCGAGAAGAAAGTGCCGCAGTTGTCGGTAACGGTCTGGTCCCATTCGAGCTGGTAGAAGGCTTCAGTCGAGAGGTTCTCGGTGAGGCTCTGGGACACGTAGAACATGTTGACCGGGATCAGGCCTTCCTTGATCTCGGCACCTGGACGACGGAACGCGGACACGTCGATCGGGTTGATCGAGTTGATGCCGCCGCCGATGAAGGTACTTTCACCCCAACTCACTACTTGCTTGCCCAGACGCACGGAACCCGGCTGATCGGCAACGGAATAGTTGTGGTAGACAAAGGCGTCGAGGATCTGACCGCCGGAGGATTTGGCGCCTTCCTTGCGGTTACTGTCGCTGATGTCCTTGAACTCGCGGCTTTCGTCCTTGAGTTCAAAGTCGTACCAGTATTTGCCACGGACGAAAACGCCGGTGTCGCCGTATTTCAATTCAAGGTCATGGATGCCCTTGAAGATCTTGGAGAACGTTTCGCCGCTCTTGAAGTTCAGGTGACCGTCGTCGGAAGTCTGGGACAGGCCGCGGCCGCCGTTGTTGACGCCGATGAGGTTCTTGTTGGCATTTTCAGTAGACCAACTGGCACCGATCGACAGGGACGAGTCGAACTGACCTTCGATTTCACCAACGTTGAAACTGACGCCGAATGCTGGCCCGGCGAGCGTAGAGGCAAGACTGACCGCCAGGGGCAGTTTCGCCCGGCGCCAGAACTGGTTTACTGATGTCATCGACGCTACTCCATGTGCATTATTGTTATGGCAGTGAGCACTTCTAAAAACGCTGTGGATGACTGGGAGCCAAGGTGTCCCTAAGTCATTCCAAAGTTGCATCGCCCCGGTTTGTGCGTTTGCTCCGTTCTTAAAAATCCTTGGGCGGACTATAGCCAGCAGGTAGTACTGCTTGATCCCTCTAAAGTGTGATTTGCAGCTGCCAGCCACTCTGGAACAGTCCTTTGCCAAGCCGACGCCCGTCGGCCCGTCTAGGATGGCTGAAAATTCGGATTTGACAAGCCAAGCGCTTGCTTGGTGGGGCTGGCGTGCCCTTTTGGGCACGCCAGGTGACGCTTAAAGCGTCGAGAGGAAGGTGCTGTTGTTGGCTTGCCATTCGGTGATGTCGACACGAATACGTTTCTTGTCGAGTTTGCCGACACTGGTCTTGGGAATTTCAGTAACAAGGGCGATCTGGCTCGGGATGGCCCACTTGCTCAGGTGCCCCAGTTCCACGAACGGTTTGAGGTGTTCCTTCAGTTCTTTGGCCCCGATCACATGGCCTTCACGGACCACCAGCAAGGCAAACGGACGCTCGCCCCACTGCGGATCGGCAATCCCCACCACTGCTACTTCGCGTACCGCAGGGTGGCGGCTGATCAAGTCCTCAAGGTCCAGGGAGGAGATCCACTCGCCGCCGGTCTTGATCACGTCTTTGATCCGGTCGCGAATGTCGATCACACCCATGCTGTCCAGGGTCGCTACGTCACCGGTGTGCAGCCAGCCACCGGCCCAGAGTTCGGCGCCCTTTTGCGGTTCGTTGAAATAGCCCTCGGTGAGCCACGGCGCACGCAGCACCAGTTCGCCTTGGGTCTCGCCATCGGCGGGCAGGAAGTTGCCGTCGGTGTCGACGATCGCCGCCTCCACCAATGGCCCCGGCACACCGGCCTTGATCCGGTACGTGGTGCGTTCGTCTTCGGTGCCGGCCATCAGCTCGTCGTTGAGGTGCGCGCACGAGATCAGCGGTCCGGTTTCCGACATGCCGTAAGCGGCGGTCAGCTGAATGCCATTGGCCTTGGCGGCTTCGTACAGCGTGCGGTTCAACGCACTGCCGCCGATGACGATTTTCCAGCCACCGAAATCCGTGCCTTGCGCCGCTTTGGAATTGAGGACCATTTGCAGGATGGTCGGCACGCAATGGGAAAAGGTGACCTTCTCCTTACGCCACAGCTCCACCAGGTACTCAGGGTCATAGCGACCGGGATAGACCTGCTTGAGCCCGAGCATGGTCGCCACATACGGCAGGCCCCAGGCGTGCACATGGAACATCGGGGTGATCGGCATGTAAACGTCGTTGGTGCCCAGCAAACGCACGCTGTCGATGGCGCCCATGATGGTCGACACGCCCATGGTGTGCAGCACCAGTTGCCGATGGGTGAAATACACGCCTTTGGGATTGCCGGTGGTGCCGGTGGTGTAGAACGTGGTCGCGACCGAGTTTTCGTCGAAGTCCTGGAAGTCATACTGCGTACTCGCCGCCGCCAGCAACTGCTCATACTCGCCGATCAGGTTCGGCAAGTCGGCGGTTTTTTCCGGCAGATCGGTCAGCAGCAGGGTTTTCTCCACCGAGGTCAGGTGCCCGGCAATGGCCTGGTACAACCCGACGAACTCGCTGTTGACCAGCACAAAGCGGTCCTCGGCGTGGTTCATGGTGTAGAGGATCTGTTCCGGTGACAGGCGCACGTTAATGGTGTGGATCACCGCGCCGATCATCGGGATGGCGAACATGCATTCCAGATAACGATGGCTGTCCCAGTCCATCACCGCCACGGTATCCCCGGCCTTGACGCCGGCCGCCGTCAACACGTTGGCCAGCCTTGCGACCCGTTCGATCAGGGTCGGATAGCTGTAGCGCAACTGGTCGCGGTAAATGATCTCGCGGGTCTTCTCATAACGAGCGCCGGACATCAGCAGCCGTTTAATCAGCAATGGATACTGGTAAGCGCCTTCGGCTGGGGGGATAACGCGAGTCTGCAACATAAGAGTCCCTTTTCTGACTGCACGGTCGTGGCTGAAAGTAAGCACTTTAGTGCCCTTGGACGCCAGCCAAATCAGCCAAAGGAATGATTTGCAAAGTCGTGCAAATGCTAGCGTTGCGCCAGCATCCGTGGATATTTCTTAATCCATGACTCGTAACGCGATCAATGCATCTCGGTAAACGCGAGTTTCACACCGATAGCGATCAGTACCGCGCCCATCGTCCGATCGAACCAGTGGCCCATCCGGGCAAAACCTGCACGCACGCGCTGCTGGCTGAACAGCATCGCCACCAGGCAGAACCACACAGCGGTGGCCACCGCGAGGTAAATGCCGTAGCCCGCCTGTACCGCCAGCGGCGTGTGCGGATTGATCACCACAGTGAACAGCGAGAGGAAGAACAGCGTCGCTTTCGGGTTCAGACCGTTGGTCACGAAACCCGACGTGAAGGCGCCGCGAGCAGTGCGCTCGCCCGCTTCCTTATGCAGATCGTCAGCCGCAGGTTGGGCCGGCTGTGCTCGCAGGGCCTTGAAGCCGATGTACAGCAGGTACGCGGCGGCCGCCCATTTCAGGGCATTAAACAGCACGATGGACTGGGACACGATCAGGCCAATGCCGAGCAACGAATAGCCGACGTGCAGGAAAATGGCCGTGCCGACACCCAGCGCCGTCCAGGTGCCAGCGCGACGACCATGGGTCACGCTCTCACGCACCACCACGGCAAAGTCCGGGCCGGGGCTGGCCACGGCCAGCAAGTGAATCAGGGCAACGGTCAAAAACTCTGTCCAGTACATGGGGGATCCTTTTGGCCAAGCGTAACTGTTTGTTTCATCTGGTAGGCTCGGCAGATTACGCCTTCAGTCCATTGCACAAAAGGTACAGTTGATGACGAACACTCACCGCGCCGTTTTCCTCGACCACCCGTCCCTGGACCTGGGCGACCTCGACCTCAGCCCGCTGCAAGAGTGTTTCAGCGATTTACAGCTTTTCGCCCAGACCACGCCGGACCAGGTGATCGAACGCCTCAAGGGCGCCACCGTTGCCATCAGCAACAAAATCCTGATCGACGCCGCCGCCATCGCCGCCAGCCCCGAGCTGAAGCTGATCCTGATCACCGCCACCGGCACCAACAACGTTGACCTCGCCGCCGCCCGCGCCCACGGAATTACCGTCTGCAACTGCCAGGGTTACGGCACGCCGTCGGTGGCGCAGCACACGATCATGTTGCTGCTCAATCTGGCAACGCGCCTGGCCGATTATCAAAAGGCTGTCGGCGAAGGTCGCTGGCAGCAGGCGAAACAGTTCTGCCTGCTGGATTACCCGATTGTCGAACTGCAAGGCAAAACCCTCGGCCTGCTCGGTCACGGCGAACTGGGCGGCGCGGTCGCACAACTGGCCGAAGCCTTTGGCATGCGTGTACTGCTCGGTCAGATTCCCGGGCGCCCTGCCCGACCGGATCGTTTGCCACTGGAGGAACTGCTGCCGCAGATCGACGCGCTGACCCTGCACTGCCCGCTCAACGAACACACCCGCCACTTCATCGGAGCCCGTGAGCTGGCCTCGATGAAACCCGGTGCGTTCGTGGTCAATACCGCACGCGGTGGCTTGATCGACGAACAAGCGCTGGCCGATGCCTTGCGCAACGGTCACCTGGGTGGCGCGGCCACCGACGTGTTGAGCGTCGAGCCACCGACCACCGGCAATCCTCTGCTGGCCCAAGACATTCCACGGTTGATTGTCACCCCGCACAACGCTTGGGGCAGTCGCGAGGCACGCCAGCGGATCGTGGGCCAGTTGACCGAAAACGCGCAGGGATACTTCAGTGGTAAAGCGCTGCGGGTCGTCAGTTGATAGACTGCGGCACTTTTTTTCACAGGAGCAGAGTATGGATCCGCGCAGTGAAGTACTGCTTCGTCAGGCCGAGTTATTCCAGGGTTCGGTGCTGCTGGCCGGTTTGCCCGCCGATGACCTGCTGGGCCGTCTGCCCGACGCTCATGGCTGGTGCTGGCATGCCGGCGATCAAGCAGCGCTGGATGCCCGCTTTGCCGAGCGCAGCCATTTCGGTGTGACTGTAACGGAGCGCGCGTTCGACACCGCCGTGGTGTTTCTGCCCAAGTCCAAGGACCTGACCGACTACATCCTCAACGCCCTCGCCTCCAGACTGGCCGGTAGTGAACTGTATCTGGTGGGTGAAAAACGCAGCGGCATCGAAGGCGCGGCCAAGCAACTGAACCCCTTCGGCAAACCTCGCAAGCTCGACAGCGCGCGGCACTGCCAGCTGTGGCAGGTGACCGTGGCCACTGCGCCAGAAGCCAAGTCGCTGGAAAGCCTGGCCCAGACTTATGAATTGCCGCTGGCCGAAGGTCCGCTAAAAGTCATCAGCCTGCCGGGCGTGTTCAGCCACGGTCGGCTGGATCGTGGCAGCGCGCTGTTGCTGGAACATTTGGACAAATTGCCGAGCGGCCATTTGCTGGACTTCGGTTGCGGCGCCGGTGTGTTGGGAGCAGCGGTGAAACGCCGTTATCCACACAACCAGGTCACCTTGCTTGATGTGGATGCGTTTGCGGCTGCCAGCAGTCGCCTGACATTGGCTGCCAACGGTCTGGAAGCTGACGTGATTACCGGTGACGGTATCGACGCAGCACCGATGGGCTTAAGTGCAATTCTGAGCAACCCGCCGTTCCATGTCGGCGTTCATACCGACTACTTCGCTACCGAGAACTTGCTGCGAAAAGCGGCCAAACATCTGAAAAATGGTGGTGAACTGCGCTTGGTGGCGAACAGCTTCCTGAAGTATCAGCCGCTGATCGAGGAGCATCTCGGGGTGTGCGCAATCAAGGCTGAAGGACAAGGTTTCAGAATCTATCGGGCCAAACGCGGCTAGAACCTCTTTTAAAAAAGAGGCTTGCCCAATGGGATTTGCCTAGGCAGAATCCGCTCCGTCCTAGGGGAGTAGTCTCCCACGAGCGCCATGCTCGTCCGGCATACGTCAACATACTTGGTCAACAGACCATGGCGTATGCGACCCAAGCGTCCGCATCAGACGGATCGCAGGGTTTGACAAGACCTATGACACGAACACCTTACCCGGGGCGGGAAGGCTGTACGTGTCATAGCCGTGTCGACCCGCCCCTTAGGAAACCCCTGATGTTGGATTCACTTCTCGTTCCCACCGCAATCGTTGCCTTGGCCGAAATCGGCGACAAGACGCAACTGCTCGCGCTCATTCTCGCCGCTCGCTTTCGCAAACCCTGGCCGATCATCGCCGGTATCGTCGCTGCAACCCTGGCCAACCACGCGGCAGCCGGTGCGGTAGGCGCCTGGGTCGGTAGTTTCTTCTCGAATGCGACGCTGCACTGGATCCTCGCCGCGAGCTTCACCGCGACCGCATTGTGGACCCTGGTGCCGGACAAGATGGATGACGACGAAGCCAGCACCGCCCGCAAGTTCGGACCGTTCCTGACCACGTTGATCGCGTTTTTCCTTGCGGAGATGGGCGACAAGACTCAAGTCGCCACGGTGATGCTCGCTGCGCAATACCCGGAACTGTGGCTGGTGATCATCGGCACTACCGCCGGCATGTTGATTGCCAACGTGCCAGTGGTTTTGGCGGGTAATTTTGCGGCGGATAAATTGCCGCTGACCCTGATCCGTCGCCTGGCGGCGTCGGCATTCTTCATCCTCGCCATTGTCGCGGTGTACAAGGCGATGCAGAGCAGCGGTTGGGTCTGATGCGGTAGGTCTATAGACCGCGTTATCGTTCTTCGCGAGCAAGCCCGCTCCCACATTCGACCGCATGCTCTGGAAGAACTCGGTCAAATGTGGGAGCGGGCTTGCTCGCGAAGGCGTCAGTGGCCTCACCACATGACTATCATTATTTCTTGGCTTTCTCGTACAGCGGCATGACTTTCGGGATCGCCGCCTGCAACGAAGCAATACGACTCGCCGACGCCGGGTGAGTGCTCATGAACTCCGGCGACGAACCTTCCGAAACCTTGGTCATCTTGTTCCACAGGGTGATCGCGGCGTTCGGGTTGTAACCGGCGCGAGCGGCCAGTTCCAGGCCGATCAGGTCCGCCTCGTTTTCATTGGCGCGACTGTTGGGCAAGGTCATGCCGTAGTTGGCCACGGTATCCGCCAACGCCAGGCTGTCCTGCCCCAGACCGAACAAGGCACCGGCGCCCTGTTTGGCCATTTCGATGCCATAAGCCTTGGACATCGCTTCACGACCGTGCTCGCGCAGGGCGTGGGCGATTTCGTGGCCCATGATCGCGGCGATCTCATCATCGGTCAGTTGCAGTTTGTCGATCAGGCCGGTGTAGAAAATGATCTTGCCGCCAGGCCCGCAATTGGCGTTGAGCTCGTCGCTCTTGATCAGGTTGACTTCCCATTTCCATTGGGCCGAATCCGGACGAAAAACCGGCGCCTGGGCAATCAGCCGGTCGGCAATCGCCTGGACACGTCTGGCCTCGTTACTGGTCTTGTCCAGCACGCCTTTGGTGTTCGCCTCGCCGACAGTCTTTTGATAAGACTGGGCGTACATCTGATTGACCTCGTCAGTCGACAACATGCTGAACATGTACTGTTTGCGCTCAACGCCCACCGCGCCACCGCTGGTGGTGTTGACCGACTGACAACCGGCGAGGAGCAAACCTGCGCTCAGCGCACACAAAACCAATGTCTTGTTCATCAAAAATCTCTCTGAAAACATGCCGCGTATCCTAGGCGGTGAATTGTATCGACGCCAGACACAACGGACGTGTAGCACACACTAATTCATTTACGACATCAAACATTCCAAAACAGCCAATTCGGCAAACCCCGCTCACGGCCATCGCCTCCCCTGCCGATACAGCACCGCAGACGTCCTCTTGCGTGCGGAGCACCCATGAAATTCAAGTCGATCCAGTTTTCCGTGGCGGCCCTCGCCGGCGCCATCGTTCTTAGTGTCGTGGCAGCCCTGGTGCTGTACGCGTTGTTTTCCGGCGCACGGACACAGGACATGGTCCAGCAGCGGACCCAGGCACAATTCGAGCAAGTCATCGAACAACGCCTGACGTCACTGGCGCAAACCCAGGTCAGCCAGATCCAGCGCGAGCTCGAAGCGCCCCTGCTGATTGCCGGCGGACTGGTGCGAGTCAACGCATTGATCGGCACACCGGGCGCCGATGGCCAGCCGCAGCTGAGCCTCAGTCGTGAGCAGTTAATCAGCCTGATCAAGGAAAACGTCACCAAGAACCCGAAAATTCTCGGCACCTACATCGGCTGGGAAAAAAACGCTCTTGATCACAACGACGCGGCCTACGTCGACACCCAGGTGGTCGGCATCGACGCCAGCAACGGCCGCTTCCTGCCTTGGTGGTTCCGCAACGAAGACGGCAGCCTGGGCCTGGACAAACTGGTGGACGTCGACGACCAGAAAACCCTGTCCACCGGCGTACGCGCCAGCGAGTACTACCTGTGCTCGAAAGAAACCAAAAAATCCTGCGTGATCGATCCGGCGCCCTACAAGGTCGGCGACAAGATCGTCATGCTCGCCTCCTTTATAGAACCGATCATGCTCAACGGGGCCTTCCAGGGCATCGTCGGCGCCGACCTCTCGGTGAACTTCATCCAGGAAATGCTCCTCGGCGCGAATCAGAAGTTGTACAGCGGCGCGGGTGAAATGGCCCTGATTGGCGGCAACAGCCGGATCGTTGCCTACACCAAGGACCCGAGCAAATTCGGCGAGAAGGTCAGCGACATCCTCGACAGCCAGCAGATCGCCAACATGGCCAATCTCAAGCGCGGCGAAGTCACCTACACCGTCGACAAAGCCCAAGGCCGGATCGAGTTGTACCTGCCGTTCGGTATTGGCCAGACCGACGCTCGCTGGACCCTCATGCTGCAATTGCCGCTGAACGCGGTGATGGCCGACCTGCAAAAACTTCAGGGCGATCTGGACGCCCAGCGCAAGTCCGACACCTTCGGCATGGCCATGGTCGGCTTGTTGATTGCCGGTATCGGCTTGCTGGTGATCTGGCTGGTGGGGCACGGCATTGCCCGGCCACTGAAGCAGATGGTTGCCATGCTCGACGACATCGCTCAGGGCGAAGGTGACCTGACTCGACGCCTGACCAGCGACCGCGCCGACGAATTGGGCTCGATCGCCAAAGGCTTCAACACCTTCCTGGCCAAGTTGCAGGTGATGATCACCCAGGTGGTGACTTCGGTGCAGAGCGTCAGTGATTCGTCGGAACACACCGCCGACATCGCCATCCGCACCAACATCGGCGTGCACAAGCAAATGGCCGAGATTGATCAGGTGGCCACGGCGGTGCATGAAATGACAGCGACCGCCCAGGACGTGGCACGCAACGCGACTCAGGCTGCGCAAGCCGCCAGCCATGCCGATCAAGCAGCGGCGCAGGGCATGCAAATCGTGCGCGATACGTCGAACTCGATTGGCGTGCTGGCGATAGAAATCGGTAAGGCTGTCGGCGTGGTGCAAACCTTGGCCAAGGACAGCGAGAACATCAATGCGATCCTGACGGCGATTCGCGGGATCGCCGAACAGACCAACCTGCTGGCCTTGAACGCGGCCATCGAAGCGGCGCGAGCCGGCGAACAGGGACGCGGTTTTGCAGTGGTGGCCGATGAAGTGCGCAACCTGGCGCAGAAAACCCAGAAGGCCACTGAAGAAATCCAGACCATGATCCAGCAGCTGCAACAAGGCACCCGCGATGTGGTGCGGGTGATGGAGGACAGTCAGAACCGTACCGACGAAAGCGTGCAGCACGCGGCGAAAGCGGCCGAGGCGCTGGAGACGATTACTCAGGCGGTGTCGGTGATCAACGACATGAACACCCAGATTGCCAGTGCGGCTGAGGAGCAGAGTGCGGTGGCTGACGACATCAACCGTAACGTGATCAACATCGGGCAAGTGGCCAATGAAGTGGCGGGCGGGGCGGATGAGTCGAGTGCGGCGAGTGCGGATCTGACCAAGTTGGCTGAGCAGCAGCGGCGGTTGATCAATCAGTTCAAGGTCTGATCAAAGGACCCCTTCGCGAGCAAGCCCGCTCCCACAAGGGACTCCCTGTGAACACATTATTTGTGAACACTAAAAGTCAAATGTGGGAGCGAGCTTGCTCGCGATGGCGGCGGTACAAGCGCCCAATCAGCCGGGGGTAAGACACTCCGGCCCATTCAGCTTCGGATCATTCACCAGATTCGCCAACACCCGCTCGCGCAACGCCGCGGGTTCACTGGCGAGCAACGCTTGCAAGGCATGCAACGGCGTCTCTGGATTGAGCCACGCCTCCTGCCCCGCCGCATCGAGAATCAACGGCCGACGCTGACTCGCCGCCGGTTGCGTGATCACCGCCGTGCTCAGCCACACCTGCTCCTGCACCGGATACGCTTCCCAAATCGCCGCAAAGAACAGCGTCGAGCCCTCCCCCGGTGTCAGCCAATACGGACGCTTGCGGGTCGTGCCGCGCCATTCGTAAAAACCGTTGGCCGGCAGCAGGCAACGGCGTTCGCGCAGGGCCTGGCGAAACATCGGTTGTTCAGCGACGGTTTCGGCCCGGGCATGGGCTGGCGTACGGGACAAATCGGTCAGCCACGGCGGCGTCAAACCCCAACGCGCGCGGGCCAACTCGCGCTGGCCGTCAACACCCGCGCGCAGCATCAACACCGAATCGTTGGGAGAAATATTCCACTGGGCATGCTGATCGGCGGGGAAGCCAGGCAGGGCCGCGAAGGCGGGATTCCAGCGAAACAGGGCATAACGTCCACACATGGGGCAACACGACTCTTGATAAAACGAACGTCAGCCTAACAGACCAGCGTGCCGGGAAAACTCTCCGGTTCATCACCGGGCATCGGTAGCGCGGCATTGTACGCAGTGATCAGCTCCCGAGCGTACTCGGCCTCGTCGTTATCGACTGACAGGCCCAGCAGGCCAAAGATCGGCAATTCGCCGCTGCCACCGAGCAAATCGCGGCCCACCAGATGCGCTTCGATGCCCTCGCTGGCCAACATGCTTTGCAGCAACTCACCTTCCATGAGGTTTTCCGGCTCGTAGATTCGCTGCATGGGGTGCCCCTTTCATTCGTTTTCGCTGTGAACTTCAAGCAACCATTCGTGACCGTCAGTCTGCAGAACAAACGTGATGGGGCGACAACACACCGGACAGTCTTCGATATAGGTCTGATCGCCACCGGACAAGTCCAGAACGGCCTCAGCCTCCTCACCACAATACGGACATTCGTAGCGCTCGGTTTCCAGCATCGCGGTCTCCCAGGTGACTTGTGCGTATAATCGCCGGTCTATTTGCAGGGCTATTTTTGTCTGGCTAACTTTTCAGACCGTGCCCCGTTGGTTTTCGATCAAAACCTTTACTTACCCTAGCCGTTTCTAACAAGAGAGCATGATGGGCGAATTCGATGCCATCCGACCTTACAATGACAGCGAAGTCCCGGCAGTGCTGGACCGGCTGCTCGGCGACAAGGCGTTTCTAGATATCCTCATCCACTTCCGCTTCCCGCGTTTTGCCGGTGCTTTCGGCTGGATGCTCAAACCTCTTATAGCTCATCGGCTGCGCCGTGAGTTCGCCGGCGTTACGTCGGTGGCCACGTTGCAGGATAAAGTCGAGATGTACGTCGACCACACCATCGAGCGAGCCACGGACGGTGTGACGTACACCGGCGTCGAGCAGTTCAAGTCCGGCAGCGCCTACCTGTTCATTGCCAACCATCGCGATATCGTGATGGACCCGGCCTTCGTCAACTACGCCGTGTACCACGCCGGCCTGCCGACACCGCGCATCGCGATCGGCGACAACCTGCTGCAAAAGCCCTTCGTCAGCGATCTGATGCGCCTGAACAAGAGCTTCATCGTGCACCGTTCGATCACCGGTCGCCGCGAGAAGATGGCGGCGTATCAGCTGCTGTCGGCCTACATCAACCACTCGATCCGCAAGGATTGCGCCTCGATCTGGATCGCCCAGGCCGAAGGCCGGGCCAAAGACGGCGACGACCGCACCGAGTCGGCCATCCTCAAGATGTTCCACATGAGCCGCAAGGACGAGCCGTTCGGCGAAGTCATTCGTTCGCTGAACGTCACCCCGGTGTCGATCAGCTACGAATATGACCCGTGTGATCAAGCCAAGGCTCGCGAGCTGTTCATCCGCGCCACCACCGGCAGCTACACCAAAGTGCCGGGCGAGGACGATGTGAGCATCGCCAAGGGCATCACCGGCTACAAGGGCCGGGTGCATGTGAACTTCGCCTCGCCGATCACCGAGCTGTTCGACGACACCAAGCAATTGGCGATCGAGATGGACCGGCAGATCCTCGGCGGCTACCGCCTGTTCCCGGTGCACTACCTCGCCTACGCCCAGTGGAAAGACGCCGACCCGCAATTGCAGGTGCCAAAAGCCTCTGAAGTGTTCGCGGCCGACGAACTGGCCAAGGCTCAGGAGCAATGGCAACAGCGTCTGGACGCGTGCCCCGAGGAGCATCGTCCGTTCATGGTCCTGCAATACGCGACGCCGGTGCGCAATCAATACCGTGTGAAAGCCGGTTTGCCGCTGTAGGATTTTATTTAAAGCAAGATCAAAAGCGTGTGCTGATCCACGACACCACCAGCGCCACACCCAGGCAGGCAAAACCGAAGCGATAGAAAAACCGGTTCATGCGCTGGGTGGCGCCATCCAGCATCAACGTCGCGTCATCAATAGGACGGTTCTGGGTGGCGGCCTCAAGCACGGCTAACGCGCGCTGTTCGCGGCGACGAGTGGCATGCAGCAACCAGCCGCCCGGAAAGGCAAACAACAAAGCCAACAGGTTGATCAACTTGGCGGGATGGTTGGTAAACAGCGAAATCAAATGCAACGACATCACGAACCTCAGCAAAACAGGTGGCAGACGCCGAACCGACGACCGCGGCGCGGATTCTACCGAAAGCCTCGCCACCTGCCCTTGCTTTCCGACAAATAACGAACCATTTGACCGATTCCTGTCCTGTGTCACGGCGCCGTCATTTGAATACGCCAGTCTGGCGCCCCTCGAAACCGACACGGAAACCGTCATGCTGCACGCCGAAAACCAGGATCGCCTCTACCTCATTGCTCAAAGCGACGAACAACAAAACCTCGTTGGCAGCCTCGCCTTCAACGTTCAGGACCGTCACTGGCTGGTGTATTGCGCATTGGGTGGGCATCAACATGCGGATTTGCCGGAGACGGATTTGCTGACGGGCGTGAGTGTTCTGGATTTTTATTCGCAGGCCGCCTGACACCGCTGAACCCTTGTGGGAGCGGGCTTGCTCGCGAAGGCGGTGTGTCAGCTGCATTGATGTTGACTGACACTCCGCCTTCGCGAGCAAGCCCGCTGTTGTTCAGTGCAGGTCCGTGGGAAATTGACAGACATGAAAAAGCCCGGCGCCATTGCTGGCCCCGGGCTTTTTTTTGAATCCAGCGAACGCTTACTCGCCGAGAATCTGACCAATCGTCGGATCCTTGAACAGACGCGTCAACGCGTCGCTCAACACATCGCTGACCAGCTTGGTATTGGTTTCCTGATTCGGCGCCATACCAAAACGCTGATCCAGGGACGCACCATAACGACCGCTGTAACGACGATTGGCATTCTGCACATCGGAGCGGAACGTCGCGCCAATGGTGGCCTCAGTCACATACATGCCTTCTTTAGGCGACTGATACTTCAGCTCGGCCAGGGTCACGGTCAACTGCGGAGCATTCAGCGCATTGGAGGTTGGGGTGAAGCCCAATAACCGCACGGCTGCTTCGGCCTGAGCCTGCAACTTCGGCAGAATCTGCGCGCCCTGTACGGTGATTGCGCTGGTCTCAGGGTACAGGCCACCACGGGTGCCCAAAGTCGGCGACGGACGACCGTCCACCACACGCACCACCACCGGCTGACCGTGGCCGACCGGTGCCAGCTGAGTCGTCAGCTTCGGTTCCGGATTCAGTTGTTGCGGGCTGTGGGCGCAGCCGACCAGGGTCAAACTGGTCACAGTGATCAAACCGAACAACAGGCGTTGCAACATGCGCTTCTCTCCAGAATCAGGCACTAAGGCCCGCAGTATAGCGGTGCGCCACTGCGGCTAACTAGAGCCCTTCAGTGATATCTGAAATGTCTGACAAACCCTTGGGAAGCGGGTTCCTGTCACAGAGATGTCACCGCCCATACACTTGCTCGTCACGGCTCGCTGGCAACCTTCACAGCAGTCACCCCACAAGGTACTTCGCCATGCGCTATCTCATCTCGCTGTTCACTCCGCGCCCTCTGCATCGCTGCTTCGCCCTGCTCGACCGCAACGGCCACTGCCAGGCATTCAAACAGTGCAACCTTCAGCCGATGGGCGATGGCTGGGTCGAAATCGAAGAAATCCGTCTCAACTGGCTGCACCATCCCCTGCCCCCTAGCGCCCGTGTCAACCAGCGCCAGCCACGTGCGCGGGCTCAGCAACTGTTGACCACCTGACCGAACACCTAATAAAAGTCATTAAACACGACCATTTCCCTGCGTTTCTTCGCTACAATCTCCCCCCGATTATAAGGACGTCTCCTGATCGGGCCTCGCAGCATCGTCAATGCGCTTGTATTGACACCCCGCACCGCCCTACAGAGAGCCGCCCACACAGATCGAGTGAAGCTGGCGCGCTTGCTGTTCCTTGAGCAAAACCCCCACTTTTCGCGGATCTGCAGAGCTGTCATTACGCTCGGTCACTGAGCTGTTTGCCCGTTTTGCCTGTCATGTATCCCATGGCGGCAATCCATCCGGGCACGGTGCCAGGCTGGGGCAGCCCTTTTTTGAGGTTCACGTCTTCAAAAGAGCGTGAAAAAAACGGGTTTTCACAACTTCACAAGAGTGTGGCGAGCAAATGAATAGTTTTGCGTCTGAATATGCACCATTAGCGTCTGAAACAGCCCAACGACACAGGACCGAGTACGCCTCGAACACCGGAGCCTGAAGCCTGTCCTCTACGGATTTGGTTGCACAAACGGATGTATCGACCATAAGTCGAATTGCCAGCCGCGCGTTGAAGTGAGTTCATGTAACTCTTTTAGACCCGGCCGGTAGCGTCCGTCGAAGTTGCGAAAAATTGCGAAGATTCGGACATGGCGATACTGCCATGGGTACCTGGGGCATCACTGACACGCCCCTGAACGCCTGGCAGCCATGCCGACAATTTGGTGCTGCAGATTTTGGAGACGCGTTAAATGGCGCATAACGAAGCAGTCGACGTAGTACTCGTTGGGGCCGGCATCATGAGTGCCACCCTCGCTGTACTGCTCAAAGAGCTCGACCCCGCGATCAAGCTGGAAGTCGTCGAGCTGATGGATTCCGGTGCCGCGGAGAGTTCGAACCCGTGGAACAACGCCGGTACCGGTCACGCCGGGCTGTGTGAGCTCAACTACACGCCGCAGGCCGCCGACGGCACCGTCGACATCAAGAAAGCCGTGCACATCAACACCCAGTTCGAGGTGTCGAAGCAGTTCTGGTCCTACCTGACCAGGAAAAGCACCTTCGGCTCGTGCAAGACGTTCATCAGCCCGGTGCCGCACCTGAGCTTCGTCCAGAACGACGATGGCGTTTCCTTCCTCAAGGAACGCTTCAAGACGCTGAGCAAGCACCACGCCTTCTCGGACATGGAATACACCGAAGACAAGGCCACCATGGCCGAGTGGATGCCGCTGATGATGCCTGGCCGGCCGGCCGACGAAGTCGTCGCCGCCACCCGCGTCATGAACGGCACCGACGTCAATTTCGGCGCCCTGACCAATCAACTGCTCAAGCACCTGACCAGCGCACCCGATGCCCAGGTCAAGTACTGCAAGCGCGTGACCGGCCTCAAGCGTAACGGCAGTGGCTGGACCGTCAGCATCAAGGACGTCAACAGCGGCAATTCCCGTGACGTCGACGCGAAATTCGTATTCCTCGGTGCTGGCGGTGCGGCACTGCCGTTGCTGCAAGCTTCGGGCATCGAAGAAAGCAAAGGCTTCGGCGGCTTCCCGATCAGTGGCCAGTGGCTGCGTTGCGACAACCCGGAAGTGGTCAAACACCACCAGGCCAAGGTTTACAGCCAGGCGGCTGTGGGTTCGCCACCGATGTCGGTGCCGCACCTGGACACCCGCGTAGTCGATGGCAAGAAGTCCCTGCTGTTCGGACCTTACGCCGGTTTCACCACCAAGTTCCTCAAGCACGGCTCCTTCATGGACCTGCCGATGTCGGTTCGCGCCGGCAACATCGGCCCGATGCTGGCCGTGGCCAAAAACAACATGGACCTGACCAAGTACCTGGTCAGCGAAGTGATGCAGTCGATGGAGCAGCGCCTGGATTCCCTGCGTCGCTTCTACCCTGAAGCGAAAGCCGAAGACTGGCGCCTGGAAGTGGCCGGCCAACGGGTGCAGATCATCAAGAAAGACCCGAAAAAGGGCGGCGTTCTGCAGTTCGGTACCGAACTGGTCGCGGCCAAGGACGGCACCCTTGCTGCCCTGCTCGGCGCTTCGCCAGGCGCGTCGGTGACCGTTTCGATCATGCTGGAACTGATCGAAAAATGCTTCCCGAACAAAGCGTCCGGTGAGTGGGCTGCCAAACTGGCGGAAATCTTCCCGGCTCGGGAAAAGGTTCTGGAAACCGACGCGGCGCTGTATCGCAAGATCAATGCGCACAACAACGTCGCGCTGGAACTGGTTGAAGCCAGCAACGAGACCGAAAGCTACGCTTGATTCGGCCGCATAAAAAACGCCCCGTTCTCATTGAGAGCGGGGCGTTTTTTTGTGCCTTTAAAAAATCTTAACCGCGAGCCTTTTCGATCAGTTCGATGTACTCGGCCGCATTGCGCTGATCCTTGATCAGGGCGACGAAGTCATTGCCGTGCTCATCCTTGCCGTCCAGATCCAGACCGGCTTCGACGAAGAACGTCAGAAAACGCCCGAAGTCATCGATGCGCAGGCCGCGATAGGCCTTGATCAGTTTGTGCAGCGACGGTGACGTGGCGTCGACCGGTTCGAAATCGAGGAACAGCTTGATCTGCTCATCGCCGATCTCGTCACCAATCACTTGCTTCTTATCTTTACGCATTGCCGACTCCAGCTCGCAGACATTTCACGGGGCGGGCAGTTTACCCCTCCCTTGCCACCGGGCTCAACGCGGACGAACAGCGCCCGTGTGCAGATCGGCCCAGACATGGCCGTTGGCGTAGCTGAGGAACTGGCAATACACCGAGTCATTGCGCAACAAGTCGATCACAACGCGGTACTGGGCCATCGGGTAAAACAGCGTCAGGGTTTTGCTCTTGTCGTCGTAGATCGGCTTTTTCAGGCTTTTGCTTTCGCCATCGAAATTGACAAGCACCTGGTTGATGGTCGCGCCCTTGTTCAAGGATTTGCCCTTGAGACGAATCAGCAACGGTGAGGTCACCGGAATCGGCTGCTGGTTGGACTGGCGCTGGCTGCCGACCACCACCGAGTACTCGGTGACCTGCAACAGCTGTTGCTGCTCGGGTTCCGCATCACGCAGGGTCAGGTCATCCGGAGGCAGGAACTGCGCATGCATCGGCGCCGGGCCGGCAGCCAGAGGCAGGCTGACGGTCAGCAACAGGGCGGCGCAGCTGCGGATCAAAAGGCTCATGACAGGCTCCCAAGGCGAAGCCGAGCACTGTAGCAGCTGGCGCAGCCTGCGTCCGGCTTGGGCGAGTCCATCCAATTACAGAAGTCTGCGGCGGGCTGAAGATCAATCGAACTGCGCGCGCATCCACGCCTGATACTCAGCCACACCCGGCTCGCCTTCACGCGGTGCCCAGTGCGCAAGTTCACCCTCACCAACCGGACGATAAGGGCCGGCCTTGCACTCGAACATCAGGCTGTCAGCTTCCAGTACCACCAAGCCATGGAACACACCGGTTGGCAGATCCACGCCGACACAGTCACCACCGGCTACGAGGACTTGTTTCGTCACGACCACGCCAGACTCATCGAAGATCAGCAAACCGAGCCGCCCTTTGAGGACCAACAAGGTTTCAGCCTTGTTGTCGCCCAAGTGTCGGTGAGGCGGGATATACGTGTTTGGCTGCAAGCCCACCGCCATGCGGTGGCACGACTCTTCCATCTGATGGAAGTTGTGATGCTGACGCCCGCGAGGATTCGCCGCCGCTTTCTCGGCCAACCCGGCGAACAGTGTTTGATCAAGAAAGCTTGGCGCGGTCATGTTCTTACATTCCTTTAACGGCAAAAATCCCGTTGGCGTTCCGCCAGTAGCCCTTGTAGTCCATGCCGTAACCGAAGATATAACGGTCGATGCATGGCAGGCCGACAAAATCGGCTTTCAGGTCCGGGCGAGCCTTGCGGTCGTGGTCCTTGTCGATCAGCACGGCGGTGTGCACGGCGCGGGCGCCAGCGTGTTTGCAGAAGTCGATGATCGCGCCCAGGGTGTGACCTTCGTCGAGGATGTCGTCGATGATCAGCACGTCACGGTCGATGAACGACACTTCCGGCTTGGCTTTCCAGAACAGATCGCCGCCGCTGGTTTCGTTGCGATAACGAGTGGCGTGCAGGTAGGACGCTTCGAGCGGGAAGTTCAGATAGGTCAGCAGCTTGCCGGAGAAAATCAGCCCGCCGTTCATCACGCAGAACACCACCGGATTGCTTTCAGCCAGCTGGTCGTTGATTTGTGCACCGACGCGGGCGATAGCCGCCTCGACTTCAGCTTCGGTGTACAGGCAGTCAGCCTCTCGCATGATTTGACGGATATGCTCGAGATCAGCGGACATGGCGCTCTCCTGGGGGGTGGTAACGGGGGGGGACTAAGTGAGGAAAAGCGGGCAAAGGTACGCATCAAGCGAGGCCAGATCAAGCGTTTGTGGACTAACGTACTGTATGTCTATAGGACAACACCCTCGGATAGATTAATCTAGGCCGGTTTTTTTGCCCGCCGCCGGAGCCTTTCCCATGCCCATCCTTGAGATCCGCCATCCGCTGATCCGTCATAAACTCGGCCTTATGCGCCGCGCCGACATCAGCACAAAGAATTTTCGTGAGCTCGCTCAGGAAGTCGGTGCCCTGCTGACCTATGAAGCCACCAAAGACCTGCCGCTGGAAACCTACGATATCCAAGGCTGGGCCGGCACTGTGTCGGTCGAGAAAATCGCCGGCAAGAAAATTACTGTAGTACCGATCCTGCGCGCCGGTATCGGCATGCTCGAAGGCGTGCTGAGCCTGATCCCGGGCGCCAAAGTCAGCGCCGTCGGCGTGGCCCGCAACGAACAGACCCTGCAGGCCCACACCTATCTGGAAAAACTGGTTCCGGAAATCAATGAACGCCTGGCGATGATCATCGACCCGATGCTCGCCACCGGCAGCTCCATGGTCGCTACCATCGACCTGCTGAAAAAGGCCGGTTGCCGGGATATCCGCGCGATGGTGCTGGTGGCTGCCCCTGAAGGCATCGCCGCCGTAGGCAAGGCTCACCCGGACGTGACCATCTACACCGCCTCCATTGACGAAAAACTCAACGAACACGGTTACATCATTCCAGGCCTGGGCGATGCCGGTGACAAGATCTTCGGCACCAAGCAGAAGGACGCTTGAGCATGCAGCAAGAGTTCAACGATCCGCTCTGGCGCACGGTGCTGTCGGGTGCGCAGATGCTGTTCGTGGCCTTCGGCGCTCTGGTGTTGATGCCGCTGATTACCGGCCTCGACCCGAACGTGGCGCTGTTCACCGCAGGCCTGGGGACGATTCTGTTCCAGATCGTCACCGGGCGTCAGGTGCCGGTGTTCCTGGCGTCGAGCTTTGCCTTCATCACCCCGATCATTCTCGCCAAGGGCCAGTTCGGCCTCGCGGCGACCATGGGCGGCGTGATGGCGGCCGGTTTCGTCTACACCTTCCTCGGCCTTGCGGTGAAGATCAAAGGCACCGGTTTCATTGACCGTCTGCTGCCGCCAGTGGTGATTGGCCCGGTGATCATCTCCATCGGCCTGGCCATGGCACCAATCGCCGCCAACATGGCGATGGGCAAGGCCGGTGACGGCACCGAACTGATTCATTATCAGACGGCCATGCTGATCTCGATGCCAGCGCTGCTGACCACCCTGATCGTCGCAGTGTTCGGTAAAGGCATCTTCCGCCTGGTGCCGATCATCTCGGGCGTGCTGGTGGGTTTTGCGATGGCGTTCTACTTCGGCGTCGTTGATACCGCGAAAATTGCCGCCGCACCGTGGTTTGCGATCCCGCACTTCACCGCGCCGGAATTCAACTGGCAGGCGATTCTGTTCATCGTTCCGGTGGCCCTGGCCCCGGCCATCGAGCACATCGGTGGCGTGATCGCCGTCGGTAGCGTGACCGGTCGCGATTACCTGAAGAAACCCGGCCTGCACCGCACCCTGCTCGGCGATGGCATTGCCACCACCGCAGCCGGCCTGTTTGGCGGTCCACCCAACACCACCTATGCCGAAGTGACGGGCGCGGTGATGCTGACCAAGAACTACAACCCTAAGATCATGACCTGGGCGGCGATATTCGCCATCAGCCTGGCGTTCATCGGCAAGTTCGGCGCGCTGCTGCAAAGCATTCCAGTGCCGGTGATGGGCGGGATTCTGTGCCTGTTGTTCGGTTCGATCGCGGCGGTGGGCATGAACACGCTGATTCGCCACAAGATCGACCTGGGCGAAGCGCGCAATCTGGTGATTGTCTCGGTGACCCTGGTGTTCGGGATTGGCGGCGTATTGGTCGGCACCGGCACAGGGCCGGACGACTTCGGCCTCAAAGGCATCGCGCTGTGCGCCGTGACGGCGATTGCGCTGAACCTATTGCTGCCGGGTAATGACAGCTGGAAGCACAAGAAGGCGAATGATCAGTTGCTTTGAAGACTTAAGGTCTTTATTGCAGTGAGATAGCCATCGCGAGCAAGCTCGCTCCCACACTGGATCTTCAGTGAGCACAAAGATCAAATGTGGGAGCGAGCTGGCTCCGGGCGGCGATCCGACGATGCTTTTAAAGGGCCAACGGGGCTCTTTCGCACAAGGTGCTCAACGCCCGCGCCCACTGCGGATCGTCGTTAAGGCACGGCACCAGCACCAACTCCTCTCCCCCCGCTTCGCGGAACTGCTCCCGCCCGCGATCACCGATCTCTTCCAGGGTCTCGATGCAATCGGCAACGAACGCCGGGCACATCACCAGTACCTTCTTCACGCCCATTCCAGCCAATTCATCGAGGCGCGCTTCGGTGTAGGGTTCGATCCATTTCGCTCGACCCAGACGCGACTGGAACGACACCGACCACTTGCCGTCCGGCAGCCCCAGCCGCTTGGCAAACTCGGACGCCGTGCGCAGGCATTGGGCGCGGTAGCAGGTCACCAATACTTCTGGCGAAGCGTTCAGGCAGCAATTATCGCTTTTGAAGCAATGGTGACCGGTAGGGTCGATCTTGGTCAGGTGCCGCTCCGGCAATCCGTGAAAGCTTAGCAACAGGTGATCGTGCTCCTGCGCCAGATGCGGCTTGGCGCTGGCCACCAGCGCATCCAGGTATTCCGGCTGGTCGTAAAACGGCTGAAGTATCGAAAACTGCAGGTCAAGGTTCTTCTCCCGCACGACCCGTTTGGCTTCTTCGATCACCGTGGTCACGGTGCTGTCAGCGAACTGCGGATACAGAGGCGCCAACGTAATACGTTTGACCCCCTGCCCTGCCATGCGCACCAGCACCGACTCCATCGACGGCTCACCGTAACGCATCGCCAGTTCCACCGGACCGTGGGTCCACTGGGCCGTCATGGCCTGTTGCAGGCGACGGCTGAGCACCACCAACGGCGAGCCCTCTTCCCACCAGATCGAGGCGTAGGCGTGGGCAGACTGCTCCGGGCGCCTGAACAGGATCAGCGACACCAGCAAACGTCGCACCGGCCATGGCAGGTCGATCACATACGGGTCCATCAGAAATTGATTGAGGTAACTGCGCACATCCGCCACCGAGGTGGAGGCCGGAGAGCCCAGATTGACCAGAAGCAATGCGTGATCGGTCATGCAACGTCCTATTTCAAAGGCGGCTGGAAAGGTCGTCCAGAGCCGCGCGCAAATCAGTGAACTGGAAAGTGAAACCCGCATCCAGCAAGCGAGCCGGTACGGCCTTCTGGCCGCCCAGCAACAACAATGACAACTCACCCAGACACACCTTTAACGCCAGGGCCGGCATGGGCATGAACGTCGGGCGGTGCAGCACGCCGCCCAATGTCTTGGCAAACTCGCGGTTGCGCACCGGTTTGGGCGCGCAGGCATTATAAGGACCACTGGTGTCTTCCTGATGCAGAAGAAAATCAATCAAGGCGATTTGATCGTTGATATGGATCCACGGCATCCACTGCCGGCCATTGCCGATAGGCCCGCCCAGTCCCATTTTGAACGGTAGCAACAGCCGCGACAAAAAGCCGCCCTCGGCCGACAACACCAGCCCGGTGCGAACGAAGATCACGCGAAGGCCCAAGCCTTCGGCACGCTGGGCGGTTTCTTCCCAGGCGATGCACAACTGGCTGGCAAAATCATCGATGACCGGTGGAGATTTCTCGGTCAATTCCCGCTCACCCCCGTCACCGTACCAACCGACTGCAGACCCCGAAATCAACACCTGCGGTTTTTGTTCACAGGTTTCGACCCAGGCCAGCAGGGTTTCGGTCAGGGTGATGCGGCTACTCCACAACAGCGCTTTGCGTCTGGTTGTCCAGGGCCGATCGGCAATCGGTGCGCCTGCCAGATTGATAATCGCATCCACCGGCTCCTGGCCGATGTCCTCGAGGCGGGCCACTCCGCGCACTTGGGCACCGCAGATTTTCGCAACTTTTTCAGGCTTGCGACTCCAGACCGTCAGGCGATGCCCCTGACTCAACCAGAGTCCGCAGAGCTGACGTCCTATCAAACCAGTACCGCCGGTCAGCAATATGTGCATGACTACTTCCTCGCGTGGCGTTTAACCCTGATCACTAGTCTATTTTTATAAGCAGGGATCTTTGTTATCGGGCAGGCTCTGTGTTTAACAATAGGCCAAGCTGTCAGAACGAGAACGCTAAAAGTTATACCAAAAAACAATATTGTACAGGTTTCAACCACGGCGTAGTCTGTACAGAAAGGTAAACGAGGCCCCTATGACTTTACCTATCGCAATCATCGGCACCGGCATCGCCGGGCTCTCCGCCGCCCAGGCCCTGACAGAGGTCGGGCATGTCGTTCAACTTTTCGATAAAAGCCGCGGCAGTGGCGGACGCATGTCAAGCAAGCGCAGTGATGCGGGGGCTCTGGACATGGGCGCGCAATATTTCACTGCCCGCGATCGCCGCTTCGTCACTGAAGTCCAGCGCTGGCAAGGCAACGGCTGGGTCGCCGAGTGGATGCCGCAGCTCTACACCTATCACGGTGGCCAGCTCAACCTGTCGCCGGACGAACAGACGCGCTGGGTCGGCACGCCGCGCATGAGCGCAATCACCCGTGGCCTGCTCGGCGACCTGGAAGTGCATTTCGCCTGCCGCATTACCGAGGTCTATCGCGGCGAAGAGCACTGGCATCTGCAGGACGCCGAAGGCTTCACCCACGGCCCGTTCAGTCATGTGATTATCGCCACGCCGGCGCCACAGGCGACGGCACTGCTGGCCTCCGCGCCGAAACTCGCCGGCGCCGCCGCCGGGGTGAAAATGGACCCGACCTGGGCTGTCGCTCTGGCGTTCGAGACACCGCTGGATACTCCCATGGAAGGCTGCTTCGTACAGGACAGCCCGCTCGATTGGCTGGCCCGCAACCGCAGCAAGCCCGGACGCGACAACACCCTCGACACGTGGGTATTGCATGCGACCAGTGCCTGGAGCCGACAACATATCGACCTGCCCAAAGAAGCCGTGATCGAGCAATTGCACGGCGCATTTGCCGAGCTGCTGCACAGCGCCATGCCCGCCCCGACCTTCAGCCTCGCCCACCGCTGGCTTTACGCCCGGCCCGCCAGCAGCCATGAATGGGGAGCACTGGCCGATGCCGATCTGGGCCTCTATGTGTGTGGCGACTGGTGCTTGTCCGGTCGTGTCGAAGGCGCCTGGCTCAGCGGCCAGGAAGCCGCCCGCCGCTTGCATGCGCATCTGCAGTGAACCGCATCAATCCGGTAGGAGGCCGACGGTAAAACTTATACAAATAGTTTGACTTGTACACCTTTGAATCTATGATGAAGTTATGTTGTACAGACCGAACAGTCTGTACAGGTTTAGATTCGAGGTGCTCCGATGCCCCACATCACCGTGAAACCAAAGATTGCCATCAGCGCCTGCCTGATGGGCGCAGAAGTGCGTTTTAACGGCGGGCACAAGGAATCGCGGCTGTGCAGTCGCACCCTCACTGACTATTTCGATTTTGTCCCGGTTTGCCCCGAAGTCGCCATTGGCCTCGGTATTCCCCGTGAACCGATCCGTCTGGTGGGTGATCCACAACATCCCGAAGCCGTCGGCACCGTTAACACAACACTCAATGTCACCCGGCCACTGGCCGAATACGGTCAGAAAATGGCCGCAGAACTGGTCGACCTCTGCGGCTATATCTTCATGCAGAAATCCCCGTCATGCGGCCTGGATCGGGTCAAGGTCTACCACGCCAACGGCGCGCCGGTGGACGGAGGTGGCCGTGGCATCTACGCCCAGGCGTTCTGTGCGCGGCATCCGGATTTACCGGTGGAAGAAGACGGCCGACTCAACGACCCGGTGCTGCGAGAAAACTTCCTCACCCGCGTGTTCGCCTACAGTGCCTGGCAGCAGTTGCTGCGCGACGGCCTGACTCGCCGTGGCCTTACGGACTTTCACTCGCGCTACAAATACCTGCTGATGGCCCACAACCCGGTGCAATACAAAACCCTGGGTACCCTGCTGGGCAACATGGGCCAGACCGACCCGAACGAACTTGGTCCACGCTATTTCAGCGAGCTGATGACGGCCTTGAAAAAATGCGCCACACGCCGCAGCCACACCAACGTCCTGCAACACATCAGTGGCTATCTCAAACAGGCAATCAGCCCTGAAGACAAACAGGAAGTGCAGCACGTCATTGGGCAATACCGCCACGGCATCGTGCCGTTAGTGGTGCCGTTGACGCTGCTCAAACACTACTTTCGCCAACATCCGGATCCGTACATTGCGCAACAGGTTTACCTGCAACCGCATCCGGAAAATCTCAGTCTGCGAAACGCGATCTAATGACAATCCAATGAAAAGCCCACTCGACACCAGCGCCAGCGAAGACCTCGGCGCCGACTTCAAGAAAGCCCTCGACGAAGGCTGGCTGCCGATCCGTGAAGTCGCGCGGCAGACCGGCGTCAACGCCGTCACCCTGCGGGCCTGGGAACGGCGTTATGGCCTGATCGTGCCGCAACGCACGCCCAAGGGGCATCGGCTGTTTTCTGCCGAACACGTTCAACGCATCCTGACGATCCTCACCTGGCTCAACCGCGGTGTGGCCGTCAGCCAGGTCAAGCAACTGCTCGACACCCCGCAGGCCTTTACCGAATCAGTCGAAAACGATTGGCAAGTGCTGCGCCATACGCTGCTGCAGGCGGTCACTCAACTGAACGAGCGCACTCTCGATGACACCGTCAATCAGGCCATGGCGCTGTATCCACCACGGACCTTGTGCGCACAACTGCTGATGCCGCTGCTGGCTGAACTGGAGCAACGCTGGCAAGGACAGTTCGGCGCGCAGATGGAGCGGGTGTTTTTTTACTCCTGGTTACGCAGCAAATTTGGCGCACGCATCTACCATAACAACCGTCAGTTACGTACCGCGCCACTGTTGTTGATCAATCACTCGGACCTGCCACTGGAACCTCACCTGTGGCTGACCGCCTGGCTGATCAGCAGCGCCGATTGCCCGGTGGAGGTGTTCGACTGGCCACTCCCAGCCGGCGAACTCGCGCTGGCGGTCGATCACCTGCAAGCCCGCGGCGTACTGCTGTATTCCAGCAAAGCCATGAACCTTTCGCAGTTGCCGAAACTTTTGAATGGTGTCAGTTGCCCAAAAATGATTGCCGGACCAACGGTATGCATCCACCACGCCGAGTTGTCCGTAAAAACTACTGAGATCGCTGATTTGTTCTTGGCCGAAGACCCGCTAATCGTCCATCAGGACCTGATTCAGCGTGGACTGATTTAATGAAACGTACGGACACCACCATGCAATTGATCTGGTTGCGCAGCGACTTGCGCCTACATGACAACACCGCCCTTTCGGCGGCCGCTGCTCGCGGTCCGACGGTAGCGGTGTACCTGCTGAGCCCGGACCAATGGCTGGAGCACGACGATGCGCCGTGCAAAGTGGATTTCTGGTTGCGCAATCTTGGCGAGTTGAGCCGTACGCTGGGCGAACTGAATATTCCTTTGCTGATCCGCACGTCATCACGCTGGGATGAAGCGCCGAAGGTGCTGCTTGAACTGTGTCAGCAATTGAAGATCGACGCGGTGCACGTCAACGAGGAATACGGCATTCATGAAAGCCATCGTGATGACGCCGTGGGCGAATCGCTCAAGGCCCATGGCATCGATTTCTATAGCTACCTCGATCAACTGCTGTTCAAACCGGGCAGCGTGCTAACCAAGACCGGCACTTACTTTCAAGTCTTCAGCCAGTTCCGCAAAGCCTGCTACGACCGTCTGCGCGCGTCGTTACCAGGGCTGGTCGTCGCACCCGCGGTTCAGGGGCCACTTGCTATCGGCAGCGACAAAATCCCATCAAGCGTTGAAGGTTTCAAAACGCCGATCCTCAGCCTGCGCACACTCTGGCCTGCCGGTGAAGCCGAAGCCAGGCGCCGTCTCGACACCTTCGCCGACGCCCAGATTGACTATTACAAAAACGAGCGAGACTTCCCGGCCAAACCGGGCACCAGTCAGCTCTCGGCTTATCTTGCCGCCGGGGTGATTTCCCCTCGCCAATGCCTGCGCGCTGCCCTGCAAAGCAATCAAGGGGAGTTCGAAAGCGGCAAGGTCGGCGCGGTGACCTGGATCAACGAACTGCTGTGGCGCGAGTTCTACAAACACATTCTGGTGGGCTACCCACGGGTCTCGCGTCACCGTGCTTTCCGCCCGGAAACCGAAGCCCTGGCCTGGCGCGACGCCCCGGAAGAACTGCTGGCGTGGCAAGAAGCCCGCACCGGCCTGCCGATCATCGACGCGGCCATGCGCCAATTGCTCGAAACCGGTTGGATGCACAACCGACTGCGCATGGTCGTGGCGATGTTCCTGACCAAAAACCTGCTGATTGACTGGCGTGAAGGCGAGCGCTTTTTCATGCGGCACCTGATCGACGGCGACCTCGCGGCGAACAACGGTGGCTGGCAGTGGAGCTCGTCTACTGGCACCGACTCGGCGCCCTACTTCCGGATTTTCAATCCGTTGAGCCAGTCGGAAAAATTCGACAGCGAAGGCGTGTTCATCAAGCACTGGCTGCCGGAACTGGCCGGGCTGAACAAAAAGGACGTGCACAACCCGGCCAACCTTGGTGGGTTGTTCGGCGTGGCAGATTATCCGTCGCCAATCGTCAACCTAAGCACCTCGCGCCAACGGGCGCTGGCCGCGTTCAAGAACCTGCCATCAAGACAACAGGCCGGAGGACACGATGAGTGATTTCCTGCGCCGTTTTGCCCAACAGTTTGCAGCCTTGGACAAGGACAACCTGCTACGCCTAGATCAGCTCTACACCCACGACGTGCACTTCACCGATCCTCTGCACGAAGTTCAGGGCCTGGTGCAAATGCGCAGCTACTTCGCCGAGCTCTACGCCAACGTCAGCGATCTGCACTTCGACTTTCATGGCTTAGACCAGATCAGCGAAGGCGAGGGCTATTTGCGCTGGGTCATGAGTTATCGCCATCCGCGTCTGGCGGGCGGTCAGTTGATTCGGGTCGATGGCTGCTCGCACCTGCTTTGGCGCGATAAGGTTTATCGCCATCGGGATTACTTCGATGCCGGGGCGCTGCTTTACGAACATGTACCCGTACTGGGTCGGGCGATTGCCTGGCTGAAAAGGAGAATGGGATGAGTTTTACACCACCACGGCGATACTGGTTAACCGGCGCCAGCAGCGGCATTGGCGCCTCGCTGGCCGAAGAAATACTGAAAACCGGCGCCCACGTCGCCGTCAGTTCACGCTCGGCGGCAGTACTGAAAGTCTTGTCCCTGCGTTATCCGGGGCAAGTGCTGGTGGTGCCCGGTGACTTGACCAACAGCCAGACAGTCCGCGAAATCGGCGCGCAAATTGCCGAAGACTGGGGATCACTGGACACGGTGATTCTCAACGCAGGCACCTGCGAATACGTCGACGTTCAGCAATTCGATTCGTCGATTGTCGAGCATGTGGTGCGCACCAATTTGCTCGCCAGCGCGTACTGCATCGAGGTGGCCTTACCGCTGCTGCGCAAGGGTACCGCGCCGCACTTGGTGGGCGTCGCCAGTTCGGTGACGTATTTGCCGCTACCCCGCGCCGAAGCTTATGGTGCGTCAAAGGCCGGGCTGCGCTACTTGTTCGAATCGTTGCGCATTGATCTGGCGCCGGAAGGCATTGAAGTCACCGTGGTCAGCCCGGGGTTTGTCGAGACACCGTTGACGGCGAAGAACGATTTCCCGATGCCGCTCAGTTGGCCTGTGGATAAAGCTGCGCAGCACATCTTCGCCAAACTCAAAAAACGCCCACTGGAGATCGCGTTTCCCGGACTGTTCATGGCCGCGCTCTGGCCGCTGTCAAAAATGCCCAACGGCGTGAAACTGGCGATCGGCAAGCGCATGGTGCGCAGCAGTCCGCCGATCAAGGATGTCCCTTGAACATCGCCATCATCGGCAGCGGGATCTCGGGGCTGACCAGCGCCTACCTGCTCAATCGCAGGCACGAGATCACTCTGTTCGAGGCCAGCGACTGGGTCGGCGGTCACACCCACACGGTGGACGTGACTGTCGATGGCCAGCGCTATGCAGTGGACACTGGCTTTATTGTGTTCAACGACTGGACCTACCCTAATTTCATTCGCCTGCTGGGCCAGCTCGGCGTGGGCTTCAAACCCACCGAGATGAGTTTCTCGGTCACCGACCCGGACTCGGGCCTTGAGTACAACGGCAACAACCTCAACAGCTTGTTCGCCCAACGTCGCAACCTGATGTCGCCAGGGTTCTGGGGCATGTTGCGGGACATCCTGCGCTTCAACAAAGAAGCCCAGCGCGACCTCGAAGAACAACGGATCGCCGCCGACACCACCCTCGATCAATACCTGAAGGCCGGCGGTTACGGCGAGCGCTTTATCCTGCATTACATCGTGCCGATGGGCGCGGCGATCTGGTCGATGTCCATGGCCGACATGCTCGGTTTCCCGTTGCAGTTCTTCATCCGGTTTTTCAAGAATCACGGCTTGCTGTCCGTCAGCAATCGTCCGCAATGGAGTGTGATCGAGGGTGGCTCAAGCGCTTATGTCGCACCTCTGACCGCGTCTTTTAAAGGCAAGATCCGCCTCAATTGCCCGGTGACCCGCGTTGAACGCGATGAAGACGGCGTCGTTATCCATAGTGCCGCCGGCAGCGAGCGTTTCGACAAAGTGGTGTTCGCCTGCCACAGCGATCAGGCCCTCAAACTGCTGGCCAAACCGAGCAGCGCCGAACAGTCGATCCTCGGTGCCCTGCCCTACGCCGACAACGAAGTGGTGTTGCACACCGACACGCGCTTGCTGCCGGTGCGAAAACTTGCCTGGGCAAGCTGGAATTATCGCCTCGGTGGTCCCGGTCACACGCTGGCCGCCGTCACTTACGACATGAACATTCTGCAAGGCATCCAGAGCGACACCACGTTTTGCGTCAGCCTCAATCAGAGCGCAGGCATCACCCCGAACAAAGTGCTGGCCAAATTCACCTACGCCCATCCGCAATACAGCCTGGCTGCCGTCGCCGCGCAAGCGCGTTGGGATGAATTGGACGGCGCGCACCACACCTGGTTTTGCGGCGCTTATTGGGCCAGTGGTTTCCATGAAGATGGTGTGGTCAGTGCGCTGCGGGTTGCTCGCTCACTGGGAGAAGTGTTGTGAACAGCGCCCTTTATAGCGGCTGGATCGCCCATCGGCGGTTTGCCCCGCGGCGCCATGAATTCCGTTACCGGATCGGTCTGCTGTACCTGGACCTCGATGAACAGGACGCGGTGCTTGGCTTGTCGCCGCTGTCCGGCACCAGCCGTTTCGCGCCGTTTTCGTTTCGCGAAACCGATTACTTGAAAGCCTTCACTGGCAGTGGCATGCGTTTGATCGACGCGGTACGCCAGCAAGTCGCCGAGGTAATCGGCCATGTGCCACACGGCTCGATCTGCCTCCTGACCCAAGCCCGCAGTTGGGGCCTGTCGTTCAACCCGGTGAGTTTTTTCTACTGCCATGAGGCCGACGGCCAACTGGCGGCGATTCTCTGCGAAGTCACCAATACGCCGTGGCGCGAGCGTTACCACTACGTGTTGCCGGCCAAGGCACCGACGAACGTGCAGGACTTCCACCAGCATTTCGCCGTGGCCAAGGCGTTTCATGTGTCGCCGTTTCTACCGCGCGATATTGAATACCGCATGAGCTTCAGCCCCGCCGCGCAAAAACTCGGCGTGCACATGGCGGACTGGCAAGGCGAACTGAAACTGTTCGACGCCACGCTCAACCTGCACCGCGAAGCCCTCACCCGCGGCAGCCTGCACCGTTACTTGCGGCGCTTTCCGTGGATGACCGCGAAAACCTGTCTGGCGATTTATTGGCAGGCCGTGCGCTTGTTACTGAAACGCACACCGATATTTGCTCATCCTGCTGCCGATGGCAGATTTCAGACCACCATTGTTCCCCCCAAGGATCGCCGCCATGAAATCCTCTAGTGTCTCGGCCAAAACCAGCCTGTTAAGTACCAACAGCCTAACCGGATCGTTGCTGCGCCGTGGTGTGTTGCGGCAGATGGCGCAGCTCAAACACGGGCAACTGGTGGTCTTCGAAGACGGCGAACGGCACGTCTTCGGTACCGCCGGCAGCCATCCCGTGGGCGAAATCCATATCCTCGACGCCGCGGTCTGGGGACTGGTGGCGAGTAACGGCTCGATTGGCGCGGGCGAAGCGTTTATCCACGGCTACTGGAGTTCGCCGGATTTGACGGCAGTGGTGCGTGTCTTCGTCAGCAACCTTGACGTGCTGGATGCGCTGGAAGGTGGACTGGCAAAACTGAGCCGCCCGTTCGTGCAGAGCCTGCACTGGCTCAATCGCAACACGCGCAAGGGCTCGCAGAAAAACATCGCTGCACATTACGACCTCGGCAATGACTTGTTCGAGCAGTTTCTCGACCCGACCATGATGTATTCCGCCGCGCAGTTCCTCACCCCTGAAGACACCCTGGAACAGGCGCAACTGAACAAGCTCGAACGTATCTGCCAGAAACTCGCGCTGCAACCCAGCGATCACCTGCTGGAAATCGGCACCGGCTGGGGCAGCATGGCGCTTTACGCCGCCCAGAATTACGGCTGCAAAGTCACCACCACCACGCTGTCGAAAAAGCAGTACGCCTACACCGCGCAACGGATCGAAGCCCTGGGTTTGCAGGACCAGGTCACACTGCTGCTGTCCGATTATCGCGACCTGAGCGGGCAGTACGACAAACTGGTGTCGATCGAGATGATCGAGGCGGTTGGTCATCGCTTCCTGCCGACCTACTTCAAGCAATGCGCGCATCTGCTCAAGAGCAACGGCTTGATGCTGTTGCAAGCGATCACCATCCGCGAGCAGCGCTACGAACAAGCCAAGAGCAATGTCGATTTCATCCAGCGTTACATCTTCCCCGGCGGCGCCCTGCCCTGCGTGCAGAAAATGCTGGAGATTGTCAGCCGTGACACCGACATGAACCTGCTGCACATGGAGGATTTCGGCCTGCACTACGCCCAAACCTTGCGCCTGTGGCATGAGAATTTTCGCCGCGCCCACGGTCGCTTGAGCGAAATGGGCTACGACGACTATTTCCTGCGGCTGTGGGAATTTTATCTGTGCTACTGCGAAGGTGGTTTCCTGGAACGCACCATCGGCACGGCGCAATTGCTACTGGCCAAACCCGCCGCAATGCCGGCGCCGCTGCTCGGCCGATTCGATGCATGAACGATTGGCAAATGCCGCGCTATTTCAGATCGGCTGGTTTGCCTGCGTGATCGGAGGCAGTGGTCTGTGGTTGCTGGTGGCGTTGGCGGTGCTGGTGATTCATCTGTTGTGGATAAGTCGCGGGGCCAATGAAGGCCGACTGATCCTCAGCGTGGTGCTGCTGGGAACGACGGTCGACAGTTCGTTGCGCTGGCTTGGGGTGTTCGACTTCAACGATGTCGCGCCGCTGATTCCGCCGTGGCTGATGCTGTTGTGGGCGTTGCTGGCAACCACTTTGCGCCATTGCCTGCAATGGACCGCCAATCCCTGGTGGCTCGGCAGCCTACTGGGCGCCGTCGGTGGGCCGCTGTCGTATTACGCGGGAGGACAATTGGCCGGGGTGCAATTTCCCTTCGGGCAATCGCCGACACTGATCGGCATCGGATTACTGTGGGCGCTGCTGTTTCCCACGCTGCATTTCATGGCTCAGCGGCTGGCGTCCGACACCCACAGCTGAGCGTCCGTCAGGCCTTTCACACAGCCCCGGCCCACTGCCTTACACTGCGAGCCATGAAAACCATTCCCCACATGCAAATCGTCGAACCGGTGGTCACTTGCTCGACCTGCGCAGCTTGCTGCTGTCAGCTCGAAGTCATGCTGATCACCGACACAGGCGTGCCCGAACGTTTTATCGATACTGATGACTGGGGTGGGGAAGTCATGTTGCGTCTGGATGACGGTTGGTGTGCTGCGCTGGATCGCAACAGCATGATGTGCACCATCTATGAAAAACGCCCGTTGATTTGCCGGGAGTTCGAGATGGGCGCACCGGAATGCATCGACGAACGCCAGGGGATTACCACGGCGTATCGATGAAGTCGAAGTCAGTCGAATACGAATGTGGGAGCGAGCTCGCTCCCACATTAAAAGCACTGAGGCTTACAACGGCATCGTGTAGTGCAGCGAGTAGCTTTCTACGCCGTCGTTGTAACTGTTAAGACCGGCATTGGAGTAGTGCGTTGCACGAATCCCGACTTCATGTCCGCCCGCAAAGCGCAGACCAAAGCCGAATCGGTCTTCGAACTGAAAAGCACCACCGAGGTTGTTGCTTTCAAGTTCGCTATGAGAGAACAACGCCACGCCAATCCCGGCCTCCAGGTACGGCTTGACGTTCTGACCGGCAAACTCGTAAACAAACACTGGCGAGAACGACAGGCTGTGGTTGCTGGAGGTCTTGTCGCCTTCCCAATAGGTGTAGGCACCGCTCCAGTAACCGGTCACGCGACCGACATCACTCTGCAACCAGCTCTTGTCCCAATCGAATTGCATGCCCAGTCTATAGGTCATGGTCGAGTCGCTGGTCTCGCCAACCGCGAACTCCACGCCTGCCGCCTGTGCAGTAAAACTGTGCCCCATCAGTGCGGCCGCAATCGCGGCCAAGCAGAATAGTCGCTTCATTAGAAACATCCTTTTCCGAACAATTTCGTATGGTTTTTTTGTTGCTTGACGCTATAGAAGTCGACGATTAATCAGAAGCTCACCCCAGCTACTCGTTTGCCTCGAGTTTTGTTTGCTCCTTGAAGCTTCGCACAACGCCAGCGGTATTCCACAGTATTGGCAAGATATTTCTGAAATGCTCCGGATCGGCACTCGTCCAGAACTGTGCAGCACGAGCAGGCTCCTCGGCGAGCAATTCACGCTCGGCCAACAGACGCTGAAGTTGCCGCGCTACAGCGGCGCCTGTGTCGATCAAGCTGATGTCATCGGGGATCATCTGCTTAAGCAACGGCTTTAGGAAGGGGTAATGCGTGCAGCCGAGAATTATTGTGTCGCACCCGGCACCGAGCAGCGGTTCGACATACCTGGCCAGCAATTGGCGCAGGGTCGGACTGTGCAAATCACCGTTTTCAATCAGCTCCACCAGGCCGGGGCACGGCTGAGTGATGACTCGCACATCGGTGGCGAATCGGTCGAGCAACGCGGCGAACTTGGCACTCTGCAAGGTGCCGGTGGTGGCGAGCACACCGACCACACCGCTGCGGGTGGCGGCAGCGGCCGGTTTGACCGCCGGCTCCATGCCGACGATGGGCCACTCGGGATAATCGCGCCGCAAGTCTGCAACGCCAGCGACAGTCGCCGTGTTGCAAGCCAGCACCAAGGCCTTGGCGCCCTGCTGCTGAAAAAAACCGGCCATCACACTGCAACGATGACGGATGAATTCCGGGGTTTTCTCGCCGTAGGGAATATTCCCGCAATCGGCGACGTACAACAGTGACTCGTTGGGCAGCAAACGCTGGATCTCGGCCAGCACCGAAAGCCCACCGACGCCGGAGTCGAACACGCCAATCGGCGCTTCACGCATGCTTCGAACCACAGACGCTGCAGCCCGGATCACGCTTGACCCGCAGTTCGCGAAAGCGCGAGCCCAAGGCATCGATCAACAACAGACGCCCCACCAGCGGCTCGCCGAAACCCACCAGCAACTTCATGGCTTCCAGCGCCTGAAGGCTGCCCACCAGGCCAACCAAAGGCCCGACGACGCCGGCTTCGCTGCACGTCAGTTCGGCTTCGCTGCCGTGACCATATAAACAGTGGTAGCACGGACTCTCCGGGCGACGCGGGTCGAACACCGACAACTGCCCTTCCAGCCGAATCGCAGCGCCACTGACCAGCGGTTTGCAGGCGGCGACACACGCAGCGTTGACCGCTTCGCGGGTGGAGAAATTATCGGAACAGTCCAGCACCAGATCCACCGCAGCCACAGCGGCGGCCAGCGAATCTTCGTCCAGCGCGGTGCGATGGGCGATCAACTGAATCTCGGGATTGATCGCACTCAGTCGGCGGATCGCCGAGTCGACTTTGCTCAAGCCGACACTGTTGGTGTCGTGAACGATCTGGCGTTGCAGGTTGGTCAAGTCGACGGTGTCGAAATCCGCCAAATGCAACTCGCCGACGCCGGCGGCTGCCAGATAAAGCGCAACCGGCGAGCCGAGACCGCCGAGACCGACGATCAACACGCGGCTCTCCTTCAGTCGCAACTGGCCGTCGATGTCGACGTGCTGCAACAGAATCTGCCGACTGTAGCGCAACAATTCCTGATCATTCAGCACGGCAGGCGCCCCAGGCTGATACGTTCGTGACCGCCCAGATCGGTGCGGCTGTGGACTTCTTCAAAACCGCGAGTCAGCAGTAAATCGCGTACTGCTGTGGCTTGATCATAACCGTGTTCGAGCATCAGCCAACCGCCCGTCTCCAGATAATCCGGCGCCTGGGCGACGATCAGACGCAGATCGTCGAGCCCGTCGACGCCAGCCACCAAGGCACTGGCCGGTTCAAAGCGCACATCGCCTTCCACCAGGTGCGGATCGGCGGAGGCGATGTAAGGCGGGTTACTGATGATCAGTTGAAAACGCTGACCTTCCAGCGCGCTGAACCAGTGACTGCTCAGCACGGTGGCGTTGTTCAGGTGCAAGCGCTGGCGATTGCGCTCGGCCAGGGCCACGGCTTCGAGCACGCGATCCACGGCGGTCACCTTCCAGGCCGGACGCTCGCTGGCCAGGGCCAGGGCAATGGCGCCGCTGCCGGTGCCGAGATCGAGGACCTTGGCAGGTGTCGCGGGCAACAATTCCAGTGCGGCTTCCACCAGCAGTTCGGTGTCCGGACGCGGAATCAGCGTGTGCGGTGCAACTTCCAGATCAAGCTTCCAGAAACCTTGCTGGCCGAGGATGTAGGCCACTGGCTCACCGCTACGACGGCGTTGCAGGTATTCGGAAAATTTCAGCGCCGCTTCGCTCGGAACGATGCGCTCGGGCCAGGTGTGCAGAAAACTGCGGGACTTGCCCAACGCAGCGGCCAGCAACAATTCGGCATCCAGGCGCGCGGTGGGCGAATCCGGCAGGTCGGCGGCGCGTAACAAACTGGCAATGATCGTCATTTACTCACCTATCGCCGCCAATTGGTCGGCCTGGTATTCGGCCAGCAACGGCTCGATCACCGCATCGACACCGCCCGCGAGGATTTCGTCGAGGGAATACAGCGTCAGGTTGACCCGGTGGTCGGTGACCCGGCCCTGGGCAAAGTTGTAGGTGCGGATCCGCTCGGAGCGATCACCCGAGCCCACCAGCAATTTACGCTCGCTGGCGATGGCATTGGCGGCGGCGCTGGTCTGCTGATCGTTGAGCTTGGCCGACAGCCAGGACATCGCCCGGGCGCGGTTCTTGTGCTGGGAACGCTCTTCCTGGCACTCGACGACGATACCGGACGGCAAGTGCGTGATGCGGATCGCCGAGTCCGTCTTGTTAACGTGCTGACCACCGGCACCGGAAGATTTGTAGGTATCGATGCGCAAATCCGAGGGGTTGATCTCGATCGCTTCCTGTTCGTCCGGCTCGGGCAATACGGCTACGGTGCAGGCCGAGGTGTGGATGCGCCCCTGGGACTCAGTTGCCGGAACCCGTTGTACGCGGTGTGCACCGGATTCGAATTTCAGCTTGCCGTAGACGTTGTCGCCTTCGACGCGAGCGATGACTTCTTTAAAGCCGCCGTGTTCACCGATGTTCTCCGAGAGGATTTCCACCCGCCAGCCACGACGCTCGGCGTAACGCGAATACATGCGGAACAGGTCGCCGGAGAAAATCGCCGCCTCATCACCGCCGGTGCCGGCGCGGATTTCGAGGAACACGTTGCGCCCATCGTTCGGATCCTTGGGCAGCAGCATGCGTTGCAGGCTGGCTTCGATGTCGATCAGTTGCTCTTTGGCTTCGCGGACTTCTTCCACGGCCATTTCGCGCATGTCCGGATCGCTGTCCTTGAGCAGCGCCTGGGCGCCTTCAAGGTCGCTTTGTACTTTGAGCAACTGTTTATAGGTTTCGACAATCGGTTCGACTTCCGCGTATTCCTTGGAATAGGTGCGGAATTTATTCTGATCGGAAATGACTTCGCCGTCGCCAAGCAAGGCAGTCAATTCCTCGAAACGGTCCTGGAGGATGTCCAGCTTATTGAGCAGTGACGCTTTCATTGCGGTTTCTTATCCGAAAAGCTATCCGATGAGCCCTCATTCAGGGCAAAGAGTTCCTGGGCCATGGCCAGCGCATCGAGGCGGCCTTCGGCAGAGAGCTTTTTCAATTGCACGCTCGGTGCGTGCAAGAGTTTGTTGGTCAGCCCCCGCGCCAGTTGCACCAGCACGTCTTCGGCGCTGGTGCCGTTGGCCAACATGCGCTGGGCCTTCTGCAATTCTTCGTCGCGCATGCGCTCGCTTTGTTGGCGATAGGCCTTGAGCACATCCACCGCCGCCAGCTCACGCAGGCGGACCATGAAATCTTCGGCACCGATCGAGACCATCTCTTCCGCCGCCTGAGCTGCGCCCTGGCGACTCTTGAGGTTCTCGGCGACCACTTCGTGGAGATCGTCGACGCTATAAAGGTAAACGTCGTCCAGTTCGCCGACTTCCGGCTCGATATCCCGGGGGACGGCGATGTCTACCATAAAGATCGGCTTGTGCTTGCGCAGTTTCAAGGCGCTTTCCACCGCGCCTTTGCCAAGGATCGGCAACTGGCTGGCGGTGGAGCTGATGACGATGTCGCTGCGCACCAGTTCCGCCGGGATGTCCGAAAGCAACACCGCGTGGGCGCCGAACTGCTCGGCCAGAATGCTCGCGCGCTCCAGGGTGCGGTTGGCGACGACGATGCGCCTTACACCCAACTCGTGCAGATGGCGGGCGACCAGGGTGATGGTCTCGCCGGCGCCGATCAGCAAGGCCTGGCTGCGTTGCAGGTCGCTGAAAATCTGTTTCGCCAGACTGACCGCGGCAAACGCCACGGACACCGGGTTCTCGCCGATGGCGGTGTCGGTGCGCACCTGTTTGGCGGCATTGAACGTGGCCTGGAACAGCCGCCCGAGCAACGGACCGATGGTGCCGGCCTCGCGGGCCACGGCGTAGGCCGATTTCATCTGACCGAGAATCTGCGGTTCGCCCAACACCAGCGAATCAAGCCCGGAGGCCACCCGCATCATGTGACGAACTGCCGCATCATCTTCGTGCACATAAGCGCTCGCGCGCAGCTCTTCGAGGCTCAAATGGTGATAATCAGCCAGCCAGCGCAAAATAACGTCAGCCGAAAGGTGATCCTGTTCTATATAGAGTTCACTGCGATTGCAGGTGGAGAGGATCGCAGCTTCGCGGCTGTCGGTGAGTCGGCAGAGCTGCTGCAAGGCCTCCACCAGCTGCTCAGGGGTAAAGGCCACGCGCTCGCGGACGTCTACTGAAGCAGTCTTGTGGTTAATACCGAGTGCAAGGAAGGCCATTCAAGGTCGCTGATAGTGACGTGAAGCCGGCAATTGTCCTACTTCGACAGAGCCAGAACAACTACCGCTGACTATTGTCCCAATGACCCGCCTCTATAAAGACACCCATTGAGACTCGGTTATGTTTGGCCGAAGGCTTGTGTCATGATGATCCGACCGCAGGTTAGTCGTCCTCTTCCTATATGAATAGATCTTCCGCGTTGCTCCTCGCTTTTGTCTTCCTCAGCGGCTGCCAGGCCTTGGCACCCGTTTCGTCGGACGGTACGCCGCCGGTCGAAGACAGCACTCCAGCCCCTGAAAAGCCCAAGGTTTACAGCTCATTCAGTGAAGAAACCATCTTCAATCTGTTGAGCGCCGAACTGGCTGGCCAGCGCAATCGTTTCGACATTGCCCTGGACAACTACGTGACCCAGGCCATCAATACTCAGGATCCGGGCATCTCCGAGCGGGCATTCCGTATCGCCGAATACCTGGGCGCCGATCAGGCTGCCCTGGACACCGCGTTGATCTGGGCGAAAAACGCCCCGCAAGACCTTGAGGCGCAACGGGCAGCTGCCGTGCAACTGGCTCGTGCCGGGCGTTATGACGACTCCATGGTCTATATGGAGAAAGTCCTGCAAGGCAAGGGAGACACGCATTTCGACTTCCTCGCCCTGTCTGCGGCCGATACCGACCAGGACACGCGCAACGGCTTGATGAAAGGTTTTGATCGCTTGTTGCAGCGCCATCCGAAAAACGGCCAGCTGATTTTCGGCAAAGCCTTGCTGCTGCAACAGGACGGTGACGCCAAAGGTGCGCTGGGCCTGCTGGAAGACAATCCGCCGGAGGACGGCGAAATAGCGCCAATCCTGCTGCGCGCACGCCTGCTGCAGACCCTCAGGCGTGGCGATGAAGCCTTGCCGCTGCTGCAAAAAAGCATCAAGAAATACCCGGACGACAAACGCCTGCGCCTGACTTACGCGCGCATGCTGGTTGAACAGGACCGCATGGACGATGCCAAAGCCGAGTTCTCGAGCCTGGTTCAGCAGTACCCGGAAGACGACGAACTGCGTTACTCCCTGGCGCTGGTCTGCCTGGAAGCCAAGGCCTGGAATGAAGCCAAGGGCTATCTGGAAGACTTGATCGCCCGGGAAAGCCACGTCGATTCGGCGCACTTGAACCTCGGTCGTATCGCTGAAGAGCGCAATGACCCTCAAGGCGCGCTGATCGAGTACGCCCAGGTCGGCCCAGGCAACGATTTCCTGCCGGCGCAATTGCGTCAGGCCGATATCCTGATGAACAACGGCAAGACCGCCGAAGCCCAAAGCCGTCTGGCTGCGGAGCGCGATGAGCAGCCCGATTACGCGATTCAGTTGTATTTGATCGAAGCCGAAACCTTGTCCGCCAATAAACAGCCCGACAAAGCCTGGAATGTATTGCAGCAAGCGTTGCAGCAATACCCGGACGATCTGAACCTGCTGTACACCCGCGCCATGCAAGCGGAAAAACGCAATGACCTGTCGCAGATGGAAAAAGACCTACGACTGATCATCAAGCGCGACCCGGACAACGCGATGGCGCTGAACGCCCTCGGTTACACCCTGTCCGACCGCACGACGCGCTACGCCGAAGCCAAGGCCTTGATCGAACAGGCACACCAGATCAATCCTGAAGACCCGGCGGTACTCGACAGCCTCGGCTGGGTGAACTTCCGCATGGGCAATCTCGACGAAGCCGAACGCCTGCTGCGCAAGGCGCTGGAGCGCTTCCCCGATCAGGAAGTCGCCGCGCACCTGGGTGAAGTCCTGTGGGCCAACGGCAAGCAACGGGAAGCCAAACAAATCTGGAGCAAGTTCCTCAAGGAGCAGCCCGACAGCCCCATCCTGCGCAGCACCATCAAGCGCCTGACCGGATCAGAGACTCTTTAAGATTATGTTTTTGCGCCACCTCATTGTTTTCAGCTTCATCGCCCTGCTCGCCGGTTGCGCGGGCTTCGGTGCCCGCGAATCGGTCCAGGGTCAAGGCAACCCGGCCCAATGGGGCGAGTACAAACAGCAACTGACCAGCCTTGACGGCTGGCAGATCAACGGCAAGATCGGCATTCGCGCCCCGAAAGATTCGGGCAGCGGCACATTGTTCTGGCTGCAGCGACAGGATTACTACGACATTCGCCTCTCCGGCCCCCTGGGTCGCGGCGCAGCACGCCTGACCGGTCGCCCCGGCAAGGTCTCGCTGGAAGTTGCCAATCAGGGCCGCTATGAAGCGCCGACGCCTGAAGTGTTGGTCGAAGAACAACTGGGCTGGAAGCTACCAGTGTCGAATCTGGCCTGGTGGGTTCGCGGGCTCCCGGCTCCGGACAGCAAAAGCCGTCTGACGCTGGATGCCGACAGCCGCCTCGCCAAACTTGAGCAGGATGGCTGGCAGGTCGAATACCTCAGCTATGCTGAGCAAAACGGCTTTTGGCTACCCGAGCGGATCAAACTGCACGGCACCGACCTTGACGTCACGCTGGTGATCAAGGAATGGCAACCTCGCAAATTGGGGCAGTGAACATGACCGCTCCGCGCTTGACGCTGCCCTCCCCGGCCAAACTCAATCTGATGCTGCACATCCTCGGTCGCCGTGAAGACGGCTACCACGAGCTGCAGACTATTTTTCAGTTTCTCGATTACGGCGATGAAATCACGTTCGCCGTTCGTGATGACGGCGTGATTCTACTGCACACCGAATTCGATGGCGTTCCTCACGACAGCAATCTGATTGTTCGAGCTGCAAAAAAACTTCAGGAGCAATCCGGTTGTTCACTCGGTATCGACATATGGATCGAAAAAATTCTGCCCATGGGCGGTGGAATCGGTGGCGGCAGTTCAAATGCCGCGACCACTTTGCTCGGCCTCAATCATCTCTGGCAACTGGGTTGGGATGAGGATCGGCTGGCCACTTTGGGCCTGACGCTTGGCGCGGACGTCCCGGTTTTCGTGCGTGGGCACGCGGCTTTTGCCGAAGGCGTGGGGGAGAAACTGACCCCTGTTTACCCCATCGAGCCGTGGTATCTCGTGCTTGTGCCGCAAGTCTCTGTAAGTACAGCAGAAATTTTTTCAGATCCGTTGTTGACACGTAACTCTTCTCCCATTAAAGTGCGCCCCGTTCCCAAGGGAAACAGTCGAAATGACTGCTTGCCGGTGGTAGCAAGGCGTTATCCAGATGTACGTAACGCATTGAATTTGTTAGGTAAATTTACCGAAGCAAAACTCACCGGAACTGGAAGTTGTGTGTTTGGGGGCTTCCCAAGCAAAGCTGAAGCTGATAAAGTCTCGGCCCTTCTTACAGAGACCCTTACAGGGTTTGTAGCAAAGGGAAGCAACATTTCGATGTTGCATCGCAAGCTGCAAAGTCTGCTCTAAAAGGAATCGAGTACTGGGTACTCGTTGCAACAGATACAGGGGCGTCGCCAAGCGGTAAGGCAGCAGGTTTTGATCCTGCCATGCGTTGGTTCGAATCCAGCCGCCCCTGCCATTTTCTATACTCATCCAGGTTACCCTCAGCCTCTAGGTACTGCGCGTGTCCAAGATGATGGTCTTTACGGGGAACGCTAACCCCGATCTGGCTCGGCGTGTTGTACGTCAGCTGCATATCCCTCTCGGTGACATCTCTGTCGGTAAGTTCTCCGACGGCGAAATTACTGCCGAGATCAATGAAAACGTCCGCGGTAAAGATGTTTTCATTATTCAGCCGACTTGCGCTCCGACCAACGACAACCTGATGGAACTGGTAGTGATGGCTGATGCCTTCCGCCGCTCCTCGGCTACTCGTATCACTGCTGTTATTCCTTACTTTGGTTATGCCCGTCAGGATCGCCGTCCGCGTTCCGCACGTGTGGCTATCAGCGCGAAAGTCGTGGCTGACATGCTTACCGTAGTCGGCATCGACCGTGTTCTCACGGTTGATCTGCATGCTGACCAAATCCAGGGTTTCTTCGATATTCCGGTAGATAACATCTACGGCTCCCCGGTACTGGTGGATGACATTGAAGATCAGCGCTTCGAAAACCTGATGATCGTGTCCCCGGACATTGGCGGCGTCGTGCGTGCACGTGCTGTTGCCAAATCCCTGGGCGTGGATCTCGGGATCATCGACAAACGCCGTGAGAAAGCCAATCACTCTGAAGTGATGCATATCATCGGTGATGTCGAAGGGCGTACCTGTATTCTGGTCGATGACATGGTCGATACCGCCGGCACTCTGTGCCACGCGGCCAAGGCCCTGAAAGAGCATGGCGCTGCCAAGGTTTTCGCCTACTGCACACACCCTGTGCTGTCCGGTCGGGCGATCGAAAACATCGAAAATTCCATGCTGGACGAACTGGTGGTGACTAACACCATCCCGTTGTCCGCTGCTGCTCAAGCCTGCTCGCGTATCCGTCAACTGGATATCGCGCCGGTAGTTGCCGAAGCGGTTCGCCGCATCAGCAACGAAGAATCGATCAGCGCGATGTTCCGTTAAGGGCCCTGCCCTTCTCGAATATCTCGTTGACGAAAAGCGCCCCGCCCCGGCATTCCTGTCGGGGCGGGGCTTTTTTGCCCATATCGCCTTTAGCGCTGGTCGCAAACGCTGGGGCGAATGTGGTTATTTTGGAGATACAACATGAACGATTTTACTCTGAATGCTGAAGTGCGTTCCGACCTGGGGAAAGGTGCGAGCCGCCGCCTGCGTCGTCTCGCAAGCCTGGTACCTGCTGTAGTTTACGGTGGCGAAAAAGCCCCTGAATCCATCAGCATGCTGGCTAAAGAAGTTGCCAAACTGCTCGAAAACGAAGCGGCTTACAGCCACATCATCGAGCTGAACGTTGGCGGCACCAAGCAAAACGTAATCATCAAAGCTCTGCAGCGTCACCCGGCCAAAGGCCACGTGATGCACGCTGACTTCGTACGCGTTGTAGCTGGCCAGAAACTGACCGCTATCGTGCCTGTACACTTCGTTGGCGAAGAAGCTCCGATCAAGAAAGGCGGCGAAGTTTCGCACGTTGTTGCTGAAATCGAAGTTTCGTGCCTGCCGAAAGACCTGCCTGAATTCATCGAAGTCGACCTGGCTAACGCCGAAATCGGTTCGATCATTCACCTGTCTGACCTCAAAGCCCCTAAAGGCGTTGAGTTTGTTGCTCTGGCACACGGTGATGACAAGGCAGTTGCCAACGTCCACGCTCCACGTGTTGCTCCAGAAGCTACCGAAGAAGGCGCAGCAGAGTAATTCACTCTGTGATGCCGGAGTGATCAAGTAACATCGCGGACTGGAACGTAGCGAGAAAGCGGGCGAGAACGCGGAGTTTACATAATGGTAAATGAGCACTTGTCGTCCACTTTCGCCGCACACAACTGTCGCGGCGATGTTATCCACCACTCCAAGGAAGGGCCCCTATCGTGACTGCCATCAAACTGATCGTTGGCCTGGGAAATCCAGGCGCTGAATACGAACAGACCCGGCATAACGCAGGGGCCCTTTTTGTTGAGCGCATCGCGAACGCACAAGGCGTAAACCTTGTGGCGGATCGCAAATATTTCGGCCTGACCGGGCGCTATTCGCATCAGGGTCAGGATGTTCGTCTGCTGATTCCCACCACCTACATGAACCGCAGCGGCCAGGCCGTCGCGGCACTTGCCGGCTTCTTCCGCATTACGCCTGAAGAAATCCTGGTGGCGCATGACGAACTCGACCTGCCACCGGGTGTAGCCAAGCTCAAACAGGGCGGCGGCCATGGCGGTCACAACGGGTTGCGCGACATCATCGCGCAACTGGGCAATCAGAATACCTTTCACCGCTTGCGGCTTGGCATTGGCCACCCGGGCGTTGCCAGTATGGTTTCAAATTTCGTCCTGGGTCGTGCGCCACGCGCCGAACAGGAAAAACTCGATGCCAGCATCGACTTTGCCCTCGGCGTGCTGCCGGATATCCTCGCCGGTGAATGGAACCGCGCGATGAAAAACCTGCACAGCCAGAAGGCCTGACTCTACTCCTCGGGGAAAACACCATGGGATTCAATTGCGGCATCGTCGGCCTGCCTAACGTCGGCAAGTCCACCCTGTTCAACGCCCTGACCAAATCCGGGATCGCGGCCGAGAACTTCCCCTTCTGCACCATCGAACCGAACACCGGTATCGTGCCGATGCCGGATTCGCGTCTGGAAGCCCTGGCGGCCATCGTCAATCCCAAGCGCATCCTGCCGACCACCATGGAATTCGTCGACATCGCAGGCCTGGTAGCCGGCGCCTCGAAAGGTGAAGGCCTGGGCAACAAGTTCCTCGCCAACATCCGTGAAACCGATGCCATCGCGCACGTAGTCCGCTGCTTCGAAGACGAGAACGTGATTCACGTCTCCAACAGCGTCGACCCGAAACGCGACATCGAAATCATCGACCTGGAACTGATCTTCGCCGACCTCGACAGCTGCGAGAAGCAACTGCAGAAAGTCGCCCGAAACGCCAAGGGTGGCGACAAGGACGCCGTGGTCCAGAAAGGCCTGCTGGAGCAATTGATCGCTCACTTCACCCTCGGCAAGCCTGCGCGTACGCTGATGAAAACCATGGGCGCCGACGACAAAGCGGTGATTCGTGGTTTCCACCTGCTGACCACCAAGCCGGTCATGTACATCGCCAACGTCGCTGAAGACGGTTTCGAGAACAACCCGCTGCTGGACATCGTCAAAGCCATCGCCGAAGAAGAAGGCGCCATGGTGGTTCCGGTCTGCAACAAGATAGAAGCCGAAATCGCCGAGCTGGATGACGGCGAAGAGAAAGACATGTTCCTCGAAGCCCTGGGCCTCGAAGAACCTGGCCTGAACCGCGTAATCCGCGCCGGCTACGAAATGCTGCACTTGCAGACCTACTTCACCGCCGGTGTCGAAGAAGTCCGCGCCTGGACCGTCCGCGTCGGTGCCACCGCACCACAAGCCGCTGGCGTGATCCACACCGACTTCGAAAAAGGCTTCATCCGCGCCGAAGTCATCGCCTACGACGACTTCATCCAGTACAAGGGCGAAGCCGGCACCAAAGAAGCCGGTAAATGGCGTCTGGAAGGCAAGGACTACATCGTTAAAGACGGCGACGTGATGCACTTCCGTTTCAACGTGTAACAGGAACCGTGGATTTACACGGATCTCGATAGACACAAAATCCCCGTAATCACTCGCTGATACGGGGATTTTTTCGTCTTGGGATCACCATCCTCCTCGACTACACGCAGACCTTGCGGGCCTGCGCATAACGTATTGGGCAGGGTCACGGCAGCCCGTCGTTCACGATACCGCCGTGATACATCGTCTGTCAGGTCGCTTCGGGTAAAGGGTGCGCTTTCTCAGGCGGTTTGATTGAACCAATGTAAACCGCAAAGATAGTCACCAGCGCGCCGCAAATCTGCAGTGTGGAGCTGGCCTTGCCGAGAAAGGTGACATCAATGAAATAAGTGATCACCGGCTCCAGCAACAGGATCAGTCCGGCCAACCCCAGGCTGATGGCTCCGATCGAACGGTTGACCAGCAACCAGCCGACAAACTGCACCAGTACCCCGTATATGATCAGCATCAGCAAGGTTTGCCCATCCACGATGGCCAAGCTTTCTCCAGTTGCCAGCGCGTATGTCAGCAGAACCAGTGCCGCCCAAAGACTCAAATTGAGCATCTGTGCGATCTTGTCACCCCCGCCGTCAGGCAACTGGGTATTGATCTTCAGGAAGTACACGCAGATGGCATACGCCAGCCCCGACAGTACGCCATACACCACGCCCTTCATCCCTACCGCACTGGTCATCTCGGGTAGCAACAACAGATAGAGCCCAACAAATGCCAAGGTGATGGATACCAGGAAGTAGATCGAAGGTTTTTCCTTCAGCAGGTATAACCCCAGCAGGGTCATGAAGAACACCTGACAGTTGGTCAGGATCGACCCGATGCCCGGGCCGACGATATAGATGCTCTGGTGCCAGAGCACCAGGTCGATGGCCAAAAACACCCCAGCCAACGCGGTGTACAGCTGCGCCTTGGCGCTTTTGAGCAGTACCGGTGTTTTGCGCACCTTGAGCAGCAGGAAGAACAGGATCGAGGCGAACAACATCCGATAGAACCCTGCGCCACCCGCGCCGATATGGGCGAAAGCGACGGCTAGAGCAGACAGACTGAGCATCAGTCCGCCGATGGTCAATTCAATGATTGCCCGATTGTTATTAGTCGACATGAGAAACCTCATTGATAAAGACCGGTATTAACTTTATGAACGCTCATAACCGCCCCCGGACAACAAATATCAGACTCGATAAAGCAGAAAAGCCCCAAAGGTCTTTTCTGCCACGAGTCAAAAAAAACAACTGATTTTTAATTGACCTTATTAGTTATCAGCAGCACAACTCTTTAAACTTCTTGCGCGGCCAACTTCAACCATTGCTGTACCGGTGCATAACCCAGGATGTTTTCGACATAGCCCTGCAGTTGCGCAGGAATGGCAATACCATAACGACGGAAGCGGAACACCACCGGAACAAACATCGCATCAACAATGCCGAAGTCACCGCAGAGGAACTGTGTTGAACCGCTCACCTCACGGAGCTGGTTCCAGATAGCGAATACCCGCATGATTTCCTCTCGGGTCTCGCCGGTCAGGCTTTCCGGGATGTCACCGGTGTTCAGGCCAAACGACATCTGCGTGCGCAGATGGGTGAAACCGGAGTGCATCTCTGCCGCAGCTGCTCGTGCCAGGGCCTTGACCCGCGAGTCCTGGGGCCAAAGGTTGGCTGCCGGATATGTGCCGGCAATGTATTCGCTGATGGCCAGGCTGTCGTTGATGACGACATCATCAAGCAGCAGCGCCGGTACCTTGCCGGAAGGCGAGTGCTCCAGAATGCGCTGGCGGGTGTCGGTTTGTTCCAGTTTGATCTGAAGGGTTTCAAATGCAACATCCGCTGTCACAAGAACCAGCCACGCACGAAATGACCATGAAGACTTATTAAAATCCCCAACTACCAGTTTTGTAGACATCGCAACCCCTCGCTTGTGTTATGAAATAGGTGCTAAATTTAGCGACCTTTTTTTCATACGTATTGCACAAAACTGGACAATTCATGGACGAGAATCGCCTTAACAAAGCCCCTCGAAATGACAAGGACTTTGTTCAATTCTGGCGTATACCCGAAGGCGACTGTGAGTTGCTATCTGCGCGCTACAGTACTCAATCTTTCGGCCGACATTCACATGACCGGTACGCTATCGGCGTTATAAGTAGCGGTGTTGAAAAACTTTTTTATCGCGGCAGTTACTACATGGGGGTCGCTGGCAGTGTGGTCACCATTACCCCCGGGGAGATCCACGACGGCTTGCCAGGCCATGATGATGGCTGGATGTATCGAATGCTCTATATCGACCCCGAATGGGTCAATCGGATGGTGTTTCAAGGGCGTTTTTCAAACGATCATATTCATCTTTTTCAAACAGCTCTGAGCCAGGCCCCCGACTTCGCCCGGACCTTTTTGCATCAACATCAAATCATTGAAAAATCCCCCTCCAGCCTTGAACGGGAAACTATCCTGCTGGATCTGGTGACGCAGCTCTTCGAGCGCAGCGGAGCGCCCATCGAACCGGTCAGTACGGCTGAGCAGCACGCAGTGCAAAAGATCAAGAGGAAGCTCGAAGACGAGTTCGACCAACATCTGTCTCTGGAAGAACTGGCGCAACTGGTGAACCTTGACCCTCTTTACCTGATCCGGGTGTTCAAAAAAAGCGTTGGCGTCTCCCCCCACAGCTATCAAATCCAGAAAAGAATCGCCCAGGTCCAAAAACTGCTGCGCACCGGGTCCAGTCTCGCAGCAGCGTCATTCGCTTGCGGCTTCTTCGATCAAAGCCACATGACCCGCGCCTTCAAAAAAGTAGTCGGCATCACACCCGGCAGTTTCCGCAACAGCAGTGCTTGAGCCTGTAAGTAACCCCATAGCCTGACTCGTTTGAGTCAGTCCTGAAATGCCTTGTAGTATCTGCGTGAAGCGCCCTTAGTGCCCTCGATGTGAAAACACCCGCCCAAGAAAAAGCCGCGTTCACACGCGGCTTTTTTGTGCCTGAAATAATCACCCACCACACCACCGATCAACTGTGGGAGCTTGCTCCGGGCGGCGATCCGACGATCGCGGAGTGTCAGTCGGCGAAGGTATCGAATCTGAAATCCTCATCGCGAGCAAGCTCGCTCCCACAGGGGGCATGTGTTGGGTCAGACTTTTTTGGTCCGTGGCAAGAAGATCGCCAACACCCCGAACAACGGCAAGAACGAACACAGGAAGTACACGTATTCGATGCCTTGGATATCCGCCAAATGCCCGAGCAACGCCGCACCAATCCCGCCAAAGCCGAACATCAATCCGAAGAACACTCCGGCAATCATTCCGACATTGCCCGGCACCAGTTCCTGGGCATACACCACGATCGCCGAGAATGCTGACGCCAGAATGAAGCCGATCACGACGCTGAGGATGCTGGTCCAGAACAGGTCCGCATGAGGCAGGATCAGGGTGAACGGCGCTACGCCGAGGATCGAGAACCAGATCACCGCCTTACGCCCAATCTTGTCGCCGATCGGCCCACCAAAGAAGGTCCCCGCCGCGACCGCGCCGAGAAACAGGAACAGGTGCAACTGTGAACTGGCCACCGACAGGTCGAATTTCTCGATCAGGTAGAAAGTGAAGTAGCTGGTGAAGCTGGCCATGTAGAAATACTTGGAGAACACCAGCAGCCCGAGCACTACCAGTGCACTGATCACGCGGTTCTTCGACAAGCCATGCGTCGCCGCCTGGCCTTGCTTGAGTTTGAACAGACTCAGGTGGTTGGCGTACCAGCGGCTGATCCGATAGAGCACGAACAGCGCAAACACCGCGAACAGTCCGAACCAGGCCACATGGCCCTGACCGAAAGGAATGATGATCGCCGCAGCCAGCAACGGACCGAAGGCAGACCCGGCATTACCGCCGACCTGAAACGTCGACTGCGCCAAACCAAACCGCCCGCCAGACGCTAATCGCGCCACACGAGAAGCTTCCGGGTGAAAGGTCGAGGAGCCGATACCTATTAGCCCTGCAGCCAGCAAAATCATCGGAAAACTGCCGACCACCGACATCATCAAAATGCCGATCAATGTGCAAATCGTCCCGGCGGGTAGCAACCAGGGTTTTGGGTGCCGATCGGTGTAGTAACCGACCCACGGCTGCAACAGCGAAGCCGTCAGCTGGAAGGTCAAAGTGATCAAGCCAACCTGGGTGAAGGTCAGGCCATAGTTGGCCTTGAGCATCGGATAGATCGACGGCAGCACCGACTGGATCAAGTCGTTGATCAAATGCGCCAGCGCCACAGCGCCGATGATGCGCATGACCAAAGGGCTGCTTTGTGAAGTCGCGGATGCCGGCTGCGCGCCGGTCTGGACATTGCTGATAGCCATAAGAGTTTCCGTACATCAGATGGGTGCACACGGGCAGGTGCGTCAATGTGCCATTTTTCGGTGCAGCAGCGCCATCCCATTAGCCTGCTAACGACCTCGGTTTTCATCGCGGAAAAGGTGATAGCGCAACGCCATGGTCTGAATCTTGCCTTGGTAATCCGCTTCAACGCGGCCCCTTACAAAGGGGACCGAGAATGGGAAGTTTCGCTACAGAGCCGGCCTACAGAGCTGACGAGGGTGAACTTTCGAGGCCTTTTAAAAGGGCACAGGTCGCGGCCGCAACGGTTGCGACGCACGCCAATGGCGCGTGGTGTCCAGAGGAGTTTTGGGGCATGCAGGCTTTTTTATCACCGGGGATCGGGTTGCTGGGGCGTTTTGGCTTCGCACGCAAATTTCAGCTGCTGTTTCTGCTGTTTATCCTGCCGCTGACGGGCAGTCTGTGGATGATCGGTCAAGACTATCGCGACAAACTGAACCTGATTTCCGGCGAACGTGCCGGGGTTCGGCAACTGCTCGCCCTGGATGCTCTGGATAACCTGCTCGCCGCCCAGCGTGACCGCGCGGCTCGCTGGCGCGCCACGGAAACCAATCGCCAGCCGACACCCGCGACGATCGCGGCGATGGCTGCTTTCGATACGGTTCAGCCCGCCGTCGCCCAAGCCACCACAGACCTCGGCAACGCACTGCAAACCGAAGGCGCCGAGGGCGAAACCCTGGCCCGTTATCAAACCTTGCAAACCGCCCTCAACGGCCTCGACTCTAAAAGCCTGAGCAGCGTCGGCTGGTGGCCGGACGGTTACGATCGTTTCACCAATGCCTTGAGTGCCCTGCAAGCCTTGCGCGAACAGATCGCCATGGACAATCGCCTGACCCTCGCGCCGTGGCTGGAGACCTATTTGCTGACGCAGATCTCCACGCAGCACGCGCCAGACCTGATTGAACGAGTCGGCCGTCTCGCGAGCGTCGGCCAGGCGTCAGTGGTATCCGGACAGTTCACCCTGCAAAGCCGTCTGCAACTGCGGGACTTGCGCAGCCGCATCGGCGATGCCCGGGAGCAGTTGGTCAAAACCGCAAGCCTGCTGGAAGCGCGGCTGCCCAGCGCGTTGCAAGCCTGGGCCGGGCAATACCATGACAGCCTCAAGCACCTGGACGCCGAGTTGAAAGTCCTCGATGACGGCGTATTCGGCGGCAGCATCAAGCTCAAGCCGGAAGAGTTCGAACGCAGCCTCGACGGCCTGCTCTCCGACCTCGCTTCGCTGCGCCAGCAGTCGTTGGTGTCACTAGATCAGCGTCTGGACTATTACCACGGTTCGGCAATCCGCCAGTTCATCCTGGTAGCGACCATTTTTGGCTGCCTGCTGCTGGCCGCGCTGTACCTGTTCATCTGCTTGCAGGCCTCGATCCGTCGCAGCGCCAGCGGCATTACCCTGCTGGCCGAAGCCTTGCGCGACGGCAATCTGAGCCTGCAAGTACCGGTGGAAGGCCGCGACGAACTGGCCGCCATCAGCACCGCCCTCAACGTCGCGGTGGTGCAGCTGCGCAACAGCCTGCTGGGAGTCGATCATGAAACCTTGCAGCTGAGCAACGCGGTGCGCACCCTCAACCATCACTCCAGCGGCGCCCTTGGGGAAGTCGAAGCTCAGCAGTTGCAGATCAGCCAGATCGCGGCGGCGGCCACGCAATTGGCAGCGACCTCGCAAGGGGTCGCCCAGAGTTGCGAACAGGCTTCTGGCAGCGCTCAGCACACCCAGCGCATCGCTGCCGACAGCAGCCGTGACAGCCAGCGCACGACGGCGAGCATTCAGCAACTCAATCAGCGCTTGAACGACACCGCTGCGGCACTGGGCCGGGTCAGTGAGCAAGGGCAGCAGATTCAGTTGGTGGTGGATACCATTCGCGGGGTTGCCGAGCAGACGAATCTGTTGGCACTTAATGCCGCCATCGAGGCCGCTCGCGCGGGTGAGCAAGGTCGCGGCTTTGCGGTGGTGGCCGATGAAGTGCGCAGCCTGTCGCAACGCACCCAGTCCTCCACCGCGCAGATTGCCGGCACTGTCGACAGCCTGCGCAACACGGTGAACGAAGCGGTGAGCCTGATGGAAGCCGCTTGCGGCCAGGCTCAGTCCGACGCCCAAGCCGTCACTGGCCTCGGCGAACGCCTGGGGGAAATTGCCAGTGCCGTGCAAAGTGTCACTGACACCCTGGCGCAGATCGCCACAGCGGTCGACGAGCAAGCGACCACCGCCGACGAGGTCAGCGGCAACATCCAGCAAGTCGATCAGGCGGCGGTACGCTTGCTCGAAGGCGCGCGGGCGGTGAACCTGGCAGCGGACACCTTGAGCCAGGGCAGCAAGGCCTTGAGTGCCAATACCGGGAGATTTCAGCTCAGTTGACGCCCTCCCCTGGCCCGTTTTTTCGGGTCAGGCGGATAAGCGGTTGAAAGCGTAGAGAAATATTTTATATTTACGCTTGACACATCTCTGTTACGAGCCAATAATGCGCGCCACTTGGCTACATAGCTCAGTTGGTTAGAGCATAGCATTCATAATGCTGGGGTCCGGGGTTCAAGTCCCTGTGTAGCCACCAAGTACCTGTTTACAGATGTCTCCATGAGTCTCTAAACAACCTCAAGAAGCCCGCCTAGTGCGGGCTTTCTTGTTTCTGGCTATCTCTCCCTGTATCTCTCTATACCTTCCCTCCGTGTATCCCCTGTGTATCCTCGACAAATAATTGAACCGAGGGGATACAAGCCCAAATGAAGCGATCCGAGATAAAACGCCGCCCCTTTCCGATACCGCGTTGGCGCGAAGGGAGCCTAAGAGCAGGGCGCTGAGCTTCTACTCGGGGTAAAAATGTCCCATGAACGTAAGCGCTTCAATCGCCTGGGCGTAAGGGGCAAATCTCGGATCTCCACCCTCGAATGCCTGTGCGACTTTCTGAGCATTTTCAAGGTTGTCCCATTTAGCCAAGTCAGCGAAAACACGGCCTTGTGGTTCGGGACAATAACCTGAGAACTCAATCAACCCATCAAACCCTTTGAGGGTTTCCCGAAGCATCAACCGCAACTCAGGCATTTGGCTTTCGAAGCCTTCCTTGACGGTAAAGATTGCTAGCTCGAGTACATGGCTGTTCTGCGTCATATGTCACTCCAATTGTGTGGTGAGGAGCGACCAGTATCTTGGGGTCGTACTGACACCGTACTGTCAGTGCTTGAAAGGTTGTTGGGCCGTCCATTGATCAGACTGAAACTGCATGTATGACCGCAGGTTCCATTCCGCCTCAAGCTTCTGTCCATCCGTCATGATCTGCAGGCTTCGTATCCGGTCAACTCGAAAGTCTCTGTATGCCTTTCTGGACGTACACCATGTTCCGACAGTCCACTTTCCTCCCCAGTAGAAAAGGCCCAAGGGGAACACCGTCCTGCCCGAGATCTCTTCACTCAAGCTGAAATATGAAAAGTGGACGGCTCTCGCCTGCTGAATAGCGCGGTGGAGATCGTCCAAATATCGTTGGTCTGGTGTGACAGGCTTAGCCCTCAACGCGCGGATATTGGAGAGTGATGGTTCTGTATTGCGAAACGGCAATACGGCAGCAACTTTGCTCAACAGCGTCCTTGCAGAAGAAGCGAGTTCAGGGCCTGCGGAATTTGAAAGCATCTCAACGCCCAACATCAGCGCGTCGAGTTCATCCTGGGTGAGTGTCAGAGGCGGTAACTCAAACCCTTCGTGCAGAGCATACCCAACGCCAGCGACGCCATAGAGAGGAATACCGCTCACAGACAGGTCGTCGATATACCGATAAATCGTGCGGACTGAGACCCCGATACGCCCCGCCAAGTCTTCCGCTGTAATCGGCTGATGTACCCGGATCAGGTTTACTACCTGGAATAGCCGATCTGATTTACGCATGTACTGAAGGACCAATGTGCTCGATTTTAGGAAGGGCGTTGCCATTGCCTCCGACGCATCCCATGTGTCGGGCGCATCTCGTCTGCGGGGCACTGGAGTGAATCAAAAACTGCTCTACTCAGAGCTGAAGTGTTCATTCTCCCCCTTTTGGGGAAACAACCCCATGGAAGGCTCGCGTCAAGTACCGGCCGGCATGTTTTCGCGCAGTGTTTCGCGCACACCCTTCACGCACCTTGAAGTGCGCGAACTTTCCGGAGGAGCGAACTGTGAGGCGTGCCCCTACGCCGAGCCACCCAAGAAGTCGCATCAGGAACAAATCGCCGGCAACGCTGACAACGCCCGCTCCCATATCTGCCAGGTACGCAGCCAGACCATCGCCTGCCAGTCGCTGTCGGCGGGATAGAACTGCTCAACCAGATTCAGTTTGATCCCGCGCCCCACGGCATCACTCGGATTGCCGTGCAGATGCAGCCAGTGATCATCGCGCAGATGACGATGAACCTCGGCGCCGGGATACGTCCCGCACTCGATCACAAATGGCATCAACCGCACGTGCGGCAGCGCGTTGATCAACGCCTGCGAGGTGTAGCCGGTGGCGGTGGCCGCGACGCCGGTTTCGCTCAGCGTGTCGGCGCCCGTGTGCAAGGTATAGAGCCAAGGACCATAAATCGCCTGCGCATCTGCAAGTGCTGGATATGCCGCCTCGGTAATGGTCAGCAACATCGGATGACCATACTCCCCGGCGCCGGTGTGCAAATCGAAGCACATGGCCACTTCGGCATGGGAAACATGCTTTTGAATGATTTGATGCAACGTGCGGTTCGACCAGCTCGGTGCCAGTCCGCCGTAGAACAAACCATCGGAATGACGGTGCTGGCCGCCCTCGACAATCGACATCACCGCTGGCCAGCCGTGTTTGCGTATCTGTTCGTCGAGCAAGGCATCGGCGCGATCACGCTCCGGGCCTTGCAACTGCGTGCAGGCATAGATTTCATTCAGCGCTGCGTAGGCCTGATTGTCTGGCAGCGGACGCCCGAAGTTCAGATGATTGCGGTTCAAGTCGATGTTGTCTTCGTTGACCCGACGCAGCCACGCAGTGCCCCACGGATTGATCAGGTGGATCATCACCACCGCGACATCGGCCGGCAGCGAACGCTTGCCCAACTCCTGCAACCACTTGATCTGACATCCCGAACCATAGAAGCCTTCGACGCCGTGAGTGCCACTCAGCGCAATCAGCAAACGCTTGGCGCGCGGATCACCCAGCACGGCCACATCGGTGCTCAATGGCTCACCGAACGGCCCTTTGAGTGGATGCGTGTACTCGGTCAACGTCGCACCGGCCGCGGTCGCGGCGGCCAGGAATTGATCACGCTGGGTGCGGTAACTTGGCTGGGTGGGGAATTCGGTCTGCATGTCTGCCTCTTGTTGATCTTCTGGCCAGTCTGTTGCCCTCGACCCTACAGAAAATCCGTGGAGTCATGAAGGACAAAAACATCTTTGCAGCAGGCCTTGGTTTGCGTCACTTCCTTTCGGCCGATAAAGTCCCCTGATCTTTTCCCACGGACGGAGTGCCCCCACGTGTTCTCAGCCTTCCACTTGAGTCGCTATCGCCTGTCAGCCCTTTCGCTGATCGCCGCTGCTTTAACCCTCGCAGCCTGTAGTGCTCCGACCTCTTCGTCGTTGCCTGTCGCGCCGGAAATCGCGTCAGGTTATCGCACCGATCTGCAGACCCAATACGCCTCAAAACACATGGCGGCCGCGGCCAATCCGCTGGCGGCCGAGGCCGGGCGGGAGATGTTGCGCCAGGGCGGTTCGGCAATCGATGCCGCGATTGCGATGCAGGCCGTGCTGACCCTGGTCGAGCCGCAATCCTCGGGCATTGGCGGTGGCGCGTTGATCGTGCTGTGGGATGGCAAGGCTGTGCGCACTTATGACGGTCGCGAAGCCGCTCCGGCCGGCGCCACCGAGAGGCTGTTCCTGCAAGCCGACGGCAAACCGATGCCGTTCACCCAGGCGCAGATTGGCGGTCGTTCGGTGGGGACACCGGGCGTGTTGCGGGCACTTGAGTTGGCCCATCAGAAACACGGTCATCTGCCATGGGCGCGGCTGTTCGAACCGGCGATCAAACTCGCGGAGCAAGGCTTCGCCATCTCGCCACGCCTTCACCAGTTGATCGCCTCGGACTCGTCCATACGAAGCTCACCGGACATGGTGGCCTACTTCCTGAATGCCGATGGCAGTCCGAAAGCCGTCGGCACGGCGCTGAAAAACCCGGCGCTGGCAGCCGTGCTCAAACGCATTGCCAAGGAAGGACCGGATGCGCTGTACAAAGGCCCCATCGCACAGGAGATCGTTGCCAAGATTCAAGGCCACGCCAACCCCGGCAGCCTGTCGCTGAACGACCTCAACGGCTACAGCGCCAAGGAGCGCGCGCCGCTGTGCACCGCCTACAAACACTGGCAGGTCTGCGGCATGCCACCACCGTCGTCAGGCGGGATCGCCGTGGCGCAGATCCTCGGCACCTTGCAGGCCCTGGAAACCCGCGACCCGCATTTTGCCCTGGCGCCGCTCAAACCGGTCAAGACCAGCCAACCTGCGGGCATTGAGCCGGCGCCTGAAGCCGTGCACCTGATCTCCGAAGCCGAACGCTTGGCCTACGCCGACCGCGCGCTGTACGTGGCCGACGCAGATTTCGTGCCCGTCCCCGTCAAAGGTCTGGTGGACCCTGCGTATCTGGCCGACCGCGCGGCCCTGATCGGCGATCGCAGCATGGGCACGGCCAAACCCGGCACCCCGCCGGGCATTCAGGTCGCCTACGCACCGGACCGTTCGCCGTTGCGCATCTCCACCTCGCAAGTGGTGGCGGTGGATGACGAAGGCGGCGCCGTGTCCATGACCACCACCGTGGAATCCGCGTTTGGCTCGCACCTGATGGTTCAGGGCTTCCTGCTCAACAACCAGATGACCGACTTCTCGTTCATCCCAGAAGAAAACGGCCAGAAGGTTGCCAACCGCGTCGAACCCGGCAAACGCCCACGCTCGTCCATGGCACCGACCCTGATTTTCGAACGTCAGAGCGGCGAATTCCTCGCCACCATCGGCTCCCCCGGCGGCTCGCAGATCATCGAATACGTCGCCAAATCCACCATCGGCCTGCTCGACTGGAACCTCGACCCACAAGCCGCCATCAGCCTGCCCAACTTCGGCAGCCGCAACGGCCCGACCGAACTGGAACAGGGGCAGTTCAGCCCGGCGCTGATTCAGGTGCTGAAAGACAAAGGGCACAGTGTGAACGAGATCGACATGACCAGCGGGACCCAGGCGATTGTCCGAATCAAGGATGCGCAGGGGAAAACGTCGTTGGCGGGCGGGGCTGATCCGCGGCGTGAGGGGGCGGCGCTGGGGGATTGAGTCGTACGCGGGAATGAGCAAGGGCTTACCGGGTGGTAGGCCCTTTTTTATAGCTAATGAATACTGATCGGTAATCTCGCGCAGCCTTTTCCTACCCGCAAATGACTGCTTCTTGGATAGAGTGTGGAAATTGTCGGCATCCACAAACACTACGACGCGATCGACGCTGATACCGTCGAGATGGAGTAACCCATGAACGTACGCCCCATTCACACCGACGAGGACTATCGTGCAGCCCTCAAGAACGTGTCAGCGCTGTTCGACAACGAACCAGAGCCCGGCACCCCTGAGGGTGATTACTTCGACATTATGATCACGCTGATCGAAGCCTATGAATCGAAGCGGTTTCCCGTGGACTTGCCCAATCCGATCGATGCAATCAAGTTTCGTATGGAGCAGTCCGGACTGTCTGCTGCTGACCTTGCACCCGCCATTGGCCGCACAAACCGAGTGTATGAAGTGCTCAATGGCAAACGCGCGTTGACGCTTCCGATGATCTGGAAACTTCACAATTTGTTCGGGATACCCGCGCAAAGCCTGATCAAGCCGATAAAGCAGGCTTGATCAGGTGTCAGTAGACTCCTGGAATCAGGCCGGCACCCCCAAAATGATATGCGACGCCTTGATCACCGCCGTCGCACTCACGCCCGGCGCCAGTCCCAGTTCTGCCACAGCCTGACGTGTCACGATCGAATAGACCTCGGTGCCGCCATCGAGCTGGATGACCACTTCGGCGTTCACCGCGCCATCGATAACACTGGTGACCTTGCCTTCCAGGCAGTTGCGCGCCGAAAGGCGAATGTCGCTGGACTCGGTCATCAACATGACCCACGGCGCCTTCACCAGCGCGATTGCTTCCTTGCCGACCGCCAGGCCGAGGTTCTTCACGCTTTCCATGGTCACCACCGCTACCAACTCATTGCCGCCCGATAATTTGAGCGAGACTTCGGCGTTGACCGCGCCTGGCTGCAATTGACTGATGGTGCCTTTGAATACGTTACGTGCGCTGACTTTCATGACGCGTCTCCTCGAGTAATTATTTTTGTATTTGGCCTAACGAGAGATCTTCAGCGCCTGTCGCGCCTGATGTTTCTCCAGCGCCAGCTCGATCAAACGGCTGACCAGCGCGCTGTACGTCATACCGGTGGCCTGCCATAGCTTGGGGTACATGCTGATGCGGGTGAAGCCGGGCAACGAGTTGATCTCATTGATCAGCACTTCGCCACTCTCGACAACCGCTAGCGATGGCGTCTTCATTGCCGAGCACCGCGCATTCAATCTCTCGGCCGCTGACGGCGGACTCCACCAAGACTTTCTCATCGAAACCCAGGGCCAGTTCTACTGCTGCCGCGTACTCGGCTTCGTCATTCACCTTGCTCACGCCGACGGAAGATCCCTGGTTCGCCGGTTTGACGAACAGCGGCAAGCCGAGTTTGCCTTGCACCTCGACGAACCCGGGGCGCGCAGCGGTGGCGCGGGTCAGGGTGACAAACGGCGTGACCGCCAACCCGGCGTCACGCAACAGACGTTTGCGGATGTCCTTGTCCTGTTTTTCGCCGATTGCAGCGACACTTCGTGTTCAGCCGAACGGCCGCCAAAAATAATGCCTACCCGCAGTTTGCTCATTCAGAACTCCTTAACGATTGGCCACCAGATGCGCGCCGAACAGTCTCCAGCCGATGCCAGCAACACACCGCCGAGGCGTTAACATGTGGACGCAGCACAACAAGCAGGCGCAATGGAGCGCTTACTTTTACTCGACGTCAGGCACATGGATCAACAGGTCACCCGGCTGACAATTCAAATTGTTTGCAAATCGCGTCCAGCGTCGCCAGGCGCAGCCCCTTGACCTTGCCCTGCTTCAACAGCGACAGGTTCGCTTCGGTAATGCCGATAGCGGCGGCGAGGTCTTTGGATTTGACTTTGCGCAGTGCGAGCATCACGTCCAGCTGAATGACAATTGACATAAAATTCTCAAACAAAGGTGCGGTATTCAGAGTCCACTTCACTGGCCTGCCTGAGAATACGCGCAATGATCGATATACACGCAGCCAGGAACAACGCGACAAAGGTGGGAGCCGTGACACTGAGGGTAATCAGCCGTTCACCGACCGGCTCATTCATTGTCACCCAGAAGCTGAGTACGGGCTCGCACAAAAAATCGAGCAACACCCAGAGCGCCACGGCCCTTCCGACCAGACCTAAATGAACAGCCGACTCACTGGAAAAATACTCACCGCGCGAATAGTTCCGGAACAGTCGACGCAAGTTTCCCAGGCCGTATGCCAGCGCCAGCAAAGGCACGCTCGACAGCAGAATACCGCCTAGTATTTGCCACCACGGGAAAAACATCGCTTTATCGGTGATATGCGAGAGCTGGCGTTCGGTAAGCGCAAAACCGAGCCCCCATCCATCCTTCGCAGCCAGGAAAGGAAAGAGCCAAAGCACAACATTGATCGCCAGCATTGCGATGATAAGAAAAAGAGTCACAGCAGCCATGCGTTGGCTCAATTGAGCGAGACGATTGGAAGTCACGGCAATACCTCACAAGGAATGAATGTGAGCAAACGCCAAACCACAAATTATCGCAAAGCAATAATTTATTACTGTGATACACACATAGAAACGCTTCCGCAGACATAAAGCCCCCTCCTGGGGTAATGTTCCACTCACAGCTTCAAGGCACTCGAGCATCCTCGGATGGGTAAAAAAATCATTCACCACGACTGGTTCCACCGCGCGCCCGACGTCGGCGGGCTTCAGCGTTTCGAGGCGTTTTTTGCAGGACACGGCTACGACCTTCACCGCCACGACACCTTTGCAATCGGCCACACACTGGCTGGCGTGCAGAGTTTTCAGTACCGCGGTGGCTGGCGCCACAGCCTGCCGGGCGGGACCATGGTGCTGCACCCGGACGAAGTTCACGATGGCGAAGCCGGCACCGAGACCGGCTTTCAATACCGAATGATGTACATCGAGCCGGCGCTGATCCAGCAGATGCTCGGCGGCCAGCCGTTGCCATTCATCAAGACCGGCCTGTCAGCCGATCCACGTTTGTTCGCCGCCACCGCCGTGCTGCTGCGAAGCCTCGATTGTCCCCTCGAGCCTCTGGAAGAGCAGGATGCGCTGTTCGATCTGGCCCAAGCCTTGAACAGCGTTTCCGGCGTGCCTGCCACCCGCCAGAGCTTCGACTACGTGGCCGCCGAACGCGCGCGGGAATTCATTCATGGCGCGCTGGATCGCACCGTAACGCTGGAAGAACTGGCGCAACACAGCGGTCGCGACCGCTGGAGTCTGTCGCGGGATTTTCGCCTGTTGTTCGGCACCAGTCCTTATCGATACCTGACCATGCGCCGCCTCGACCTGGTCCGCTCGCTGCTGATCCTGGGCCAGTCACTGGTCAGCGCCGCGCTGATCGCCGGCTTCACCGATCAGAGCCACATGACCCGGCAGTTCAGCAAAACCTACGGCCTGTCGCCGGCCCGCTGGATGAAAATGCACCGCCGCTGAGCCACGCACAATCGTTCAAGAAGCACACCGATGCGCGGGCTATCGTGGATTTACGATCAACCACGAGAGCTGCTTCATGAAAGCTTACGAAAGCCTGAATTTCGCTGAAAAAATCGCCAGGATCGGCCCGTACTGGACGCCTAGGGTCATCGCCGAAATGAACGACTACCAGTTCAAGGTGGTGAAACTGCTGGGGGATTTTATCTGGCACGATCACCTTGATACCGACGAAACCTTCATCGTCCTCGAAGGGCAACTGCGCATCGACTTTCGCGATGGCCACGTGCTGGTGAACGCTGGCGAAATGTATGTGGTGTCAAAAGGTGTCGAGCACAAACCGTTCGCCGAGCAGGAGGTGAAACTCCTGCTGATTGAGCCCAAGGGTGTGCTGAACACGGGTAACGAAGGTGGCGAGCGCACTGCGCAGAATGACGTCTGGGTGTGAAAGGCCGACTGCTTACGGCTGCAAGGTTTTGCCGTCCACTGGATCGCCGATTTTCAGGAAATGCCCGCCAGCCACATGGTGCAAGGTGCGCAACGTGTCTTGCCCTTCGAAGTGCCAGCGACCGTCACTGAACACCCGCTCGTCTGCCTGAGCGGCAATCACTTCGGCCAGGAACAGATCGTACTGCTGGTGATTGTCGGGTTCCGGCAGCAGTCGGCACTCCAGCCAGGCGACACAGCCTTCGAGCATCGGTGCATCGATCAACTCAGCGCTGAAGGTCGGCAAACCATAGACCTGGAATTTGTCCCGGCCTTGGTCCCGGGTCAATTCCAGGCCGGACGTCGAACCCACGGTCTGGACGATATCGGCCTGGGCGGCGCAGGGAACATTCAGCACAAACGTGCCCGAAGCCTCCAGCAATTGCCGTGTCCAGGTGGACTTGTCCAGCACCACGGCAATTTTCGGCGGCTCGAAATCCAGCGGCATGGCCCAGGCCGCCGCCATGATGTTGCGCTGGCCGTCATGGGCTGCGCTGACCAACACGGTCGGGCCGTGATTGAGCAGACGATAAGCTTTGACCAAGGGAACCGGGCGGCGGTGAGAAACGCTCATGATGGCTGCTCCTGGGGAAAACGCCGATTGTAGCGATTTACGCCGCGATGGCAGGCATCAAGTCGTCAACTGATTGGCAAACTGGCCGACCGCATTCACCACTTTCTGTGCACCGTCCTGAATCTCGACAATCACCGTACCCGCCTCTGCCGCTAGCGCCAGCCCCTGTTCAGCCTGGAGTTTGCCCTCGGTCATCAGCGCCACGGCGTTGCGCGCCATGTCCTGGTTCTGCCGCACTACTCCGACAATCTCATCGGTTGCCTGGCTGGTGCGCGAAGCCAATTGCCGGACCTCATCCGCCACCACCGCGAAACCACGCCCCTGTTCCCCGGCCCGAGCCGCTTCGATGGCCGCGTTGAGCGCCAGCAGGTTGGTCTGTTCGGCAATCCCGCTGATGGTTTTGACGATGGTGCCGATCACCAGCGACTGCTCGTTCAGAGCTTCGATGCCTTCACCGGCGGTCTGCATGTGCCTGGCAAGGTCACGCATCACGTTGACCGCCTGAGTCACCACCGCGTTACCGCGCTGCGCGCTGCTGTCGGTTTGCTGCGAGGTGCTGTAGGCAATGTTGGCCGCTTCGGCGACCGCTTGTTCCTGATTGACTTGATCGGTGATCACCGTGGCGAATTTCACCACTTTGTAGAGCTTGTTGTTGGCATCGATCACCGGGTTGTAGGACGCCTCCAGCCAGACCCCGCGGCCGTGGCTGTCGACGCGTTTGAAACGCTCGGCGAAGAACTCGCCTGCATTCAAGCGACGCCAGAAGTCCTGATACCCGGCGCTGTTGTATTCCTCGGGTTCGCAGAACATGCGGTGATGTTTGCCCTTGATCTGCGCCAGGCTGTAACCCATGCCGCTGAGAAACCGTTCGTTGGCCGCCAACACGTTGCCATTGAGATCGAACTCGATCACTGCCGTGGAGCGCACGAGGGCGCCGATCAGGTTCTCATGCTCACGAGATGCCTCGATGGTGCGGGTCAGGTCACTGGAGTAAATCGAGAAGTGTTTGATCCGCCCGTCCGCGGACCGGACCGGCTGCACGATCGAGCGCAGCCAGGCTTCCTGACCATTGCCGCGCAACAAACGCACCGTGCCGGCAAAGTGCTCACCACGGGTCAACGAGACCTTGAAGCGCTGGTGGAATTCGTCCGACTTCACATGGGCCGGGACGATGTCTTCGATGTGTCGCCCTATCAGGTCGCTGCTTTTGTAGAGCATCTCACCGATGAAGTTCTGGTTGACCGATTGAATCCGCCCATCGACATCGAGGGTCAGGACCAGCATCTCGCTTTCCAGACTTTCCTTCACTTGCTGGAGGCTGGAGAGTTCTTCGCGAAGAGCCGACAGCTCCTGCTTCAAGCGTTTGTTGAACATGGGGATACACCGATGGACAGGGATAGAAAGCGGTATGCAGCCTAACCATCGGCCTCAGGGATATTTTCTGAAGAGTGCTTCAGGGTTGTCCTACAAAAATAGTTGCTATACGTACGGTGCTGCCTTCGATTACATCGCGCCAGCAGTCGAGCATTTGCCAACTCTTGGCATCCGCGTCCCGAAATACGCCGCACTGCTCACCCCCACAGCCCCCATCACCGCGCAGAAAATCACACAGATCCATGGGCTCCACGGCATCAGACCGATCAGCAACAACGGTGTGATACTCGCCCAGACGGCGTAGGCAATGTTGTAGGTGAAGGAAATCCCCGAGACACGAATCCGCGCCGGGAACAGGCTGACCATCACCGACGGCACCGCGCCGACCACCCCGCAACCGAGGCCGGCCACCGCGTACGCCAGACCGATCCAGTTGCCACCGATGATCAGGCAGGTATAGAGAACGCCGATGCCCAGTGGCAGCAGCAAGCTATAGAGCATCACCGTGCGCCAGGCGCCAATGCGGTCGACCAGCAGCCCGGCGAGTACGCAGCCGATGTTCAAAAAGACAATGCCCAAGGCACTCAGGGCGAAGGTGTGACTGGCGGTCATACCGAAGGTTTTCTGCATCATGGTCGGGGTGATCACCACGAACACCACCACCGCAGAGGTCAGTACGCAGGTGAGGATCATCGCCGGCAGCATGGCCAGACGGTGTTCACGCAAGACCGTGCGCAGCGGCAATTCAACGGCCGCCTCACGTTGGGCCTGCATGGCCATGAACACCGGGGTTTCGCTGAGCCAGCGGCGTAGCCAGACGCCGATTACGCCGAACACGCCGCCCAGCAGGAACGGGTAGCGCCAGGCGTAATCAAGGATTTCTGCCGGGGAGAACGCCTGTGCCAGAAAAGTCGCCGTTAGCGCACCGATCAGGTAACCAAACGTCAGCCCGGCCTGCAGGAAACCGAGGGCATAACCGCGATGCCCGGCGGGTGCGTGCTCGGCGACGAACACCCAGGCGCTCGGCACTTCACCGCCCACCGCCGCGCCCTGGAGGATTCGCAGGGCCAACAGCAACAGCGGTGCGAAATAACCGATCTGGGCGTAGGTCGGCATGATGCCGATCAACAGGCACGGCAGCGCCATCATCAGGATGCTCAGGCTGAAGACCTTCTTGCGACCCAGCCGGTCGGCGAAATGCGCCATCAGAATCCCGCCCAACGGCCGCGCCAAATAACCGGTTGCGAAGATCCCGAAGCTTTGCAGCAGTCGCAGCCACTCGGGCATTTCCGGCGGGAAGAACAGCTGGCTAAGGGTCAGGGCAAAAAATACGAAAATGATGAAATCGTAGATTTCCAGCGCGCCGCCAAGGGCCGCAAGGCCGAGGGTCTTGTAATCCGAGCGGGTGAACGGCGCCGGGCGCGAGTGGGTGTTGGCGGTCATGAAAAGCACTCTGGCATAGGCAAAAAACCAAGGCGCCCATGGTCTACGCAAACGCGCCAACGGACAACCCGTTAGACCAAAGTCCTAGACGCGTAAAACCTCGTCACAAAATAGAACCGATTGTTTTACTGTTGCCACCTGTCTAGACGGGCCTTTGCGGTCCTGAAGACCACAACAAACATAAAAATTCGAGGTACACCCGTGGCCGCTGATATCGAAGATACCCGCTCTGCCCGCTTTGCCCTGCGCTGCTCAAGTTTTGCCGAACGCTGGTTCCCCGACTCCTGGGTGTTTGCCGCACTGGCGGTGATTATCGTCGCCGTGGCCACCCTGTTCATGGGCGCCAAACCCACCGACGCCGCCATGGCCTTCGGTGACGGCTTCTGGAGCCTGATCCCGCTCACCATGCAGATGGCTTTCGTGGTGATCGGCGGTTATGTGGTCGCCAGCTCGCCACCGGCAGTGAAACTGATCGACCGGCTGGCGCGGATCCCGAAAAACGGCCGCTCGGCCGTGGCCTGGGTTGCGTTGATCTCCATGGTCGCTTCGCTGCTGAACTGGGGGCTGTCGCTGGTGTTTGGCGGTTTGCTGGTGCGTGCCCTCGCCCGCCGTACCGATCTGAAAATGGACTACCGTGCTGCCGGTGCTGCCGCCTATTTGGGTCTCGGCGCAGTGTGGGCCTTGGGCCTGTCCTCGTCCGCCGCGCAATTGCAGGCCAACCCGGCCAGCCTGCCGCCGTCGATTCTGTCGATCACTGGGGTCATTCCCTTCACGCAAACTATTTTTCTCTGGCAGTCCGGCGTGATGTTGCTGGCGCTGATCGTGATCTCGCTAATCATTGCTTACGCCACTGCACCCGGCCCGAACTCGGCCCGTGATGCCAAAGCCTGCGGCATCGATCCGAGCTTTAACCTGCCGCCCTTGCAACCGCGCACCCGCCCCGGCGAATGGCTGGAGCACAGCCCGCTGCTGACGATTTTGCTGGTGCTGCTGGCGGCCGGATGGCTGTTCCACGAGTTCTCGACCAAACCGGCGATCAGTGCGATTTCCGGGCTGAACACCTACAACTTCCTGTTCATCATGCTCGGTGCGCTGCTGCACTGGCGCCCGCGCAGCTTCCTTGACGCTGTGTCCCGCGCGGTGCCGACCACCACGGGCGTACTGATTCAATTCCCGCTGTACGGCTCGATCGCGGCGCTGATGACCACCGTCAAAGGGACTGACGCTCAGACGCTGGCTCACCACATCTCGACCTTTTTCGTACAAATCGCGTCCCACGACACCTACGCGCTGCTGATGGGCGTGTACTCGGCGATCCTCGGTTTCTTCATCCCGTCCGGCGGGGGCAAGTGGATCATCGAAGCGCCGTACGTCATGCAAGTGGCCACCGACCTGAACTACCACCTGGGCTGGGCCGTGCAGATCTACAACGCCGCCGAAGCCTTGCCGAATCTGATCAACCCGTTCTACATGCTGCCGCTGCTGGGTGTGCTCGGTTTGAAGGCGCGGGACTTGATCGGGTTTTCGTTCGTGCAACTGCTGGTGCACACGCCGCTGGTGCTGTTTCTGCTGTGGGCGTTGGGAACGACGCTGACGTATACGGCGCCGGTGATGCCGTAACACGTAAGTGATTGCACCTGCTGCGGGCAGGTGCAATCCGTTCACCCGGCTTGAGCATGAAACAAACGCCTGGATTTATCCTACAAACAGGCTCGATTGCGCCTGACATGAAACCCGGAGAGTTCTTATCTCCAACCTATAAATCGTTGAGTAAACTCCGACAGCTCACAAACTTTTTAAAGCAAGACAGCACTGACCAAGGATGAACAAACACATGTCTTTAATATCGAAAACGCTGGAAGAGATGATTAACGAGATTTACCAGGACGGTAGGGTTTCAGTCGTTGAATATAAAAAGCTGCGTGATGATGCAGATCGCCGTATGGACGCTGTCGTCCGCGAGTTCGGCCAGCACAACAATTTGACCGCCCTTCAAAAAGCAATGGATGTAGTAATGCAATTAACGCAAACGTCCATCATTGATGCCAAAAAAGCCAAACTGACTGATACAGGAGAGGCCATCGTCAAGGATGCCGTATTTGCACAGCTCGAGTACCTGCGCGCCGGCACTCATCTGGCACTAAAGCTGTTGTAACGCTTCAACCTCCGTCTGGCCCATAGACATCAAGCCCGGGCCGGACTCCATAACCGAGGGTTCCTGGCATACACACCGCAGGCTCTACGCAAAAAAACTACACGCACACACTGTTCTGTGTAACGCCGCTGATCCAGTATGGCGCGTACCCCAATCAACGGGACCACGCTGAAAAGGATCTGAGCATGTTCAAATTCGCTGGACTCACCCTCGCGGCCCTCACCCTGAGCGCCGCCGCCCATGCTGATGTCGACCTGAAGCTGGGCAGTACCGAACGCGTCACCCGCCTGTTCGCCTATCCCAACAACTGCAACGTGATCTGCTTTCGCAACTGGACGCTGGAGCAAACGGTCGAGCATTACCTGACCCAAAGCGTGCAGCGAGATGGTTACAGCGCGGCGAAAGTGCTGGTCAAAACCGATAACAATCAGCTCTACGCCGAAATCAGCGGCGTACCCCATGGCTATGAAAAACCGCTGGCGGCGTTGCTCGATGCCGGTGATCTGGCCTATACCGGCGCCAGCAAGCTGAATGCCGATGGCAAGTGGGCTTACAGCTGGTATCTGTTCCTGCCACTGGGCATGGCCCTGGAAAACCGCAAAAGCGTTGAACTGTTGCACTTCCCGCCGGATTATTCGCTGACCCAGGCCCAAGACTATCTGGAGTCCAAGACCACCGACCGTTGGGCCACGCTGCTGACGGCCAACGGTATTCCTGACGACCAGACGCCGGGCTACCAGACCATCATCGACATCGCACCGATTGCCGCGCCGTCCAACGCCGGCAAGGATCTGGAAGGCGTCTACGACTATTTCAAGGACTACCAGACCACCATGGTCAAGCAACTCAGCCAGAACGCAAGTGGTGCGGCGTTGCCGATGGTCGCCTTCGGCGCGCCAGTGCGTAACTGGATCAAGCAGCAATACGGGCCGACCGTGAACGTGCTGGGCCTGGTCAGCATCAGTCCGAGCGACGGAGTGAAAGTGCCAGTGCTGGGTTCCAACCACCCAAGCTACATTTGGTACGCCGCCGACCCGCAAAGCTATACCGGCAACGATGCCCAGGCCAAAGCCGACGCGGCTGGCCTTAAAGTCATGGGCCAGGATTTGAGTGCCGCGTGCTGGCAGGCCGCCATGGGCCGCCAACCGGACAGTAATCCCGACATTGAACTGAGAAGTTGCACCCAAACCTGGCAAGTGGCTCAGTCAGAAAAAACCTGCGAGCTGTTCTACACCTCGATTCGCAACCTGACGCCCGAAAAAGCCATGGCCAAGTGCGCGACGGCACCGATCAAAGCTCAGCTTAAACAGCTGAAAGCCCCGGTACCTGCGACTGCGATCCCTGTCCCGCCTCTGTAAAACGATGAACGGCGGGTCTACTGTCATAACTGACAGTAGACCCGCCGTTTCATTTGCGAGAGGCTTGAGTCGTTCCCATGTGTTGCAGTGCTGACAGGATTGTCAGCTAATGGAGGTCGCAGCACCCAGCCGACAAGGATCGTTATGAAAACCCACGCCCTGCACGAGACGCTTGCTCAACCTCCCGATGGGATTTATCCATTTGCGGAGCTGCCCGTTCGCCTTGGATTCCCCTCCAGGGCCGACTTCGAGATTATCGACAACACCAACGGATCGGCGGCAGCCGTCGCAGTACTTCGGGACTTTCCACGCATCAGCCGAATTTGTCGGGCTTCGGGGCATCTGCTGCCTTATCGGTGTCGGCATACCCGGCAACTGGCCCGTGGCATCCATGTCTACGACCCGCGCTTCTGCGGGCTGCTGCGACACTCCTGCGACCCAAACGTATTTCTCGACATGAGCGAGCTGTGGCTATGGGCGCTGAAGGACATCAAAAAAGGCGACCGACTGACGATGGACTACGCCACCACCGAAGACAAACTCATGCGTCAGTTCGCCTGCCAGTGTGGCTCGTTCGACTGCCGTGGCTGGATCACCGGCTACGATGAATCGCCGAACGCCGACGGCCAGTTGTTTCTGCAGCACTGGCGCCGGCGAAGTCTATGCTGAAGGGCGTTACAACGCCTCGACCGGACGCAGACGGTATTGCGGCGGCAATTGCTCGAAACCACTGATGGTGGCGTTCAGGCTTTTCCAGCGACCGTCCTTGATGCCATAAATGCAGCCGTGAACAGACAGGCTCTGCCCGCGGTGCCAGGCGTTTTGCACAATGCTGGTGTGCCCGACATTGGCCACTTGCTGGATCACGTTGTATTCGCAGAGGCGGTCGACCCGCTCTTCGTCAGTGGGCAATTTGGCGAGTTCTTCGCGTTTCTCATAATAGAGATCGCGAATCGAGCGCAGCCAGCCGTCGATCAGGCCCAGCTGACGGTCCTGCATTGAGGCGCGCACGCCGCCGCAGCCATAGTGACCGGTAACGAGGATGTGTTTGACCTTCAGCACGTCGACCGCGTACTGAATCACCGACAGGCAGTTGAGGTCGGTGTGCAGCACCACGTTGGCCACGTTGCGGTGTACAAACAGATCGCCGGGCAGCATGCCGACGATCTCGTTCGCCGGCACCCGGGCGTCGGAGCAACCGATCCACAGGTATTCCGGGGTTTGCTGACGGGCCAGCTTGGCGAAGAAATCAGGATCTTCTTTGGTGATTGCGTCAGCCCAGCGCTCGTTGTTATCAATCAGATCTTGTAATTCGTTCATGCAATGAAACCTCGAGAATGATGCGCTTCTATGACAGACAACCATCTGTCGGGGTCACGCGCCAGATGCAGATACCCGGTTTTCCATGCCGGAGGAATTCTCAGCAGCCCAGGGGGTCCACCTAGTAAGGCCTACAGTATGAGGAATTGCCATGACTGAATCACGACGTCCGTACGATGCGGTGCAACCCGAGCCCATCGATGACAACGAAGACCGCATGGGCTCGATGCATGAGCTGGATTTCGACGAGGAAGAACCCAGCGCCAAAATCGGCGACGAGCTGACGCAAACTGAGCGTGAACGCCTGATGCCTCGAGAACGCGTACGTGAAGCCGGCATGACCGGGGCCTCGACCGAGGACCATGAGTCTACCAACGACGACATGAGCCCGGAAACCCTGATCCATGAAGACGGCGCACGGGACGCCCACGAAGCGGGTGAAGGTGGTCAGGCCGATTGGGATTTGAGCATTGTCGATGAAGACGACATCGGCGGAGGCAATGGGCTGGATGAAGAGGAACTGGCGCGGCGGGATCCGATGGACGGTAATCGGTGATCTGTGGCGAGGGAGCTTGCTCCCTCGCCACAATAGCTGTAGCTCAATCGACGAGGGTGCAGGCCATGACGACAGCATCTTCCCGCCCGCCAACTGCCGGGTAGTAATCGCGCCGCCGACCAATCTCGTTAAACCCATAACGCTCATACAACTTGAACGCGCCACGGTTGCTGTCGCGCACTTCCAGAAAGCACTCCCGCGCCTTGGCGTCATACGCCCGGGACATCAAATGCTCCAGCAACGTCAAGCCCAGGCCACGGCCCTGGTTCTCCGGTTTGACCGTGATGTTCAGCAGGTGCGCTTCATCAAGGATGATCTGCACCACCCCGTGGCCGACTTGCTGCTGGCCTTCAAACATCAGCCATATCTGATATTTACCCAGCCCGTCGAGAAAAATCCCGCGAGTCCAGGGATGGCTGTAAGCCGCGTATTCGATTTTCAGTACAGCGTCCAGGTCCGCCTCGGTCATCGGGCGAAACGATACAGCGTCACTCATTCGATTCTTTCCAGCGCGCCATCAGCCGACGCATGGCTTGCCAGACATCAGCCTTACGCTGTGGCTCTTCCATTAATAATTCCAGACCCGGCAGGGCCCAGACCGAGCCCAGGCCTTCGACCTGGAGTTCACGGTTGAAGGATTCGGCGTTCGCCTCACCGGCGAAACGCACCGCCGGCAAGCCGATCAGCCACACGCAGACGCACGGTGCGTCTTCCAGCCGGGCCGAGAGAAAACCTTGCACGAAGTCGCGAGCCGCTTCCGGGCCTTGATCCATGGTGCCCCGAGACAACAGCGGCCAACGCACCGGCTCGCCGACGATCTGCGGGCTGTCCGGGAGGCCGGCGGCGCGCAGCATGTCTTTGAGCAACAGATAGGCGGGGTCGCGGGTCTGGAACGATTCGCCTGTGGGTAACTCCACCAGCAGCAAGCAACGCCCGGCCCGCAGCAATTGCAGAGCGAAACGCGGTGGCGGCACGACTGGCGCCTTGGCCACAACCGGAGCGGCCTCTTCTTCAACCTTGGCATTCGTGCGCGTGCTGGCCAACGATGGCCGCGGAACCTCGATTTTCACCCGTTCGGCCGGTTTGACCAGCGGTTCCACGGGTGAATCAGCCACAGGCGCGGGCGCAACCGGGGCAACCGGGGCAACCGGGGCGACGACCAACGGCTCGGGCATCTCCAGCAATTCAGGGCGCGAGGGCGCAGCAAAAGGCAATTCGGTGCGCGGCAGCCAGTTGACCACCTGCATGGCGGTCAAATAGGCGCGGCGACGGGACTCGATAAGCAAAGGTCGGCCACTTGTGGATAACTAAAGTGCGGTGATTCTACCGCCCTTCGCTCAAAATCGCCCACGCTTGATCGATAGAAAGCCAACTGTCCGTCCCGAGAGTGAATCGCAACGGGCGTGATGCAGTACAATCGCTGCTTTTATTCGTCAACCAGCCGGCCATTCCGATGATCGAACCCAAGCGCGTCTTGCGCGCCCTCGCTGAACACTGGGCACTTCTGGAGCCACTGTGCGAGCACTTCGACCAAGGCACCTTGAGCCTCAACGAACTGCGCACTCAACTGGGCGCCCAGCAACTGGACAGTACGCCGCAGGACATCACCAACCTGCTGGACGTGTGGATCCGCCTCGACATTCTGGTTCCCGTGGCGAAAAGCCCGAACCGTTTCGAGCTCAACGCGCAAATCCACGACTTCCTCGCCTACCTGCGCCGTGAGCACCGTTTGGGCCTGTGCCTGGAAATCGAAGCCTATTTGCGCCACCTCGAACGCCTGGCCGGTTACATCCAGGACGCCTTCGACATCCGCGATGGCCACGACCTGGCGCGTCAATTGCGCTTGCTCGACATGCGTGTACGTGACGTTCTGAAGAAACTGGCCAACGACGAACAAGCCCTGGTGGCCGTCGCCGAACGCGCCAAAACCAGCGACCGGCAGATCCCGCTGCGTCAACGTTACGCCGAAGTGCTGGCGACCTGGGACGAATACGTCGAGCCGATGATTCAGTTGGTGAACGCCGACGGCGCCTTCGAGCAAGGCGTGCGCAAGGTCGAGAACGTCCTGCTGCGCATGCTCACCGAACAACAGCGCCTCGGCCATCTGGTCGATGACGACATGCTGCTGCGCACCCACGCGCGCATCCTCGAAATGCAGACCAGCGCCCAGCTGACCCTGCGCCATGCCCGCGAGTTGCTGCTGCCGCTACGTGAAGAGGCCCGTCGGCATAACGCCGTCACCCGTGGCGCGGCGCTGGCCTTGTCGGCCATCCGTCGCAAAGGCCTCGATGCGGTGCCACAAGCGGCGATGCCGATGTTCACTCGGCCGCAAAGCACCTTCTTGGGTAGCGCCAGTCAGGTCGAAGCCTACGTTTATGCGCTAGCCCGTTTCGAGCCGAAACCGGCGCGTTTCCCCAAGGCCCACAAGACGCAGAAAGGCGAAGCGCCGCGCGCGCCACGCACGGTTCGGGAAATGCTCGAACGTTGCGAAGACGCCCTGCCGATGCCGGACTTGATGACATGGCTGCTGGAGCAGGAGCCGGACGGCGCCACCGACGAATTGCTGTATTGGTTCTCGCGCCTGTCACGCGAGAAACGCTTCAAACGCGAGCGTCTGGAACGCCGCGACTACCACACTCACGAGCACCAGGTCAGCCTGCGCTCCTTCGCCCTGCTCTCGGCCGCCGACACCGCCGCCGAGGATTCTGCGAGCACCCCACATGCATCTTGATCTATCCGAACTGTCCCAGCTGGCGCCGATCTTTCGCGAGCTGTTCAAGGGCTACCACGTCAGCCGCCGCGACCCGGAGCTGTACGCGCAACTGTCGAACTTCCAGGACCAGTACCGCACGCTGTTCAAGGCGCTGGGCTTCGAACTGGTCTGCGACACCCGTGGTTTCTACTACTTCGTGCCGGACCTCGCTGCTGCGGCGGTGAACAAGACCGCGCAACGTCTGGCGCTGTTCACCTTCATTCTCGTCGAGCACCTGGCCGATCAGGGCCGCGATCCAGTCGCCGTGCTCGACGGTGGCAGCCTCGGCCGTGATGAATTGCCGTCGTTGCTGGAAAAGTACCGCGACCTGTTTATCCAGGCCGAAGTGCAGACCGTCGAAGAACTCGAAGAAAAAATCATGCGCCGCATGACCCAGCTCGGTTTCGCCGGCGAAGAAAACGGCATCTACCGTTTCCTGCCGCCGATGCACCGCTTCCTCGATGTCTGCCTGTCGGTTCAACAAGACCGTGACCTGGCGGCCAGCCTGCATAGCGTGCTGCCATTGCCGGTACCCGTGCTGATCGATGACGACAGCGACGAAAAGCTATTGGAAACCGATGACCCCCTCGATCTGAGCGACTTCGCTGAAGAAAGCGAAGAAGACGCCATGGCCCGTGCCATTGCCGAAGAACAGGAGACCGACGCATGAGCAAGGAACGCTACGGCATTCGCCGCTTCGCCCTTTTGAACACCGCCGGTTACAGCCTCGGCCTGTTCCCGCTGGAAGAACCGTTGTCGGTTTACGGCGCGAACAACCTCGGCAAATCCGCCTCGATCAACGCCTTGCAGTTCCCGATCCTGGCGCGCATGTCGGACATGAGTTTCGGCAAGTACAGCCTGGAACAATCCCGTCGTTTCTACTTCGCCTCGGACACCAGCTACATCCTGGTCGAAGTCTCGCTGCCCCACGGCCCGCACGTGATCGGCGTGGTCGGTCGCGGCCCGGGCGGTGGTTTCGGTCACCAGTTCTTTGCCTACGCCGGCAAACTGGATCTGGCCCATTACCAGAAAAACGACACCTGCCTGCGTCAGAAAGAATTGTTCACCAACCTTGAGCGCGAAGGCCTGAAAGCCTACGAGCTCAAGCCGGATGAATTGCGTCGTTTGCTAGTCGGCGGTCACACCTCGATTCCGCTGGACCTGACGCTGATCCCGCTGCGCTCCACCAGCGAGCAGAGCCTGAAGACGTTCCGCGCGCTGTTCATCAACCTGCTGCACATGCGCGAAATCACCGCGGCCAAGCTCAAGCAATTGTTCCTCGATGCGTTCGAGCACAGCCTGCGTTCCGGCAGCGTCGATTACATCGCCGCGTGCGAAGAAGCGTTCCGCGATGTACGACGCATGGAGCAGGACTACAACTCGCTGGTCACTGCCGGCCCATTGGTTGAAGCCCTTGCGGCAGGCGTGACCCAGCGCAACATCCTGCGCGGCAAACTGCACCGGATCTCGCCGCTGCTCGATTCCCTGCTTGGCACCTGGTCGGACTACGCCAGTGCGCGCAAGGAAGAACTGACGATTCAGGCCGAGCACTACCGCAACGAGCAAGACGCCCTGCAAAACGATCAGCGCGGCGGCACTCAGGAGCTGATGCGTCTGGAACGTGAAATCACCGGCATCCAGCGCTGGCTCGGCGAGTTGTCGGTGCTCAAGCATCGCTTCGCCTTGGTCGATGACGTCAAAGTGCTTGAGCAGCAACTGCTCGCGGCCAAGGACGCGCACGATGAACTGGCCGGTGCGCTGGCGCAGTCGCGGCAGTTCAGCGCCGAAGATTTGGAAGAGCGTCTGCGGGATCTGGAAAAACGCCTGAAGTCGGTGAAACAGCAACTCGATCACGCCGACAACAACAGCTATGCCCGTCTGCGTGAAGAGTTCTCGCAACAGGATGTCGAGCGCCTGATGCGTTTGTTCAACAGCGCGCTGTTCAGCCTGCCGTTGGGTGAGCACGGTATTACGCTGGACGAGGACGGTCAGTGGGTCAAATCCATGGAGCTGATCCTCGACGGTTTCAAGGGCGAGCGCTTCGAAGTGCCGGGACTGTCCATCGACATCTCGCACATCGAACCGCCAGCACTCCAAGCCTTGGCCGACCGCGCCGCGTTGCGCGATCAGAAAGAGCGTCTGGACAAAGAACTCAAGCAACTGAAAACCCAGCAAGCCGTTGCAGCCGACCGCGCCGCGAGCAAGACCCAGACCGAAGCGCTGTACCAGCAAGTGCTGGATGCACAGAAAGCGCTGGAAGATTTCCGCCGCGCGCAAACCCTGAGCGCCGAAGAAGGCGACAAGCTGGAACAACTGGCGCAGATGGAAGCGGCGCAGGACGAGTTGAAGCGCTCCAGCGACGCCTTCACCGAACGCGTCCAGCAACTGTCGGCCAAGCTGCAACTGGTCGGCCGGCAGATCGGCGACATGGAAGCCAAGCAACGCACCCTCGACGACGCCCTGCGCCGCCGTCAGCTGCTGCCTGCAGACCTGCCGTTCGGTACGCCGTTCATGGACCTGATCGACGACTCCATGGACAACCTGCTGCCGTTGCTCAATGACTATCAGGACAGCTGGCAGGGTTTGCAGCGCAGCGATGGTCAGATCGAGGCGCTGTACGCTCAGGTCCGCCTCAAAGGCGTGGCCAAGTTCGACAGCGAAGACGATATGGAGCGTCGCCTGCAACTGCTGATCAATGCGTACGCGCACCGTACCGACGAAGCACTGACCCTTGGCAAGGCCCGTCGTGCGGCGGTTACCGACATCGCCCGGACCCTGCGCAACATCCGCAGCGACTACGACAGCCTTGAGCATCAACTGGCGCTGTTCAACCGCGAGATCAACAAACGTCAGGTCTCCAACCTGCAAAGCTTCCGCATCGTCCTGGCACCGAACAAGGAAGCGCTCAAGCACATCGACCAGATCATCCATAGCGCCGGCCAGTATGAAGAAGGCGAAACCCTTTCGGTCTTCGACCTGAGCCAAAGCGCCGATCAGGACAACAAGAACGAAGAAGCCAAGGAATACCTGGCGCGGCTGGTGGCGGCTAACCACAACCAGCTCGGCCTCAAGGACTTGTTCGAACTTGCGTTCGAGATCACCAAGGTCAACGGCCAGCCGGTTATCCACACCGACATCGACGGAGCGGCATCCAACGGGACCACGATGACCATCAAGGCGCTGACCAACATGTACTTGTTGCTGCACTTGATGGACCGTGACCAGGCCGGTCGCGTGCGCCTGCCGTACTACCTCGACGAGGCAGCGGACATTGACGAGAAGAACCAGGCAGCGTTGCTGGAAACCAGTCTGCAACTGGGCTTCGTGCCAATCCTGGCGAGTGTGAAGCCGCAGGTCTGCGCCAGTGTTGCGATTGACCTGGAAGGTGGCAGCGGGCCGAACGGGATCTACATCGACGAGGCGGACTGGAAGTACATTCGTCGTCACGATGAAGTGAAGGCTGCCGTTCCCGTTGAATTAGATGAACCGGAGCTGGATGCCGTCTGATTTTCGTTAATCGACAGCAATAAAAAAGGCCGCGATCCAATGGATCGCGGCCTTTTTCATGCCTGTTGTTTTGGGCTTACTTGCCGATTGAAATCTTCGGCGCCCAGGTCAGCCATTCGTCTTCGAACTTATCGAACAGCGGGAATGTTTGCTCAGCTCGCGCCGGACTGCCCATGCGCTCGCCGTCCGGCGTGGCGAAAGCGATACCGCCCTGAATCAGCGTCTCCAGCGATTCGGTCCGTATCGTCGCACCTTTGAACAAGCCGTAATCAAAGCCAAAACCACTGGAGTTCCAGAAACGCGTGCCGCTGCGCACCAACGGCGCGTACTTTGGCTCAATCAGGATGTGCACCAACACACGGTCCGCCGTCTGGCCGAGCTCATAGCCTGTCACCTTGCCTACGGTGATTTCGCGATAGGTGACCGGCACACCTGTTTTCAGCGAACCACGGCGGGCAGCGCTCAACACCAGACTCAAACCGGCTTCTTGTTTAGCGGTTTCCGGCGGATTGGCCAGGGCCACGAAGTTCTTCTGCGGGCCGAGGTTTTTCGCGGCCGGTTGCACTTCGATGTATTGGCCTGTGACCAGCGTTTCGAGGTTGGACGTCTTGATCAGACCCAGTTCAGGTTTGACGACCCAGAACTGACTGCCCACCCGAGCGATACGCTCTGGCACTTCTGTGATTCGTGCCGTCAGCAGCACCGATTGCAGGTCATCGCTGAGGTCGACGTCTTCAATCTTGCCGACATCCAGGCCTTTGAATCGAATCGGCGTGCCGCTGCGCAAGCCGTCGGCGCGATCAACCCTGATCATTACCACGGTGCCTTTTTGGTTGGCCTCGTCATGGTTGGCGAACAGACGGAAACGTGGAATACGTTTCTGCAATGGCGCATTCGCTTGCGGGGTTTCGAAGGCGATACCACCAGCCATCAGGCTTTGCAGCGACTCACTTTTGACCTGGATGCCGCCGGTCAGTCCACCTGTGAGCGTGATGCCGCTGGCATTCCAGAACCGTGTCGAGGCGTTGACCAGACCTTCGTATTCCTTCTCGATGTGTACACCAATCACCAACTGCTTTTTGGTGCGTGAGAACTGATAGCTCTGGACCGAACCGACCTTGACCTGTTTGTAGAGAATCGGGCTGCCGACTTCCAGCGAACCCAGGTTCTCTGTGAACAACACCAGATGCAGGCCCGGGGAACGCAGATCCAGCGGCGGCGCCTTGGCCCGGGCCACGAACTCGCGCTGCGGCGCTGCGCCTTTGTCACCTGGGCGCACGGCGATGTAGTTACCTTTGACCAGAGCTTCCAGGCCGGTGATTCCCGCCAGCGAGATCGACGGCTTGACCACCCAGAACTGAGTGCCTTGGACTAGGTAGTCCTCGGCTAATGGATCGAGGGTCAGTTCGGCGGTGGCGCCAGACAGATCCGGATCGATCCTCAGCGCTTTCAGATTGCCGACCTGGATGCCTTTGTACATCACCGGTGTGCGACCGGCCTGCAAGCCTTCGAAATCGCTGAGTTTGACCTTGACCCGAATGCCGGCAGCGGCCGCATCAAAATCTTCGTAGAGACGGAACGGCAGACTCGGATCGGTGGGCGGACTGTCCTTGCGGTTTTCCGGCGTGGCGAACGCGATACCACCGGCGACGATGCTCGCAAGGGACTCGCTGCGCACTTTCACACCCGACAGGTTGGCGTCGATGCTGATGCCGCTGGCGTTCCAGAAACGTGTGTGTTTGCGCACCAGTTTGGCGTAGGTTGGCTCGATGAAGACTTTGAGCTCAACCGTGCTCTGGTCTTCAGAGAGCAAGTAGCTTTTGATCTGGCCAACCTTGATCTGCTTGTAGAACACCGGACTGCCGCGGTTCAGCGAGCCGAGGCGATCAGCCTTGATGGTCAGGTGCAAACCGGGCTGGGCGTCTGAAAGTGGCGGCTCTTCGGCCAAGGCTTTGAACTTGCGAGTCGGCTCGCCCTCGCCCGGGCTTATCGCCACGTAATTACCCGAGACCAGCGTCTCCAGGCCAGTGATGCCGGCCAGTGTCACGCTCGGCTTGACCAGCCAGAAACGGGTACTGGTCCGCAGGTATGGCTCCACGTCCTTGTTCATTTCGACGGTGGCGATCACGCCTTTGGAGTTGCCTTCGTCATCGAGCTTGAGGGTCTTTACCTTACCCACCGACATGCCTTTGTAAACGACTTCGGTCTTTTTGGCCTGAATGCCTTCACCACTTTCGAAACGCACCTGAATCTCGATGCCGGTCTCGTTGTAAGCACGCCAGCCGAGCCAGCCGCCGATGATCAGGGCGATCAGGGGCAACACCCAAATGGCTGACCAGTTCGAGGCAGGTCGGGTTTTTGCTGTAGGCAAATCAGTCATGGTCGTCGTCCGACTCCGTGTTATCCCAAATCAGTCGGGGATCGAAAGTTACTGCGGCAAGCATCGTCAGAATCACCACACTGGCGAAAGCGATGGCGCCAAGATTGGCTTCGACGCTGGCAAGCCGTCCGAAATTCACAACCGCCACCAGGATGGCGATCACAAAAATATCGAGCATTGACCAGCGGCCAATGAACTCAATAAAGCGGTACATCCAAATGCGTTGGCGAGCCGACAGTGGCTGGCGGCGCTGCACGGAAAACAGCAGCAATGCGATGCCCACCAATTTGAACGTTGGTACCAGAATACTGGCAATAAAAACCACGGCGGCGATGGGGATCATGCCGTGCTGAACCAACTGGATCACACCGGACATGATGGTGCTGGGATCGCCCTGCCCCAGTGAGCTGACGGTCATGATCGGCAACACGTTGGCCGGGATGTAGAGAACCGCGGCGGTAACCAGCAACGCCCAGGTACGCATCACACTGTTCGGACGACGGGCGTGAACCAGCGCACCGCAACGGGTGCAGACCTGTTCGTCGGTGTCGGCTTCCTGCTTGTTCAATTCATGGCATTCGGCGCAAATCAGAATGCCTGCATCAATCGCCCGCATGGGCATCCTCTCCTGATAAAGCCTGCCAGATCTGATGGGGTGACATCACTACCTCCAACCAGACCTGAACCAACAACAAACCGATAAAGCACGCCAGGCCAAGCCCGACGGTAATTGCTGCCATATCTGCCAGTTTGACGATCGCTACCAGTACGCCCATGAGGTAGACCTCGAGCATCCCCCAATCGCGTAAATGGTGATAAATGCGATAAAGCAACAGGCCGTAACTACGTCCGATATCAAAACGGATACTCAGCAGCACAACCAGTTGGCAAAGCAACTTGAGCAGCGGGATTCCCATGCTGCAGAGAAACACCACGACTGCTACGCCCTGCATGCCGGTATCGAACAGGCCAACAACACCAGTCCAGACGGTGTCACGCGATGACTGCCCGAGTAGATGGAGCTGCATGATGGGTAAAAAGTTCGCCGGGATATACAACAACAAAGCGGCGATAACCAGGGCGAGACTGCGCTGTACGACGTTATGCCGATGGGCGTAGAGCTCGTAGCCGCAGCGCGGACAAAGGGCTTTCTCGCCATGGGCGAGTTCGGGCTTGCGCATCAGCAAGTCGCACTCATGACACGCTACCAAGTCGTCCAGCGGTAATTCTGACAGCCCTGGGGTGTCAACCGGATCTGGCATAAAGGCTCTGGCCTCCGAAAAAGTTGGACCCATTCTAGTGTCATGGATCGAAAATAACTGTGCAAATTTGTGCTGTAGCTGAAGCCACTTTCCTGCGGACAAAACAAAACCCCTACCTGCATACGCAGATAGGGGTTTCGGAATTTAATCTTGACGATGACCTACTCTCACATGGGGAAACCCCACACTACCATCGGCGATGCATCGTTTCACTGCTGAGTTCGGGAT